>NZ_JBIAQI010000005.1:0-377579 GCF_042888905.1 Streptosporangium sp. NPDC002721
CGGCGACGACATCACCGGCCACGGCACCGTCGACACCAACGGCTGGTCCCAAACCCTCCTGTCCGCCCAACCCAACACCGTCAGCTGACCCCACCGCACACCACAGCGCACACGGTCGACCCGGGCGTTCCCGTTTTCGAGCGGGGACGCCCGCGGTCTTGTGCCCGGCGACGCGGACTTCACGTCCTGGTGCGTGTGAACAAACCGATCAGAGGAGTCCGCCCTCACAAGGGGTGACGCCGGTAACGGCGACGGTTGCCGAAGCCATGCCGTCCCGGAAGGTCGCCGCGTTGTACGCCTCCGCCCATCGGATCCCGGACATGGTGAGACGGCCTCCCCCCGCCAGGAGGCCGCCTCACGACGTGTGCCCGGTCAGGCGAGCAGCTTCGAGATCCTGGTCTCCGGTTCCACCACGGCCCGGGTGAGCAGGGCCGCCACCCGCTCCAGGCGTTCCTCGACCTCTTTGCGGTCCCAGAGTTCGACGGCGTACTCCAGGTCGAGCACGACCCGCTCCCCCGCCATGCCGGCGTACATCTCCAGCTCGTAGCGGTTGGCCCGGGTGTGCACGTAGTCGAAGCCGACCTCGCACCCGGCCAGTTCCGGGATCGCGGGGCCGTCGCCCGCCCAGTCGGACGTCACCTGGAACAGCGGCATCCGGCGCGGATCGGGGTGGATCTTCAAGGCCCGCACCACCTCGTTGAACGGGGTGCCCTGGTGGGCGTAGGCCTCCAGCACGGTCCTGCGCACCCGACCGGCCAGTTCGGCGAAGGTGGGGTCGCCGCCGCAGTCGACGCGCAGCGCCACCATGTTGACGAAGCAGCCGACCACGCCCTCCAGGCCGGGCAGCGGCCGGTTGTCGGCGGTGGTGCCGATCACCACGTCGTCCTGGCCGCTCCACTGCGCCAGCATCGCCGCGAACGCGGCCGTCACCAGCATGTAGGGCGTGGCCCTGCTCTGCCTGGCGAGCGCGAGCAGCCTGCGCGACTCGGCGTGCGGCAGGCGGTGGGCGATCATCTCGGTGTCGCGGCCCTCGCGCCGCCCCTCGCGCGTCCTGGGCAGGACCAGCTCGGGCGCCTCGCGCAGCCGCTCGCGCCAGAACCGCTCCGAGGCCGCGGCCTCGGGCCCGCCGAGCCAGGCCTGCTCCCAGGCCACGTAGTCGGCGAAGCGCAGGTGCGGCGCGGCGGGCGCGGCGTCCCGCTCCGAGTACAGGCGGCCCAGCTCGCCCACGAGCAGCCCGATGGACACCCCGTCGGTGACCAGGTGGTGCTGGACGAGCGCGAGGACGTGGTCGTCCTCGCCGAGCCGGTAGAGGGTGGCCCGTACGAGAGGCGCGGTGGACAGGTCGAAGCCGGTGCCGGCGTCGCGCGCGGTGCGGCGGGCCGCCTCCCGCGCCCGCTCGTCTTCGGGCAGGCCGGTGAGGTCCTCGACGGGCAGCTCGACGCGTACGCCGGGGTCGAAGCGCAGCACCGGCACGTCGCCGACGAGCGCCACGCGGGCGCGCAGGTTCTCGTGCCGCGCGACCAGCGCGTCGAAGGCGCCGCGCAGGGCGTCCACGTCGAGCGGGCCGCGCACCCGGTAGGTGACGGCGGCGATGAAGTCGCGCGCGTCGCCGCCCGCCAGCTGCTCGTTGATCCAGATCTGCAGCTGCGCGGTGGACAGCGCGCTGGTGTCGGGCTCCTCGGTCTCCCCGGTCTCCTCCGCCTCCTGCGTGAAGACCGTACGGCCCGCGCGACCGGCGCGGCCCGCGTCGCCGAGCGTGTGTTCCAGCGCGGGGTGCCTGGCCGCCATGTGGTCGGCCAGGTCGGCGGGGGTGCAGTTCTCGAACAGGGCCATCAGCGGTACGCGCACGGCGAGCACGGAGGCGATCTCGCGCACCAGCCTGGCCGCCAGCATCGAGTGGCCGCCCAGGGCGAAGAAGTCGTCGTCGGGCTCCACCACGTCGAGGTTCATCACGCGTGCCCAGATGACGCAGAGCGCGGCCTCCAGGGCGGGCAGCTCGGTCCGCTCGCCGCGCTCGCCCGCGTCGGGGAGCAGCCCGGTCTCGACACGGCCGTCCTCGGTACGCGGGATGTGGTCCACCGGCACGACGGCGGCGGGCACCATGTACTGCGGCAGCCGCTCGACGAGGACGGCGCGCAGCTCGTCGGGGGGCGGTTCGGCGACCGTGTAGGCGACCAGCTCGCGGCCCGCTCCGCCCTCGACGGCGATAACGGCGGCGTCGCGCACGGCGGGGTGGGCGCGCAGCACCTCCTCGACGTCCTCCAGCTGCACCTGGAACGGGCCGAGACCGACCAGCCGGTCCTCGCGCCCGCGCTCGACCACGCGCCCGTCGGGCCTGCGGGTGGCCAGGCGGCCGGTGGGACCGGCGGGACCGGCCCCGTTCTCGCCGCCGGAGCTGTGGACCAGCTGGCCGACGGCTCCGGCGGGCAGCACGTTGCCGTCGTGGTCGAGCACGGTCACGTCGCCCTGGGTGAGGGTGGACCACTCCTCCGGGGCGATCATCGGGATGTCCGCCACCGTCCGGGCGGGGTCGTCGGCGACCGCCCGCAGCACCCGTTCGTAGTGGCGCATCAGGCGGGCGACCGTGGCCTCGTCGAAGAGGGCGTCGTCGTACTCGACGAAGAAGTCGACCCGGTCGCCCCGGCGCACGGCCTCGACCGCGACGTCGAAGCGGGACCGGCCGCGCGCCACCTCCACCTCCGCGGCGGGCACGCCGCCGAGGGTGCGCTCGGCGGCCCCGGCGTCCCACATGGTGAAGACGACCTGCACGAGGGGGGTGTGCCCGGCGTCGCGCTCGGGCTGGAGGAACTCCACGAGCTTCTCGAAGGGCACGTACTGGTGGTCGAAGGCGTCGAAGGCGGCCTCGCTGACCGCGTCGGCCAGGTCGGTGAAGGGCGTCTCGCCGGCCGGGCGCAGCCGTACGGGCACGATGTTGGCGAAGAAGCCGAGCGCGCCGTCGAACTCGCGTCCGGGACGGCCGGGGGCGCCGGTGCCGAGCACCATGTCGCCGCGTCCCGTGTAGCGGTAGAGGGTGGCGGCGAAGGCGGCGAGCAGCACGGTGAAGACGGTGCCGCCGACCCGCTCGGCGACCTCGCCGAGCGGGCTCGTCAGGGCGGGGTCGAGCGGGAAGCGCTCGCGCCTGCCCGCGCTGGCCCGGCGGCGCGGCCGGGGCCGGTCGGCGGGCAGTTCCAGCACGGTGGGCGCGCCGTCGAGTTCGCGCCGCCAGTGGTCGACGTCGGCGGCCAGGCGGCCCCCGGCGAACTGCTCGCGCTGCCAGCGGGCGAAGTCGCCGTACTGGGCGGCCGGTTCGCTCCACGGTCCACCCGGCGCCCCGTCCCGTGACTCGTCTCGCGGCCCGCTCTGCGGCTCACCGGGGAGGCCGCCGGGGAGTTCGCCCCGGTAGGCGGCGTCCAGCTCGTCCAGCAGCAGGTTCATCGAGAACCCGTCGCTGATGATGTGGTGGACCCCCAGCACGAGCGCCTGCCGGTCCGCGCCGAGCGTGACGAGCGAGGCGCGCAGCAGCGGTCCCGAGGCCAGGTCGTAGGGGGCCTCGGCGACCTCGCGGGCGTACTCCATGAGCGCCTGCTCGCCGCCGACGGCCGCCTCGCGCAGCACGGGGCCCCGGTCCCAGACCGCCTGCACCGGTTCCGCGCCCTGGTAGACGAAGGTGGTGCGCAGCACGTCGTGCCGCGCGACCACCCGCTCCAGCGCCCGCCCGAGCCTGGCGGCGTCGAGCGCGCCGTCCAGGACGAGCACCTTCAGCTCGTTGTACGAGCCGTTGCCCGGGTCGTCCTGCTCGACGAACCAGAGCTGCTCCTGGAGGTAGGACAGCGGGGCGGTGCGGACGGGCAGACCGGTCACGACGGTCCCTCCGTCTTCCTCGCGATCACCCAGAGGAAGCGCGACTCCCCGAGCGGTGTCCGCTGCGCCACGACCTCCTCGCGCTCGGGGACCAGGCCCGCCTCGCGCAGCAGGCGCAGGTTCTCCTCGGTGGGGAAGCCGGAGAAGAACATCGTCGAGCCGAACCACTCCTCGACCGCGCCGGGGATGTCCTCGGTCATGAGCGTGGCCAGCAGCAGGCCGCCCGGCCTCAGCCAGCGGGAGATGCCCTCCAGCAGGCCGGGTAGCTCCTCCCTGGGCAGGTGGGTGAGGGTGTAGATGGACACGACGGCGTCGAAGGAGGCCTCGGGGAACTCCGCCTCGGCCATGTCGGCCTGGACGAGCGTCGCGCCCGGCAGGGTCTTCTCGGCGAGTTTGAGCTGCTCGGCGGAGATGTCCACGGCGGTGAGGGCGTGCGCCTCGGCCAGGCGGCGCGACGACTCGTGGCCGCCGCCGACGCCCAGCTCCAGCACGGCCGCGCCCTCGCCGGGCAGCATGCCGAGCAGGTGGTCGGTCCAGGTCATGCGGGGGCCGTCGGAGAACTCCGACTGGAAGGCGGCGTAACGGTCGGCGATGTCGTCCCAGCCCTCGCGGACGATGTCCTTGATGTCGGAGCGGACCTCGGAGTCGACGGCGTCGGCGACCCCGGCGATGGTGGGCCGGTCGAAGAACTCGACGACCGGCACCTCGATGCCGAAGATCGTGCGCACCCTGCCCAGGAGCTGGATGACCTGGATGCTGGTGCCGCCCAGCTCGAAGAAGTGGTCGTGCGGGCCGAGGGAGTCGACGCCGAGCAGCGGCTTCACGATCTCCTCGGCGACCCTGCGCCGGGTCGGCGTCCACTCACCGTCGTCGGCCTCGGTGGCCGGGGCGGTGCGCTCCTCCCTGGCCCCCCTGGCCTCTGCCAGGGCGTCGCGGTCGACCTTGCCGGCCGGGGTGAGCGGGATCTCCGGCACGTGGACGAACTCGTTGGGCACCAGCGGCGCCGTCAGCCACCGGGCCGCGATCTCGCGCAGCTCGCCCACGCCGGGCGGCTCCCCGGCCGTGGAGACGACGTAGGCGATCAGGCGGGCGTCGCCGTCGTCGCGCGCCTCCGCCTCGACCACGGCGTGCGCGATGTCGGGGTGCCTGCAGAGGGTCGCCTCGATCTCCTCCAGCTCGACGCGGACGCCGCGCACCTTGACCTGGCGGTCGGCCCGCCCGGCGAAGACCAGCTCTCCCTCGGGGGTCCAGCGCACCAGGTCGCCGGTGCGGTAGAGCCGCTCGCCGGGCGTGGTGGCGAACGGGTCGGGGACGAAGGAGGCCGCGCTCGTGCCGGGGCGGCCCAGGTAGCCGCGCCCGAGGCCGGGGCCGCCGACGTACAGCTCGCCGACGGTGCCGATCGGCACGGGGCGCATCTCCTCGTCCAGGGCGTAGGCCCGGTGGTTGGGCATGGCGCGGCCGATGGGCGGCGAGGTGTCCCAGTGCCCCTCGCACTCCTGGGTGATGACGCCGACGGTGGTCTCGGTGGGCCCGTAGCTGTTGACGAACCTGCGCCCGGCCGCCCAGCGGGTGGTGAACTCGCCCGAGTAGGTCTCGCCGCCGACGGCGACGACCCGCAGGTCGGGGAAGTCACCGGGCTCCAGCAGCCTCAGCACCCCGGGGGTGCCCATGTAGACGGAGATGCGGCGCTCGCGCAGCAGGTCGCGGAAGCGCTCGGAGGAGGTGCGGGTCTCGGCGGAGGCGACGTGCAGGGCCGCTCCCGACAGCAGCGCCCCGAAGGCGTCGAAGGTGGAGACGTCGAAGGCGATCGAGGAGAACTGCACGAAGCGGTCACGCGGCGAGAGCCCGTACAGGTGCTGGGCGCCCCGGACGAACGCGGTGACCGCGCGGTGCTCGATGAGGACCCCCTTGGGCGCTCCCGTGCTGCCCGAGGTGTACATGACGTAGGCGAGGTTGGCCGGGTGCAGCGGCACGCCGGGGTCGCTCTCGTCGCTGCCGGGGTGGTCGTCGACGTTCACCACGCACCACGGGCCCGGCGGCACCTCGGCCTCGGTGGTGGAGTCGGCCAGCACCACGGCGGTGCCGGCGTCGCGCAGGATCGCCTCGACCCGCTCGGGCGGGTTGCCCTCGTCGACCGGGACGTACGCGCCCCCGGCCGCCAGTGTCGCGAACATGGACACGACCGTGCTCGCCGAGCGGCGCTGGTAGATGGCGCAGCGGTCCTCGCGGCGCAGGCCGAGGCCGAGCAGGTGCCCGGCCAGGCGGTTGGCGGCGCGGCGTACCTCGTCGTAGGTGAGGGCGGTGCCCTCCTCGTCCGTCAGCGCCGGGGCGGCGGGCGACCTGGCGACCTGGGCGGCGAACCGTTCGATGACGGTCGCCGGCTCGTCGGCCAGCTCGGTGCGGTTCCACTCCTCGACGACCAGGCGCGCGTCGTGCTCCTGGATCGTGTCCATCGGGCTCCTCCTTATGGGGACCGTCCTCGGGGGACCGTTCGTCGTCCGGGATCGGCGGCTCAGGACCGCTCGTCGTTCCGGGATGAGCGGGTCAGGACCGCTCGCCGTCCATCCAGCGGCGCAGGCTCAGCGGACGCATGTCCGTCCAGACCTCCTCGATGTGGGCCAGGCACTCCTCGCGGGTGCCGCTGTGGCCGGTGCTCCGCCAGCCCTCGGGAATGTCACGGTCGGCCCACCATATGGAGTACTGCTCCTCGTGATTGAGCACCACTGTGTACTCGGCGGTGTCCACGGACTCGGCCATTCGAATCTCCTTCGCTTCATTCGCCATTCGACACGACGTTGCAATCAGACAATGCCATGGTCAAGCAGAAGCGATTTAACGCACTTTCCAGGAAATGTTAGGGTTTTGAAGGGGAGCTATGTGTGGAATAGCCGGCGTATCTGTTCTCGACGGGACCGCCGGGCAGCCGGCCTTCGACGGGCTCGTCACCCTGCAGCACCGTGGCCAGGAGTCCTGGGGCATCGCGGTGGCCGGGCCGGGGGGTGTGGAGGTCCGGCGGTCGCTGGGATTCGCCTCACGCTCCGAGTGCGGTGACCCGGCCCGCGACGCCTGGCCCGCCGGGAGGGTCGCGGTCGCCCACACCAGGTACTCGACCACGGGCGCCACTCTGCTGGAGAACTCCCAGCCCTTCGTCCACGAGGCGCGTCGCGTCGCGCTGGCGCACAACGGGGACCTCACCAACGCCGCCGACCTGCGCGCCCGGCTCGGCCGCGAGGGGTACGGGTTCCGCTCGACCAGCGACTCGGAGGTCATCCTCGCCCTGCTGGCCGACGCCCTGGACACCCCCGATCCCCAGACGGGCGACCCGATCGTGGCGGCGGTCGCGCGGGCCGTGCGGGCGCTGCGCGGCGCGTACTCGGTGGTGTGCGCCGTCGGCGACCTGCTCGTGGCCTTCAGGGACCCGCACGGCCTGCGTCCGCTGGTCGCGGGGTTCGCCGAGGGCAGGGCGGTCGTCGCCTCGGAGACCTGCACGCTCGACGCGCTCGGCTGCCCCGAGCAGCGGGAGGTGGAACCGGGTGAGCTGCTGATCCTGCGCGACGGCCGCCTGATCGGGGCGCACCGCGTGGCCGCCCCCGCCCCGCGCAGCTTCTGCGTGTTCGAGCACCTCTACCTGACCAGGCAGGACTCCAGGATCGACGGCGCCAGGACCGGCGCGACGCGGATGGCGTTCGGCGAGCGGCTGGCGCTGGAGTCCCCGGCGGACGCCGACCTGGTCGTGGCCGTCCCCGCCTCCGGCGTGCCCGCCGCCCGGGGGTACGCGCGGGCGGCCGGGCTCCCGCTCGCCGGGGCGCTGGTCCGCGACGAGCAGGTGGGCAGGACGTTCATCGAGCCCGATCAGCGTCGGCGCGAGCGCAAGCTGCGGCGCAAGTTCTCGATCGGATCGCCGGTGGACGGGGCCAGGGTCGTGGTGGTCGACGACTCGATCGTGCGCGGGTCCACCATGCGGCGCATCGTCACGCTGCTGCGCGAGTCGGGGGCGAGCGAGGTGCACGTGCGGATCGCCGCGCCCGCGCTGATCGCGCCCTGCCACTACGGGGTGGACATCGTCGACACCGGCGAGCTGGTGGCGACCGGCCGCGACGCCGGGGAGGTGTGCCGGATCATCGGCGCGACGAGCCTGGCGTACCTGTCGGTGGAAGGCATGCGCCACACGGTCGGGAGCGCGGCGGGCGAGGGGTTGTGCGAGGGCTGCATCACCGGCGAGTACCCCACCCCGGTGAGCCCGGAGCGCGACAAGTTGAAGCTCGTACCCGCACAGGCCCCGCGGCACGCGGCGCCCCGGACGGCCGTCCACCCCCGTTGACGGTGATCAAGGCCGCGCCTAGCCTCCGCCAGATGGAACCCAAAACACAGCCGTACGGCTACGACGACGGTGGTTGCGACGCCCGCTACACCAGGACCGCCTGCCTGTGGGGGCGCAGGCCCGACCGGCTCTCGGACGTGCTGGGGGACGCCCTCTCCCTGCCCGGGGCGCCCGAGGAGGTGGGCCCGCCCTCCGCTCCGGCCGGCCCGGACGCGCCCGCCGTCCTCGACGTCGGGTGCGGCGAGGGACGCAACGCGGTACGCCTCGCCCAGCGGGGCGCGCGGGTGCTGGCGATGGACGTCTCGGCCGCCGCGCTGGAGAACGGCGCGCGGGCGTGGGGCGACGCCGGGGGGATCGAGTGGCGGCAGGGCGACGCTCGCACCGCCGGGCTGGAGCCCGCCTCGTTCGACGGGGTGCTGGCGTGCAGCGTCCTGCACTGGCTGGAGGACGAGGCACAGGTCGCCGACGTCGTCGCCAGGCTCCAGGCCGCGACCAGGCCGGGAGGGGTGAACGCCCTGCTGATGTTCAACCGCGGCCACGCCTACGTACCTCCCGCCGGCGAGATGCGCATGCCGGTCCTGCTGCCCCACGAGTGGTACCTCGACAGGTACTCCGGCTGGACCGTGCTGAGCGCCACCGACGCCGACTCCACGCACACGCACAAGGGCCACGAGGAGCCGCACACCCACGCGGTGACCAGGCTCGTCGCCCTCAAGGGAGGTGGCGCGTGAGCCCCCTCGGACCCGGCCGCGCCGGGGGCGAGCCGGTCTCCCCCGGCCCCGGCCGCGCGGGCGCGCGGGAGACCAGGACCGGGGTGGAGCCTCCAGGACCCCAGGGACCCCCGGGACCCCGGGAACCACGGCACCCGCTCGAATGGCCGGTCTACGACGACGGCGTGGCGGCCAGGGTCGCCGAGCTGGTGACGCTGGGGCGCACGTTCGACTACGACTACGGGCCCGAGCTGGCCGGGCTGGAGCGGTCGTTCGCCGAGCGGCACGGCCGCGCCCACGCGCTGGCGCTCACCTCCGGCACGGCCGGGCTGCTGGCCGCCTACTTCGCGCTGGGCATCGGGCCGGGCGACGAGGTGATCGTCCCGGACCTCACGTTCTTCAGCACCGCCTCGCCGCTGTTCCTGCTGGGCGCGGTACCGGTGCTCTGCGACGCGGGCGACGCCTCGGGGAACGTGGCCGCGGCGGACGTGGAGGCGCTGGTCACCCCCCGTACGGTCGCGATCGTCGTCACCCACCTGTGGGGCCACAGCTGCGACATGGACGCCCTGCGCGCGGTGGCCGACCGGCGCGGGCTCGCCCTGGTCGAGGACTGCTCGCACGCCCACGGCTCCACCTTCCGCGGCCAGCCGGTGGGCTCCATGGGAGACATCTCGGTCTTCAGCGTGGGCGGCAGGAAGCTGATCTCGGGGGGCATGGGCGGCATGCTCCTCACCGACTCCGAGGACGTCTTCGCCCGCGCCTGCCTGCTGACCAACTTCCGGCACCGCACCGACCTGACCATCGACGCCGTCCGCTACAAGCCGTTCCTGCTGACCGGTCTCGGCGGCAACTTCCGCATCTCCACGCCGGGCGCCGTGCTCGCCCAGAGCCACCTCGACCGCCTGGACGAGCTGGTGGAGCGCAGGGTGGCCAACATGTCCGCCCTGGCCGCGGGGCTCGGCGAGCTGCCGGGCGTGCGGCCCTCCCCCGTCGCCGAGGGCGTCACGATGGGGGCCTGGTACGACGGGGTCGTCGAGGTGACGCCGGAGTGCCCGTTCAGCCGGGACGGGCTGGTGGCGGCCGGTCAGGAGCGCGGCCTGAAGGTGCGCGCCCCGGCCACCCGGCCGCTGCACGTCTTCCCGCTCTTCCAGGGCACCGCGCCCGACTGGTCGCCCCAGGTCGCCGCCGCCGTGCGGGCCGCGGCGGCGGTGAACGACCGGCCGTTCCCGCGTTCCGCGGAATTGTTCGCCCGGTGGATGAAATTGCCGGTGAATTTCCTCTGGGAGGCCGGTTCGCCGCTGGTCGGCGCGTATCTCGAGGCGTTCGACGACGCGTTCTCGATGGCGCGTACCGCGTAACGTCGTTCCTGTTCGCGGCGTTTCCCGCGTTTCTCGTGTCCGCAGCGTCCGCGGCGTTTCAGCGTTCGCAGCGTTTCAGTGTTTCAGTGTTTCCGACGTCGATTCCGGAGTAATCCACATGAGCCGACAAACGTCTCCCGTCATTCACGCCGTCGCCCCCACCAGCCTGGAGAGCTGGTTCGACCATTTCGTCGACCTCGGTCCCCGGGACCGGGCGGTCTTCACCGGCGAGGACCACCGTGTCGACGTGGCCCCGCTGCTCGACGCGATCGGCCGGGCCCCGCGGGCGACGGTGGTCTTCCACTCCAGCCACACGACGCTCGGCCGCGACCAGCTGATGGCCTTCCGGCTCCGCGAGCTCGGCCACCAGGCCGAGTGCCAGTCGCGGCTGTGCGCCTCGCTGGGCAGCGACAAGATCCTGATGAAGGAGTTCTTCGACCGCTACCGCCTGGTCTCGCCGCCGTGGGCGCGGGCCGGCGAGCCGCTGCCCGAGGCCGGCCCCGACACCCCGGTGGTCATCAAGGACCGGCACGGCACGCAGAGCGTCGGCACCCGGCTGGCCCGCGCGGGCGAGTGCGAGCTGGCCCCCAACGAGCTGAGCGAGCTGTACGTCGACGGGATCGAGTACTCGGTGCTGGTCTACCGCGACGAGCACGGCACGGCGACGTTCCCGCCGGTCTGGAAGGGGGAGACCTCGCCGGACCTGGTCCCGCCGTGGCAGCGGCTGCGGCTGTGCCCCGGCCCGGCGCTCGGCGGCACCTGGGAGCGCAAGCTGCGGGCCGTCGGCAAGCGGCTGGCCGACCTGGCCGAGGCGCACGGTTACCTGGAGGTGGAGTTCCTGCTGACCCGCAGCGGCGAGGTGCACCTGCTGGAGATCAACCCCCGGGTGTCGGGCACCATGCGGCTGGCCGCGATGGCGACCCGGCTGCCGATCTTCTCCCTGCACGCCCGGCCCGAGCTTCGCGACCATCTCCACGCCGCCCGCTTCAGCGGCGAGGTCCCCTACAGCGGCGACCCGATCACCGACGCCGACGGCGAGGTGTTCGCCACCTCCCGGCTCACCGTCGCCGGGGAGAGCCCCGACGAGGTGCACGCCAAGCTGCGCGAGCTGGGCACGGAGCCCCGGCCGCTGCCCCGCGCCTCCTGACCCCGCCCCGCCCTCGTCCCCCTCCTGATCCGCCCCGCTCCCCGGCCCTGTGTCCCCGGGTGTCCCCGGGCGGATCGGCGCGCCGCCCCGTACTCAGGCGGACCGGGGCACCGACCCCGCCCGCTCGGGCTCCCCTGGGAGCCCGTCCCGCGCCTCCCCGTCGCGCCGCGCGTCCCAGCGGTCCAGCAACCCCAGCAGGGGCGCGGTCGCGGCCGTGGAGACCAGCGCGACGATCACCAGCATCGTGAACAGCGCCTGGGTGATGATGCCCAGGCCGAGGCCGATGCTCAGGATCACCAGCTCGGTCACCCCCCGGCAGTTCATCAGCACCCCGAGCCGCGCGGCCTCCCGCCCCGGCACGCCCATCGGCCTGGCGATGACCAGCACGCCGCCGACCTTGCCCGCCACCGCGACGACGAGGATCAGCAGGCACCAGCCCCACATGGCCAGGTCCTGGCCGATCAGCCCGATCTGGGTGTTGAGCCCGACGAAGGCGAAGAAGGGCGGCAGCAGGAAGGAGGTGGTGAAGTCCTGGGTGCGCTCGCGTACCCGCCGCAGCCGCACGTCGCCGTCGCGCGGGAACAGGGCGCCGAACAGGAACGCGCCGAAGATCAGGTGGATGCCGATCAGCTCGGTCAGCAGCCCGGAGACGAGCAGGCCCACGACGACGACGGGCAGCGTCGCCTCCTGGGAGAGCCCCCGGCGCAGCAGCCGGGCCAGCAGCGGCCGTACCCCCCAGACCATGACGGCGGCGAAGGCGGCGGTCAGGGCGAGCGTGCGCAGCGCCTCGGCGGGTGAGGAGCCCTTGGCCATGGTGACCGCCACGGCCAGCAGCAGCCACGCGGTCACGTCGGCGATGGCGGCGCAGGTGACGGTCAGCGCCCCGGTCGGGGTGTGGAAGAGCCCGCGTTCCATCAGGATCCTGGCCAGTACGGGAAACGCGGTGACGCTGAGCGCGGCGCCGACGAACAGCGCGAAGACCGGGAACCCGACGGACGCGGTCGCCAGCGGCGTGTAGATCAGCAGGGCCAGCGCGACCCCCAGCGCGAACGGGATCGCCACGCTCGCCTGCCCGCAGAGCACCGCGATCGCGCCCCGCCCGCGCAGCAGGTCGCCACGCAGCTCCATCCCGACCAGGAACATGAAGAAGGCCAGCCCGAACTGGGCCAGCAGGTTCAGGTACGGCATGACCTCGCCGGGGAAGAGCGCGTGGTAGGCCCCGGGCCACACGGCGCCGAGCAGCGAGGGGCCGAGCACGATGCCCGCGGCCATCTCCCCGATCACCCGGGGCTGGCCCAGCCTTCGCAGGACGGCCCCGCCGAGATGGGCCAGCGCGACGACCACGGTGATCGACAGCAGCAGCAGGGGCGTGGCCGGCACCTCCTCCCGCCGCCCCGGCTCCACCGAGGGCACCGGGACGGGGCCGGTGGCCGTCCCCGGGTCGAGCGCCAGCATCAGCAGCGCGAGCACGGAGGGCAGCACGACCGCGAGACCGTACGCGACCAGGGAGCGACGCAGCGTGCGCATATTCGCGGGCCGAAACCTTGGATACATGATGGATCAATTCCATTTCCGGGAGGTTGAACTCCGAACCGGCGCGTATACCACAGAGCAGAAAAAATTGCAGACCTGACTAGAGACTCAGCTGGTCAAAGGCTTGATCTCGTCTTTCCGTTGTACATCAGGAAGACCATTCGAAAATTACTCATGATCGAAAGTGCGCTTTCCAGAACGGCGGGTAAGGGATCGTCCTGACTCACTCCAAGTGCACAGAAATCCGGAGGAACAGTCGCATGCAGGTGCTCTCCCCCAACCGAGAGGCGAACCGCCAAGCCCCGCCGCCCAGTGATGAGAGGCCCTCCGTCCCGGCCCCGCGTCGCGCCCCCTCCCAGGGCTCCAAGCTGGCCCTGGACGCGTCCGCCAAGCCTCGGCGAACCGGGCTCCAGCTCCCGTCGAGCCTCCCCTTCGACACCTGGCGGCGGATCGGCCACCAGATCTCCCTCATCGCCGACTCCTCCGCCTGGTGGCTCGGCGACTGGCTGGTCTACGGCGAAACCGAATACACCGACCGTTACAAGAGAGCGGTCGAGGAGAGCTCCCTCGATATCCAGACCCTGCGCAATTACGCCTGGGTCGCGCGGCGATTCCCGGTATCCCGCCGGCGGGATAAGCTCAGCCTTCAGCACCACGCCGAAGTGGCCGCGCTCCCCGAGCACGAGCAGATGCTCTGGCTCGACCGCGCCGAGCGCTTCAACTGGTCCAGGAACCGCCTCCGCAGCCAGATCAAGGCACACCGCACCGCCGCCCTGTCGGCCTCGGGCCGGGACGCGGCCGCCAAGGAGAAGGCCGTCATCCACATCGACGTACCGGTCGACCAGGAGCAGTCGTGGCGTGACGCGGCCCGCCGGATGAACCGCAGCGTGGAGGAGTGGGCGCGGCTCGTCCTCAACCAGGTCGCCACCGGCCAGATCCCCGCGCGCGGGATCCACGACGCCAAGGCCGGGTGAGGAACGGAGGACAGGTGGGCGCCGTCCACACGTTGTTCGAGAAGAAGGCGTCCGAGGCTCCGGACAGGACGGCCCTGGTTTCCGGGGCCGTCCTGTTCACATATGGGGACCTCGACGCCCGTGCCAACGGCCTCGCCCGGTCGCTCCTGCGACGCGGCGTCGGCCCCGAGACCCTGGTCCCCCTGCGGCTGGACCGCTCCCCCGACCTGCTCGTCGCGCTGCTCGCCGTCTGCAAGGCGGGCGGCGCGGCGGTGCTGCTCGACCCCGGCTGGCCCGAGGACCGCGTCGCCGCGGTCCTCGACGGCGCTCCCGTGGTGATCGACGGCCCCGTCGACGCCTTCGACGCCTTCGACGCCGGACCCTCCGACGAGAGGCCCGGCGTCGCCGTGCACGAGGACCAGCTCGCGTACGCGGTGCACACCTCCGGGTCGACGGGGCGGCCCAAGCTCGTCGGGGTGACCCACCGGGCGATCGCCCACCGGGTCGCCACCCACGCCGAGGCGTACCGCATCACCCCCGGCGACCGCTCCAGCTGGCTGGCTCCCCCGGCCTCGTCGGTCTCGGTGGTGGAGCTGTGGCCCTACCTCTGCTCCGGCGCGAGCGTGCACGTCGCCGACGCGGCGACCGCGGGCTCGCCGCCGGAGCTGCGCGACTGGATGGTCGCCTCCGGCATCACCCGCTCGTACGTGAACATGCCGCTCGCCGAGCTGCTGTACGGCCTGCCGTGGCCCGGGGAGACGGCGCTGCGGCTCATGACGGTCGGCAGCGACGCGGTGCGCGTGTGGCCCTCGCCCGGCCTGCCGTTCGAGGTCGCGGTGGAGTACGGCTCCGCCGAGGCCAACGGCGTGACGAGCTGCCTGGTCCCGCTGGAGGACCGCTGCACCTCGGTCACGGCCGACGAGACCGCCAGGCGCGCCCGGCCCCCCATCGGGCGCGCCTGGCCCGGCGTCGGCGTCCCCGTCCTGACCTCCGGGCTGGAACCGGTCGCGGCGGGCGAGGTCGGTGAGCTGTTCGTGTCCGGGCCCGAGCTGGCCCGGGGCTACCTGGGCGAACCGGCCCGCACCGCCGAACGCTTCCTGCCCGACCCCTCGGGCGGCGGCGGCCGCGTCTACCGGACCGGCGACCTCGTACGGGAGCGGCCGGACGGGCGGCTGGAGCACCACGGCCGTGTCGACCAGCAGGTCAAGATCCGTGGCCACCGGGTGGAGCCCGCTGAGGTGGAGGCCGTGCTGCTCGACCACCCGGCGGTGCGCGAGTGCGTGGTGACGGGCGTGCCGGGCCCCGGCGGCGACCTGAGGCTGTGCGCCTACGTGGTCTACGCCGCCACCACGGCCGACGACATGAACGGCGTCGCGGACGGCGCCGCGCGAGGTGTCGCGGACGGTGTCGCGGACGGCGTCTCGCGAAGTGTCGCGGACGGCGCCGCGCGAGGTGTCGCGGACGGTGTCGCGGACGGCGTCTCGCGAAGTGTCGCGGACGGCGTCGCGCACGAGGCCGGGGAACCGCGTGCCGGGGAGCCCCGCGCCGGGGAACTGCGCGCCTTCGCCGCGGCCCGGCTGCCCGCTCCGATGGTGCCGACCGCCTGGACCGCGATGGAGCGGCTGCCGCTGAACTCCAGCAACAAGGTGGACCGCCGCGCGCTGCCCGCGCCCTCGTGGGGCGGCCCTCCGGGAACCGGTCTCCCCGAATCCGACCGTCTCCCGGGAGCCGACGACTCGAAAGCCGCTCCCCGGGGCGACGGCGGGCGCGAGGAGGACGCCGACCCGGTGACCGCGGGGGTGCTGGAGCTGTGGGAGCAGGCACTCGGGGCGCGCGGCGCGCTGGGCGACCACTTCATCCGCTCCGGCGGCGACTCCCTGTCGGCCACCCGCCTCGTCGAGCGGATCGGGAGCCGCTACGGCGTGCGGATCCGGCTGCGCGACTTCCTGCGGGCGCCGACCCCCGAGACCCTCATCCGGAACATCAAGGCGGAAGGAAAGACGAGATGACGACCGAGAGGAAGCGGAGGAAGAGCCGTCCCACGTGGCTGCTGCGCACCCCAGACCCCGGGGCGCGGGCCAGGCTGTGGTGCCTGCCCTACCCGGGCTCCGGGGCGTCGATGTACCACGGGTGGCCGGCCGAGGTGGACGGGATCGAGCTGTGCCCGGTGCAGCTGCCCGGCAGGGAGAACCGGCTGCGCGAGCCGTTGTTCGAGAGCTACGCGGCCGTCGCCGCCGAGATGCTGGAGGGTCTGGAGCCCTACCTTGACCGGCCGTTCGGCTTCATCAGCCACTGCGGCACGGTCTTCATCGGCTACGAGGCGACGCTGCTGCTCATGGAGCGCGGCGGGCCGCTGCCCGCGCACCTGTTCGCCTCCTCGATGGTCCCGCCGCACCGGGCCTCGTGGCCGAGCATCCTCAAACTCGACGAGGAGCAGGTGGGCGCGCTGGTGTCGGACCTCATGCGGGCTCGCGGCGCGGAGCCGCTGCCCGAGCTGGTGGACATGGCCGCCGACGTCATGCGCGCCGACGTGGCCGCCTACGGCCGCTTCGACAAGACCGACCCGGTGGAGCTGCCGTGCCCGATCACCGCGATCGGCTGGTCGGGCGACACGCAGATCCCCCCGGAGCAGATGGACGGCTGGGAGGCTTACGGAGAGGCCCGCTACACCGTGCTGGACGGCGGGCACTGGAGCTACCTCCAGGCGCCCGCCGCCCTGCTGGACGAGATCTCGCGGAGCATGTCCGCGCGCGTCCCCGGCTGAGCCGGTCGATCTCGGATGTCAGGCGTCCTTGCCGTCCTTGCCGTCCTCGCGCCCGCCGGGTCCGCCGGTCCCGGCGGGCTCCGGGTCGTCCTGCAGGAGCTCGGCGTCCTCCAGCCTGCGCAGGTTCGGCACCGGCGACAGGAACAGCAGGATGATCCAGGGCAGCAGGAACGCGGCACCGGCGTAGATGGCGGGCTTGATGCCGATCAGCTCGCCCAGCACCCCGGCCAGCATCGCGGCCATCGGCAGGATGCCGAGGTAGACCGCGCGGCTCGCGCCGATGACCCGGCCCCGCAGGTGGTTGGGGATGACGTACTGGAAGAGCGTGAGCTGGCCGATGTTGCCGGCCACCACGCCGAACACCGTGACGAACCAGATCACCGAGAACAGCGTGATCTGCAGCCACTGCGGACCGGCCACGAACGGCGTGAAGCACAGCACCCGGAACGCGATCAGGGCGGTCATGATGCCGCGCCCGTAGCCGACCTTCTCGAACAGCTTGCTCGCGAAGACGGCGCCGACGACGCCGCCGATGCTGCCCACCGCGTAGATGAAGCCGATCCAGGTGCCCGACATGCCGAGGTCCCTGGCCGCGTACAGGATGAACAGGGTCAGGATCATCATCGACCCGAAGTTCGCGCCGGCGGAGTTGATGATCAGCGGCCGGGCGTAGTCGTTGCGGTAGGTGACCTTCAGGCCGTGCTTGATGTCGTGGAGCATCGCCGCGACCGCGCCCCGGCCCTGGGTGCTCCGGCGCTCGACGGGCGGCTCGACGTGGCGGATGCGCGACAGGGCGAAGGCGGAGACGAGGAAGGAGATCGCGTCTCCCATCATCACGTACGCCGGCCGGAACAGGTCGATGAGCACGCCTCCGGCGCTGGAGCCCGCGATGGCGCCCACCGACTCGGTCGCCGCCATCCGGCTGTTGCCCGCGACCAGCTGCTCCTCGCTCAGCAGGGTCGGCATGTAGGCGGCGTAGGCGATCTCGAAGACCACCGAGAGGCCGCCGACCACCACCGCGACCACGTAGAGCACCCACATGTCCATGAAACCGACGAAGGCCGCGAGGGGGATGAGGGCCACGACCACGGCACGCCCGATGTCGGAGCCGACCATCAGGGGCCTGCGGCGGTAGCGGTCGATGAGCACCCCCGCGATCAGCGTCAGCAGGAGCGCGGCGATCGTGCGCATGGCGTTGAGCAGGCCGACCTCGAAGGAGCTGGCCTGCAGCATGAGGATCGCGGTCAGCGGGAGCGCCAGGGTGGTCAGCTCGGAGCCGAGGACCGAGATCGACTGACCGGTCCAGAGCCGGTTGAAGTCGGCGTTGCGCCAGAGAGAGGGCGGCTTTTCCTCCGGCGCCCCGACTTCCGTTCTCTGAGTGTCCATAAGATCATTCCGTCCTTGTGGAGTTTCACCTCTGGTTGACTGGAACAATGTTTTTGTTAAGGGTGATGATATGCGAAATCATACGAGAGGCGCACTGGAAAACAATCATCGAGTGCGCCAGATGACACTCCCCGACGGCCATGTGGTATTCCAGCTCAATCCCGCCGAGACCAGCCTGCAGTATCGCAGTATCGTGGGCGACAGAAGCTACTTCAGACATGACGTGCGCCTTGAGCCGGGAATGACGGTGTTCGACGTGGGGGCTAACATCGGAATCGCCGCCCTGGCGTTTCATTGGGAATGTCCGGGCACGCGAATTCTCGCCTTCGAGCCCGCCAGGCCGCTTTACGACGCGCTGTGCGCGAATCTGTCCGCCCACGGCCTGAACGCCAAGGCGTTCGACTGCGCGCTCTCCCATACCCCGGGGACGGCGGTTCTCACCGTCTACCCGGAGACCACCGCGATGTCGGGGATGTACACCGACGTCGACCACGACGCCGAGGTGACGAGGACGTTCCTGGCCAACAGCGGTTTCGCCCCCGAGGACGTGACCGACATGGCCGAGGGCAGGCACGTCACGGAGAAGCAGGAGTGCCAGGTGCGGACGATCTCCGAGGTGATGGCCACCGAGGGCGTCGACCGCATAGGACTGTTGAAAATCAACGTCGAGAAAGCCGAATGCGATGTGCTGGACGGAATCGCCCCCGGCGACTGGGAGGCGATCGACCAAATCGTCATGCAGGTCCACGACATCGGCGGCAGGCTCGCGTCCGTGCGCGACGGTCTCACCGGCCGTGGATTCCAGGTCGACATCGGCCAGGACCCCCTGCTGAAGGACACGGACATCTTCGACGTGTACGCACGGAGGAATTCCCCATGACAGTGGACACGACCGTGAATCTCAACGAGCTGGATCTGGCGGATCCGGACATCTACACGGCCCCCGACTCCGGCCTGGGCGTCCTGCATTACCTGCAGGAGCACCGGCCGATGTTCTGGAACAAGAGGTCCGACGGGCCGAGCTTCTGGGCTTTCACCAAATACGCGGACGGCGTCGCCGTCTATCTCGACAAGACGAATTTCACCTCCGAGCGCGGTATGCAGGTCGGGCAGACCGAGTCGGCCGCCAGGGCCGCCGCGGGCAAGATGCTCATCGTCACCGACGGCCGCCACAGCCAGCTGCGCGACGTGATGAACCCCGCGCTCACCCCCCGGGTGGTCCGCCGCCTGGAGGGCGCGATGCGCGAGACGGTCGGCGGGATGCTGGAGGAGAACGCCCAGAAGGACTCGTTCGACTTCGTCGACACGGTGGCGGGCAGGCTCCCGCTCTCGGTCATCTGCGAGCTGCTGGGCGTGCCCCGCGCCGACTGGGACCTGATGATCCAGTGGACGCGCACCGCGTTCGGCTCCGCCAGCTCCGACGACGTCATCTCCGACGCCGAGAAGGCCGAGGCGAACGCCAACATCTTCGCCTACTACGCCGACCTGCTGGCCGAGCGGCGCGACAACCTCGGCGACGACGTGATCAGCGTGCTGATCCGCGGCCGGATCGACGGGACGCCCCTCACCGACGAGGAGATCCTGCTCAACATCAACGGCCTCATCACCGGGGGCAACGAGACGACCAGGCACGCCTCGGCGGGGGCCGTCATCGCCCTGGTGGAGAACCCCGGCGAGTGGAGGCGGCTGCGCGAGGACCCCTCGCTCATCCCGACCGCCGTGGAGGAGGTGCTGCGCTGGACCGCCCCCAGCCTCAACGTCATGCGCACCGCGCTGCGCGACACGAAGATCGGGGACCAGACCATCCGGGCCGGTGAGCGGGTCAGCGTGTGGCACCCGGCCGTCAACCGCGACGAGGACGCCTTCCCCGACGCGCGCCGCTTCGACGTCGGGCGCACCCCCAACCGGCACCTCACGTTCGGCCTCGGCAAGCACCTGTGCATCGGCGCGGCGCTGGCCAGGTTCGAGCTGCGCGTGCTGCTGGAGGAGCTGACCGGCCGGGTGGCCCGGATGGAGCTCACCGGGCCGGTCAAGCGGCTGCGCTCGAACCTCATGTGGGGCGTCGACCGCGTCCCCGTCCACCTCGAACTCGACCACGCCGGGCACTGATTGGAGCACCCCATGCCGGACAGTAATACTTCGCTGTCGCCGATCCAGGAGAGCGGGTGGAGGTCCTACCGGGCGAAAACCCCCGGTGACCACACCGACCAGGTCACGCTCGCGGCGCGGCTGCGCGGCCCCCTGGACGAGAAGGCCCTGACCACCGCGCTGGAGCACGTGCTGGAGGCCCGCGAGGACCTGCGTCCGGCGCCGCCCGGCGGTTCCGGTGACGGGTCTCGGCCCGTCACCGTCCCCTCGCCGGTGGAACTGAGCAGGCACGACGCGGGCCGCCGCGAGGAGGCGCTGGCACGGCTCGTCTCCGAGCAGGCCAACCGGGGTCTCGACCTCGACGCCGGCCCGCCGGTCCGGGTCGCCCTGGCGCGGATGGCCGACGACGACCACGCGCTCGTCGTGACGGCGCACCGGATCGTGGCCGACGAGCGCGTCCTGGCGGGCCTCGCGGAGGAGATCTCCCGGGCGTACGAGGAAGCCTCGGGCGCCACGCTCACGGCCACCTCCCAGGAGAGCCCCCCGAACGGCTCTCCGAACGGTTCCCTGAACGGCCGTCACTCCCCCGCGACCTCCAACGGCCACTCCTCCAACGGCCACGCCCCTAACGGCCGGGCTCATGACCACCGCACCCCTGACGGCGTCCCCGGCGGGAGCTTCGCGAACGGTCATGGATCCACAGCCACCTCCCCCGAGCGCTCCCCCGCCACCGGCGAGGACACCGGAAACACCGGAAACACCGGGGACACCGGGGACACCGGGGACCTCGCCTACTGGCGTGACCGGCTCGACGGCATGCCCCCCGCCCTGGACCTGCCCGCCGACCGGGGCCGTCCCGCCGTGCCCGGCTTCACGGGTGCCCGGGTGACCTTCGCCGTGCCGCCGGAGACGGCCGCGCGGGTCGAGGCCCTCGCGCGCGAGGCCGGGGCCGCCGCCCGGGAGGCGCGCTCGGTGGCGCTGTCCCGCTGGTCGGGCCGGGACGAGACCGCGCGGGAGGCCGGCGCCGACACCACGGCCGTCACGCTGGCCGCGTGGGCGGTCGCGCTGTGCCGCTGGTCGGGACAGGACGAGGTCGTGGTCGGCGTACCCGTGCCGGCCGGGGGGCGCGCTCCGGCGTTCCCGATCCGGATCGGCTGCGAGGGCGACCCCTCCTTCGCCGACGTCGTCGCCCGGGTGCGCGACGCGCTGGACGGGGCGGCCGCGCACGGCTCCTACCCGGCGCACCGGCTGGCCGAGGAGCTGGAGCTGGACGCCTCCAGCGGCGTGCAGCCGCTCTACCAGGCGGAGTTCGACCAGAGGGTCCCGGCCTGGAGCGCGCTTCGACTGCCGGGCGTGCAAACCTCGGAGCCGGCGGCCGGGCGCTTCCCGCTCGCCTCGGACCTGGCGCTGGTCCTGGTGCCGGGCTCGCTCGACGGGGAGATGCGCTACGGGCTCGACCTGTTCGACGAGCCGGGCGCCCGGACCAGGGCCGAGCAGTACGTCACCCTGCTGTCCGACGCCGTGCGCGACCCCGGGCGGCCCATCTCCTCGCTGTCCCTGCTGGACGCCGAGCAGCTGCGGCTGGTGGTCGAGGAGTGGAACCGCACCGAGGCCCCCTTCGACGAGGAGGCCGGTGTCGGCGCCCTCTTCGAGGCGCGTGCCGCCGCCGCCCCGGACGCGCTCGCGGTGCTCGCCGGCGAGCGGCGGCTGACCTACCGGGAGCTGGACGAGCGCGCCAACCGGGTGGCTCACCGGCTGATCCGCGAGGGGGTACGGCCCGGCCACGTCGTCGGCTCGATGACCGGCCGCTCGGCCGAGGCGCTCGTCGCCTTCCTCGGCATCGTCAAGTCCGGCGGGGTCTACCTGCCGCTGGACCCGGCGCTGCCGCCCGACCGGCTGAGCCACATCCTCGACGACAGCGGGACCCGCCTCGTCCTCACCGGGGCCGAGCACACCGGCCGGGTGCGCGACGACCGGGTGCGCACGATCGAGCTGGACGCCGAGTGGCGCACGATCGAGGCGGAGGAGCCGGGCACGAGCCCCGGCGTGACGCCCGCGCCCGACGCCCCGGCCTACCTCATCTACACCTCGGGCTCGACCGGGCGTCCCAAGGGCGTGGAGGTGCCGCACCGCGGTGTCGGCAACCTCGCCGCCACCCTGTCGCGGGAGTTCTCCCTGGCACCCGACGACCGGGTGGCGCTGTTCGCCTCGCTCAGCTTCGACGCGTCGATCTGGGAGATCACGATGGCGCTGCTGAACGGGTCGGCGCTGTGCGTGCTGGACCCGTCGAACATGACCCCGCAGGAGACGGCGAAGGCCATCCGCGACCAGGGGGTGACCGCGGCCACGTTCCCGCCGACGTTCCTCAGCACGCTCAGGGGCGACGAGCTGGACACGGTCAGGCTCATGGTCGTCGCGGGCGAGCAGTGCCCGACCGGGCTGGTGCGGACCTGGGGTCCGGGCCGCGTGTTCGTCAACGCCTACGGGCCGACGGAGACGACCGTGTGCGCCACGATGGGCGCCTGCGATCCCGCCGCCGCGTACGCGCCGCCGATCGGCCGGCCGCTGGCCAACTTCAGGACCTACGTGATGGACCGCTGGCTCAACCCGCTGCCCGCGGGCGTGCCCGGCGAGCTGTACGTCGGCGGCACCGGCCTGGCCCACGGCTACCGGGGCAAGCCCGCCTTGACCGCGCAGTCGTTCATGCCCGACCCCTACGGCCCTCCCGGCGCGCGGCTGTACCGGACCGGTGACCTGGTCCGCTACCTGCCGGACGGCCGGCTGCAGTACGTGGGCCGGGTGGACCACCAGGTGAAGATCCGTGGTTTCCGGGTGGAGCCCGCCGAGATCGAGGCCGCGATCACCCGCTACCCGGGGGTGCGCGAGGCGGCGGTCGTGGTGCGCGACGACCGGCTCGTCGCCTACGTCGTGCTGGACGACGCCTCCAGGATCATCGCCGACCGCAGCGGCCTCACCGGCGAGCTGCACCGGTTCCTGCAGGGCTCGCTGCCCGCGTACATGCTGCCCTCCTCGTACGTGACGCTGGACGCGATGCCGCTGACCTCCTCGGGCAAGGTGGACCGCCAGGCGCTGCCCGAGCCCGGCCTGGAGGGCGGCGGGGA
The DNA here is from genome assembly GCF_042888905.1 of Streptosporangium sp. NPDC002721. Lineage (NCBI taxonomy): Bacteria > Bacillati > Actinomycetota > Actinomycetes > Streptosporangiales > Streptosporangiaceae > Streptosporangium > Streptosporangium sp. NPDC002721. The sequence continues at coordinate 23,244 of NZ_JBIAQI010000005.1, forward strand.
CGGCGGGGACGACGACTTCGACGCGCCGCAGACCGCGACGGAGCAGACGATCGCCGGGATCTGGGCCGAGGTGCTGAAGCTCAGGAGGATCGCCCGCGAGGACGACTTCCTGGAGATCGGCGGCCACTCCCTGGTCGCCGCGCAGGTGATCACCCAGGTGCGGGAGAGGTTCTCGGTGAACGTGCCGATCCGGGTGCTGTTCGAGAACCCGGTGCTCGCCGACTTCGCCGAGGCGGTGGACGCCGCCCTGGCCAAGGCCGAGGCCAAGGCGGGAGCGAAGGTCTGAGTCCCTGGTCGGGGGCGGCGGGCATCCCGCCGGGCGGGATGCCGCGCATGACGAGGGCCCGTGAGGATGATCCTCACGGGCCCTCGTCATGCGCCCCGGCGTGCCCCCGGTGTGTCCCCGGTGTGTCCCGGGGGCGGGCGGCTCAGCGCCGGCCGGGCAGCGCGGCGGTCTCGGACACCGGCTTCCAGGTGGGGAGATACTCCCGCAGCCGCAGCACCATGCCCTGGCAGTAGGAGGCGTTGTGCTCCAGGCTGCGCTCCGGCATGAACGGCAGCTTGCGCCCGCGCGGGTGGTCGAGCTCCAGGCGGGTGAGGTTCTCCTGGCCGGCCTCCAGGCCGGTCACGTCGAGGTCGATGAGCAGGGCGGCCAGGGCGGCGGGCATGTCCACGACCGAGGTCGTCCTCCCCCGCGCCGCCGGGCGCGACTCGACGCGCAGCTCGGTGAAGTCGTAGCGTGGCGGCGTCGGCTTGGCCAGGTAGATGTAGGGCCTGGCCAGCAGGTCGAGCTCGAACGCGGCCCGCGCCTCGGCGTCCTCCCACCAGGACTGGCCGCGCGCGAAGTCGACGAGCAGCCCGTCGAACTCCTCGCGGTGCGAATGCAGGACGATGTGCGCGACCATCCCGAAGTTATGGAAGTCGTAGTTCCAGAGTTTCTCCACCGAATCGCGGAAGAAAGCAGCGACCTCGGTGTCGGTACGGCTCTCGAAATACGTCGCGGCATCGGTGAAGAAGTCCTCGAACCTCCTGGTTCCCGACCTGTCCAGGTAATTGGCGAGGTAATACAGGCCGCGCAGGTTGTAGAGCGAGTGGACCGCGTAGTAGAACCAGGTGCCGCGCTCGCACTCCGCGCGGCTGACCCAGTTGGTGCCGACCACGACATCGGCCTCGGTGACATCACTGGGAACGCGTTCGACCTGCACCCCGAGAAGGTCGCGCTTCGCGTAGATCGAGGTGTTGTGGAGAAGCAGCTGCGGATAGACGATCAAAGTGTCCGCGCGCAGCCTGCACAATTCCGCGACCCCTTCCTTGTACGAGTCCAGGGTTTCTCCGGGAAGCGGCCAGATCAGCTCGATGTATGAACTGATGCGCTTCTCCCTGAGCGTCCTTTGCAACTCGGTGTAGGTCGCGGGCTTGATGTTGGAGCGGTCGACCAGCTCCAGGGTCCTGGAGCTCATCGACTGCAGGGAGATGGGCTGGCTGGTCAGCAGGCCGCCCTGGACCAGGATCTCGGTGATCTCGGCCATCCGGTCGGGCTTGTTCTTGGCCGCGGCCATCGAGACCATCACCGGGTAGCCGTTCTCCTCGCTGCACTCCACCAGGTGGCGGGTGAGCTCCACGTCGCGCGGGGCCATGCCCCAGTTGGCGTCGGCGATGAAGATCGACACGAAGTTGTTCTTGCTGATCCAGGTGATGTCGTCGCGGACCCGCTGGTCCTCGAACTTGTGCACCTTGTCGTTGGTGGCCGCGCCCCAGAAGCAGAAACCGCAGCTGAACGGGCATCCGCGGTTGGTCTCCAGGATGGCGGTGGTGTACTTGCCCTCCTCGAAGACGCCGGAGGTGAAGGGCGAGGGCACCTCCATGAGGTCGCGCACCCGCTCGGCGGCCTCGGTGGTGACGAGCTCCCCCGAGCGCCAGAAGCTGATCCCGTGGACGGCGGCGAAGTCGGGTTCGTCGCCGAGGATCTGGCGCAGGTACTGCACCATGGTCTTCTCGCCCTCGCCGTTGCAGACGACGACGTTCTCCCGCTCGGGGGCGACGTACTCGTGGGCGTGCAGCATGACCTGCGGGCCGCCGAGGATGAACTGGGCCCGCGGGAGACCCTCGTGCAGCGCGTCCAGCACGGCGCGCGCGAACCCGATGTTCCAGATGTAACAACTGATGGCGTAAACGTCGCTGCGTTTGCCGAGGAGTTCTTCGATCACTTCCTCCCGGTCGGCGGATACGGGGGCGGAGTAGATCTCGAACTCGCATCGCGGTCCCACTTCCGGATCGTGCTGCGCGTAGGCCTGCATGTAACCGGAGGCGAGGGGCAGGATGGCCTCGAATGCAGACAGCTCGACGAATGTGACTTTGGTGTTCATGACGCTCGTCCCTGCGTAGTCTGAGTAATTGCTGAAGCCGATCGGATGGAATCCGCTCATGCTTTCACAGGGGGACGGGACGAACAACGCGCGCCATTTGCGGTCACCACTCGCGTGTTACGGTTCTGGAAACCTCGATAACCACGGACTCGATAACCACGGAGGAGAAACCGCATGCCGACTCCCACCTACGAGACCGGCCTCGGGACGCTCTCGCTCGACGACCGGATCGCCGAGCATCTCGAAAAGACCTTTCAGGACCCCTGGGAAATCCGCAAATTGTCGCATGATTTCCGCAGGAACGGCTACGTCAAGCTGCGGGACGTGGTCTCGGGAGAGGTCAAGAACCTCGTCTCGGACGAGGTGAACCGGCTGCTCGACCTGCACGCGCGCCGGATCGACATCAACCTCAAGGAGACCAGCAACTCCCCGAGGAAGATGAGCACGGTCAGCCAGCAGTCCATCGCCCGGGACAGCTCCCTCATCCCGGAGCTCTACGAGTCCATCGCCCTCAAGGGCTTCCTCGGACAGCTGGCCAACGAGCCGGTCGTCAACTGCCCCTGGGACGAGGAGAAGTACGTCATCATCCGCCAGGAGAAGCAGGGCGACACCCACGGCTGGCACTGGGGCGACTTCAGCTTCACCCTCATCTGGATCATGGAGGCGCCGAGCAGCGAGTACGGCGGCATGCTCCAGTGCGTCCCCCACACCAACTGGGTGAAGGACGACCCGAGGGTCCACGACCACCTCATCAAGCAGCAGATCAGCACCTACGCCCACGAGACCGGCGACATCTACTTCCTGCGCTCCGACACGACGCTGCACCGCACGGTCCCGCTCTCCGAGGACCGCACCCGCATCATCCTCAACACCTGCTGGGGCAGCGAGTCCGACGCCAGGAAGGAGCAGTCGCACGAGACCATGGAGGCGATGTTCAGCTGAGTTCAGCTGAGCCCCCGGCGGCTCCGGGAGACCTGGGAGACCCGGAGAGGCGCGGGGAACGCCGGAGGAACAAGGGAACACCGCAACGACGAGACGGCCCGGTCATCGACCGGGCCGTCTCGTCGTTCCCGTGGCCCGCCTCCCGTGAACGAAGGGCGTGCGGACCGGACGTACTACTGCGTACGGACCAGGGTGAAGTCGTCCACGTCGAAGTCCGCGCCGGTGAACACCAGGTAGAGCCTGGCGTTGCCGGAGGGGACCCCGGTGAGCTGGGTGGAGACGTCGGCGTACGACTCCCAGCCGGCGGTCGCCGGCACGGTGACGCTGCCGAGCAGCGGGCCGGTGGGCGAGCCGGTGCGGATCTGGAAGCCGCCGCTCGGGGTGGGCGAGGCGACCCTGGCCCGGAACGAGGTGACGCCGGTCAGGTTCACCCCGTCGTAGGCGGCCCAGTCGCCGGGGTTGACGTAGCCGAGCACGGTGCCGCCGTGCGCGGGGGTGTGCGGGTAGGTCTGCACGCCGTTCGCCTCCGACCAGCTCTCCGCCTGGAGGGTCGTGTCACCGCCGGTCGCGCCGAGCTCCTTGATCCTGATGTTGCGGAAGGAGACGTCGTCCCCGGCGCCGTGGTTCTGGATGCCGACGTACCCCTGCTGGAGCGAGCGGGCGGGGGCGGTGTTGGTGAAGTCGTTGATCTTCACGCCGTTGAGGAAGATCTGCAGCCTCTCCCCCTCGACCAGCAGCTCGTAGGTGTTCCACTGCCCCGGCGGGTTGAGCGCGGCGTCCCTCGCCGCCACGTCGGCGGACTTGAAGCCGTAGACGGAGCCGGTGGTCCTGTCGGCGGTGTCGGTGGCGTCGATCTGGATCTCGTAGCCGTTGGCGACGGCCGAGTTGGGGTCGGTGGAGGCGGGGAAGCCGATGAAGACGCCGGAGTTGTCGTCCCCGGCCATCCTCCAGTCCAGCTTCAGCGAGTAGGAGCGGTACTCCTTGGCCTTGTACCAGAACAGGCCCATGCCGCCCTGCGAGGTCAGCGTGGCGTCGGCGTTGGCGAAGCTGCCGGGCCCGGCCTGCTCCCAGCCGGTGACCGAGCCGTCGTAGATCGGCGTGTAGCCGTTCTCCGCGCGGCAGTCGGCCTTGGACTTGCCGGTGGCGTAGTTGATCCCGCCCAGCAGGTGCTGGCGGAACGCGGGCTCGGCGAAGGCGGCGGCGGTGTGCCCGCCTCCGGTGTAGAAGGAGCGTCCGCCGTCGTAGGGCTTGCACCAGGCGATGGGGTGGTCGGCGCCCATGCCACCGCCCGAGTAGGTGGACTCGTCCAGGGTGGCGAGCACGCGCGCCGAGGCGCGGGCGTTGGTGCGGAAGTCGTACCACTCGTCGGTACGGCTCCAGGTGGGGCCGAGGTGGGCGGTGGACGGGTGGGCCCGGTCCTGCACCCTCACGGTGGCCTGCTGGACGGCGGGGTGGGAGGCGAACCAGGCGCCGACCAGGTTGCCGTACCAGGGCCAGTCGTACTCGGTGTCGGAGGCCGCGTGGATTCCGGCGTAGCCGCCTCCGGCCCTGATGTAGGACTCGAAGGCGGCCTGCTGGGCGGCGTCGAGCACGTCGCCGGTGGTGTTGAGGAAGACGACGGCCTTGTACTTGGCCAGGTTGGCCGTGGTGAAGGCCGCCGGGTCCTCGGTGGCGGCGACGGTGAAGCCCAGGTCCCTGATGGCCTGGATGCCCGCGGGGATCGAGTCGTGCCTGAAGCCCGCGGTGCGGGAGAAGACGAGGACGTCCCCGGCGCCCGTCCCGGGGTCGGGGTTCGTCGTCCCGCCGGGCAGCGTCCAGTTCTGCGCGGCGCTTCCGTTGCAGGTCCTGATGACGAGCTGCGCGGCGTTGGCGCCGTCGAGGCACTTGCCGAGCGCCCTGAGCGTGGAGCCGTTCACCGTCCAGTTCTGCGCGCCGGTGCCGTTGCACGTGTAGAGCTGCACCCTGGTGCCGTCGGTGCTCAGGCCGCCCGCGACGTCCATGCACTTGCCGAACGCCCTGAGGGTGGAGCCGTTCGCCGTCCAGTGCTGCGCGGCGGTGTCGTTGCAGTCGTACAGCTGCACGTTGGTGCCGTCGGCGCTCAGGCCGCCCGCGACGTCGACGCACCTGCCGGCGGCGTTGGTGATCCTCCCGCCGTTCCCCCCGCCGGTGAGGGTGAAGTCGTCCACGTCGAACAGCGCGCCCGCGCCGCCGGTGAAGACCAGGGTGAGGTCGGTCGGCCCGGCCGGTGCCGCGGCCAGCGGGGCGGAGACGTCCACGAAGGTCTCCCAGCCGCCGGTCGGCGCCACGGCCACCGTGCCGAGCAGGGTGCCGGTCGCCGAGCCCGCGCGGACCTGGATGGAGCCGCCGACCCCGGCCGAGGAGACCCGGGCGTCGATCCTCGTGGCCGCGGCCAGCTCGTAGCCCTTGAAGGTGATCGAGTCGCCGTTGTGGATGTCACCCACGGTCCTGCCGCCGTGCGCGGCCGTCTTGGTGATGGGCGAGACGCCGGACATGGTCGTGTAGTGCTCGGCCTGGCGCTTCCTGGGCTGCAGGATGTGCTGGGTGTGGGTGGTCAGGCCGCCCTGGTCGGTGTACTCGGCGTCGAAGACCGCGAAGATGTTCGCCGCGTCGTCGTGCTCGCCGTCGACCGGGATGGCGAGGTCGCCCGAGCAGCCGTTCTTGGAGGTGATCTGGTGGCCGTGGCTGTCGTGGCCCAGCACGTAGGTCATCTTGACCTTCGAGCAGTCGACGGTGCCGTCCTCGGGGTCGGTCACCTTGACGGTGAACGGCACGGTGTCGCCCCACTGGAACAGCTGGCCCTGGCGCGGCCTCTCGATGACGACCGTGGGCGCGGTGTTGCCGACCGTGATGGGCACGCTCGCGGTGCCGGTGGCGCCGTCGGGGTCGCGCACGGTGAGCGTGGCGGTGTGGTCGCCGTTGGTCGTGTACGTCTTGACGGGGTTGGCGGCGGTGGAGGTGGTCCCGTCGCCGAAGGCCCAGGAGTAGGTGATGGCCTGCCCGTCGGGGTCGGCCGAGCCGGCCGAGGAGAAGGTGACGGTGAGCGGACTCTTACCCGAGGTCTTGTCGGCCCTGGCCGCGGCGACGGGCGCGCGGTTCACGCCCTTGATGTACTCGAAGCGGTAGAGCGCGGAATTGGCGTCGCCGCCGAAGTAGCCGGAGCCGTAGTCGAGCACGTAGAGCGCGCCGTCGGGGCCGAAGGCGAGGTCCATGACCTGGGTGCCGGTCCACGGGAAGTTCGCGATGGCGCCGCGTGAGCCGTCGGAGCCCACCTCGATCGCCTTGACCCACCTGCGGCCGAACTCGCCGGCGAAGAAGTGGCCGTTGAGCTCCTGGGGGAACTTGACGCTGGAGTTCAGCGCGGCGTCGTAGCGGTAGACGGGGCCGCCCATGGGCGACTCGGAGCCGCCGCCGAACTCGGCCGGGGAGCCGGCGTCGCCGCCGTACCTGATCCAGGCCGCCTTGGCGGGCGGCAGCTTCGCCAGGCCGGTGTTGCGGAAGGAGTTGTTGGTCGCGCCGCCCGCGGCGCAGTCGTACTTCGCCGCCGCCGGGCCCGAGGGGAAGGTGTACTCGCCGTAGGTCTCGGCCAGGGTGTTGGTCCCGGTGCAGTACGGCCAGCCGTAGTTACCTGGACCGGTCACCCGGTTGAACTCGACCTGCCCGCTGGGCCCGCGCGCGGCGTCGCCGCTGCCCGCGTCGGGGCCGTAGTCGCCGACGTAGACGACGCCGGTGGCCTTGTCGACGCTCATCCGGAACGGGTTGCGGAAGCCCATCGCGTAGATCTCGGGCCGGGTGCCCGCCGTGCCGGGCGCGAACAGGTTGCCCGAGGGGACGGTGTAGGCGCCGGTGGCCGGGTTCACCTTGACACGCAGGATCTTGCCGCGCAGGTCGTTGGTGTTGCCGGAGGTGCGCTGGGCGTCGTAGACGGGGTTGCGGTTGGTCCGCTCGTCGATGGGTGAGTACCCGGCCGAGTCGAAGGGGTTGGTGTCGTCGCCGGTGGACAGGTAGAGGTTGCCCGCCGCGTCGAAGTCCATGTCGCCGCCGACGTGGCAGCACATGCCGCGGTCGGCCGCCACCTCCAGCACCGTGCGCTCGCTCGCGGGGTCGAGCGTCCAGTCGGCCCTGACGGTGAAGCGCGAGAGCCGGTTCACGCCCTGCCAGGCCGTCCAGTCGGTGCCGGTGGCCGGGGCGTCACCCGCGGGGGTGTTCAGCTTCGGCGCGTAGTACAGGTAGATGGTCCTGTTCGTGGCGAACCCGGGGTCGGCGGCGACGCCCTGCAGGCCCTCCTCGTCATGGGTGTAGACCGGCAGCGTGCCGACGACGGCCGTCGCCCCGGCCGCGGTGGTGCGGCGCAGGTTGCCGTCGCGCGCGGTGTGCAGCACCGAACGGTCGGGCAGCACGGCCATGGTCATGGGCTCGCCCATCTCGGCGGCGCCCTTGGCCAGTTCCACGCGCTGGTAGTCGGCCGGGTCGATCGCGGCGACCGCCTGGGCGGGCACGGGCGCGGCGAGCACGGTCGCTCCGGTGAAGGCCAGGAGCATGGCGCAGAACTGCGCGATCCTCCGGCGGGGGTGGGCCGATCTCCGCCTGGGGGGCATGGCGGGGTTTCCCTTCGGTCGCTGATACACGTCCGGGCACGGAACGGGACGTATGTCGTATATGTTTCGCGACGCTAGATCGGACTTATGCCGACTGTCAATGAAAGTTCTGTCATCGAATACATAACTAACCAGACATAACCCCTTTAAATACCGCATTCATCATTAAAGAGGCAGCCTGTCACCGACGGGCCGCCTGGAAGCGATGGTCAGAACCTCGCGACGTAGCCGTGGTTTCCTACGCGCTCGCCGGCAGGTCCCCGGGCGCCTGGCATCGGCGGGAGGGCCATCACCGACGTGCGGATGCTCGCATCCAGGTGAGCCGCTGTCTCGCAGCCCAGGCAGTAGCGACATCCCAGGTCAGCGGTGGCCCTACTGAGCGGTCTCCGGCTGCCGGTCCGGCCAGGGCGTAGACTCGAGGGTGAACGGCATGCGGTGAGAGCAATGCGCTGCAGACGCAAGCGGATCCGGCACCCCGAGGTGGGTCTCCTGGAATTCGACTGCTAGATGCTCCTCGACGAGGAGTGCACCCAGGTGCTCGCGATCTTCTCACCCGTCTGCGGCACGCCGACGACCGAGCGCTTCACTTTGCTCGACATCATCGGTGTCTCCGCGTGGACCCCGTCGGCGGAGCACCCGCCGCGGCCCGGCGCCGGCCGTGGCAGGACCGCCATGGCCGTACCTGATCAATTCATGATGGAGAGAGTACGACCTGTTATGAGCACCACTGACGAGAACGTCACCACCACACACCGCTACTTCGACGAGGTCGTCAACGGCGGCAAGATCGAACTGCTGGACGACCTGATGACCCCCGACTACGTGATGCATGGCGGCAGCCTCGGCGAGCACGTGGGCCTTGAGGCCTACAAGGCGTTCTTCGCCGCCGCGGCGAACGGGGGCGCCTTCACCGGGATGCACGTGGAGGTCTTGCGGGTGCTGGCGGAGGAGGACGTGGTGTTCGTCCACTTCACCAACAGCGGTACCAACAGCGGCGAGTTCATGGGCCGCCCCGCCACCAACACGTTCGCCAAGTGGAACGGCACCGCGCTGTTCCGGTTCACCGAAGACGGCCGGATCACCGAGTCCACCTACGTCGAAGACGTCCTGGACATGATCAACCAACTCGGCTGAACGTCTGCCCTGCGCTCACCTGCCGAACCTCCGGCCGGGCCCCTTGGCGGTGGGTGGGCGAGGGCGGGGGTTCGCTCGGCGGCTCGGGCGGCGGACTTGTGCTGTCGAGCTTCGGTAGAAGCGATTGTTCTCGATCAGCTTGATCGCCAGAAACGACGGCCGGGGTGCGGCGGACGACAGCGGCTCCCGTCCTGCCGCAGGAATCCGTACGGGCACTCCCGAAGGCCGGCCTCACATGCGCTCGGCGCCGCTTCTGATGGCCTCGCGGATGCGGAAGTAGGTCCCGCAGCGGCAGATGTTGCGCAGCTCGTCGAGGTCGGCGTCGGTGATCTCGCGGCCTTCGGCGGCGACGCTGCGGACCAGCGCCACGGCGGCCATGATCTGGCCGGGCTGGCAGTAGCCGCACTGAGCGACGTCGTGGTCGAGCCAGGCCTGCTGCATGGGGTGCAGGTCCTGGCCGGACGTCGCCGCGAGCCCCTCGATGGTGGTGACCTCGTCCGTCGGCCGGAGGTCCTCGACGGGGATCGCGCAGGGGTTGACGGCCCTGCCGTTGACGTGGCTGGTGCACGCCTTGCAGACGTTGATGCCGCAGCCGTACTTGGGCCCGGTGATGCCGAGGACGTCGCGCAGCACCCACAGCAGGCGCACGTCACCGGGGACGTCGACGGTGACCTGCTCGCCGTTGACGCGGAAGGTGTACTCGGGCACTCAGCTCTCCTCGGAAAGGCCGTTTGTCGGAGACTGCGGGACGGGGGGAACGGTCGGTTTGGGGGTGAAGGAGAGCGTCCCGTGGTTGATCGGGAAGGTGGTGGGCATCGTGCCGGTCGCCCTGCCGTACGCGCAGGCGACCGCCGCCATCGAGGCGGCCACCCCCAGCTCGCCGGCGCCGCCGGGCTGGTCGGAGGTGCCGGGCATGACAACGATCTCCAGCTCCGGGGGGGTGTTCCACTGCCGGGTGTAGAAGTAGTTGTCCCAGCTCGCCTCCAGGAAGTGGCCGTCGCGCAGGTGCAGGCTGGAGGTGAGGGCGAGCGCGATGCCGTCCATGATCCCGCCCATCATCTGCGCCTCCAGGCCGCGCGGGTTGACGGCGAGGCCGACGTCGACCGCGAACACCACCTTGGTGACGCGGGGCCCGGCGACGCCGTCGCGGACGGGGCGGTTCACGGTCTCCGGGCGGCAGTCGATCTCCACCAGGGCGGCGCTGACGGACTTGTACTCGCCGTGGAAGGCGATGCCCTGCGCGCGCCCCGCGGGCATCGAGCGGCCCCAGGCGCCCACCTCGGCCACCTTGGCCAGCACGGCCCGCGAACGCTCGTCACGCAGGACCCGGTGGCGGAACCGGTAGGGGTCCTGGCCCATGCGGGAGGCGAGCTGGTCGGTGATGAGCTCCCTGGCACAGGTGACGTCGGGCGAGTAGACGTTGCGCATGCTGCCGGTGTTGAAACTCTTGTCGGTCTCGTTCAGCAGCTGGCTGTGGAGGCCGAACTCGTACGGCATGGACGTGCTGAGATGGAAGAACGTCTGGGAGAAGCCGATGTCGCCCACGGGCAGCCGGGCGGCCAGGGCGGTGATGATCTCGCCGAGCCCGTGGCTGAGATCGGTGGCGACGCTGGTGTGCCGCTGCTGGTAGCCCAGCACGGTGTTGCCGAGGTAGGAGGCGCGCACCCGCGAGGTGGCCATCGGGTGGGTGCGGCCCTGGCGGGAGTCGTCGGCGCGGTGCCACATGAGCCTGACGGGCTTGCCGACCTTCTGGGAGACCTCGGCGGCCTCCAGCGCCGCGTCGAAGAACAGCTTGCGCCCGAAGGAGCCGCCGCCCTCGGTGACGTGCACGGTGACCTTGCCCGGAGGCAGGCCGAGCCTGGCGGCGATGGACTGCTGGGCGACGATCGGCGACTTCAGCGACGCCCAGATCTCGGCGCGGCCGGGCCGCACGTCGGCGATCGCGCAGTTGGGTTCGAGCGCGCTGTTGCCTCGGAAGTGGAAGGTGAACGCGGCCTCCACGACCGGGGTCGGCGGCCTGAGCCCGAGCGGCAGCTCCGCGGCCCGCAGCGCCCGCAGCACGCTCTCGTCGGACCTGCCCTCCGCGGTGCCGGGCCGCCAGGAGACCCGCAGGGCGCGGACGGCGTCGACGCACTGGCCGAACGTCGCGGCGCGCACCGCCACCCCGGTGGAGATCACCACGACGTCGGTGACGCCCGGCATGGCGCGGACCTCGGCGAGGTTGGCCACCGAGCCGACCTTGCCGTTGATGGTGGGCGGGCGGCACACCATCGTCGGTTTGGCGTCCGGGACGTCGAGGTCCATCGTGAACTTCTTGCGCCCGGTCACCGCGTCCAGCGCGTCGATCCGGTTGTGCGGCCTGCCGATGACGGTGAAGTCCCGGCGCGGCGCGAGCTCCACGGACACCTGACGGGTCCGCGCCGAGGCGGCCTTCACGGCGAGGTCGCCGATGTCGATGCCCGAGATCCGGCCGTCCTTGAGTGCCAGGCCCCCGGCCGGGACGCCGAGCTCGTCCGCGGCGGCCGCCAGCAGGCGGAGCCGGGCGACGGCGGCGGCGACCCGGATCGGGGTGTAGGTCGCGAACGTCGTGTTCGATCCGCCGGTGAGCTGGTTGAACACCAGCTCGGGCCGGGCGTCGGCCAGCGTGACGCGGATCCGGTCGAGGGGCAGGGACAGCTCCTCGGCGATCAGCATCGCCGTCGAGGTGGTGATGCCCTGCCCCACCTCGGCCCTCGGCAGGGCGAACGAGACGGTGCCGTCCGGGTTGATCTCGACCCTGATCAGGCCGGAGGTCGGCAGCGCCGCCGCGGTCATCAGGTCGTTGAGGTCGAGCAGCGGCCCGGCCTCGGCCACCGGCTGTTCGGCTACGGCCACCGGTGCCAGGCCGAGTTCGGCGGCGGCCACCAGGGTCGGGGCCGCCACCACGTACCCCAGGAACCGCCGCCGTCCGATGTCCGCCATCAGCCGGGACGATTGGTCGTCGGAATCTCGATCTTGGTCTCCCTACCCTTGGTGAGATAGAACATGATGTATCTGCGCGCGGCCTCGTCGATGAGCCAGGCGGTCTCGGGCACCAGCGGGAGCGGGACGAGACCCTCCCGGAACCTCACCAGGATCGGCCAGGCGGTCGAGACCAGCGGGCCCCACACCGGCTCGCGCCTGATGTCGTCCCAGTCGGCCACCTGGTCGCCGACCAGATAGCGGGCGAACGCGTTGACCAGGGGCCGGCTCACGCTGGCGGGGCTGGTCTGCTCGGCCAGCTGGCCGAGCAGGATGTCGGTGAGGATCACGCCCTCGGGGGTCGGCCCCATGTTGCGCGGCAGGATCTGGTCCGACTGGGCGTTGGCCGCGTCCCAGGTGGCGGGGATGTACTCGTCGTCGATGCCGAGCATGTGCGCGGTCACCTGCCACACGTGCAGGTAGGCCTCGGCATCGGCGGCCGGGAGCCGGACCCTCCACTCGCGCATCCTGCGCATGGCGTACGTCGGCAGGGTGTGCCAGGTGACCAGCATGTCCTCTTGGCTGATCGGGATGCCGCCGTTCCAGTGCGGAGACTGCTGCAGCAGGTGTCGCACGGCGGCGTGCACCAGCCGGGTCTTCACCGCCTCGACGATACACGTGCCGTCGGGCCGGTAGGCGTTCAAGGCTCCGACGGCGAACCCCAGGATGCTGGTCTTGGCGACGCGGTCCTCCATGTCCGCGCCCCCCTTGGAGTAGTAGACGGCGCGGGCCTCCTTGGGGATGGCGGTGCTCAGCATGCCGCCGCCCAGGCCGTTGAGCAGGTTGAGGTAGATGCCCCTGGACTTGTTGAACTCGGCCGCCCTCTCCAGCTTCCCCCGGTCGGCCCACGGAGGCAGCCGTCGCGCCGTCTCCATGAACGCCCGCAGGTCCCCGGGCAGCCCGTCCGGCAGGGGCTGGTCGTTTCTCGTCCAGTCCCACAGGAGCCGGTTCACCTCGGGCACGGCGCCCCGGTCGATCAGCGAGGCGACCAGCGCGTCGGCCTCCTCGTCCCACACCCATCTCGGGTCGACACCGGCGCCGTAACCGGCGATCGATCCCCTCGGCGCCCAGGTCCAGGGCGTGGCGTGCGCCGGGGAGGACATCCCGAGCGCTCCCAGCGCCCCGAGGGCCCCTCCGGAGATCAACATCTTGCGTCTGCTCAGCTCCGCCATGCGCGAAACCCCTCTTTCAGGACGGGCGGTTGGTGTCGGGGATCTCGATGCTGATCGGCCGTGCCTCGGACAGGAAGAGCAGGGCCGCCTTGCGCAGGAACTCGTCGAACAGCCAGTACGCCTGCGGCGCCAGCGGGAAGGGCAGCAGTCCTTCCCGTACGGCGATGAAGGGCCTCCACGACACGCGCAGCAGCGGGTCCCAGACCGGCTCGCGGGGGATCCGCAGCCAGCCGGCGATCTGGTCGCCGAGCATGAAGCGCGTGAACGAGCCGAGGATGGGCTTGCTGAGGATGCCGGCGTCGACCGGCGTGCCCAGCTTGAGAAGGATGTCGGCCAGGTTGATGCCCTCGGGGGTCGGGGCCAGCACCGGGTCCAGCACCTGCTCGGCCTGGGCGTTGGCCTCGGCCCAGGAGGCGGGGATGTACTCGTCCTTGATGCCGAGCATGTGCGCGCCCAGCTGCCAGGAGTGCAGGAACGCCTCCGACTCGGCCGCGGGGATCGGCACCCTCCACTCGACCAGCTTCTGCATGACGGTCGTGGGCAGGCTGTGCCAGGTGACCATCATGTCCCGCTGGCTGATCGGGATCTCCTCGTCGGCCACCTGCGACCAGTGCGGCGACCGCGGCAGCAGGTGCCGTACGGCCGCGTGGACGAGCCGGGTCTTGACGCAGGTCACGATCATCTCGCCGTCGGCGGCGTAGGCGTTGCGGGTGCCGATGTCGTAGCCCAGCTTGGCGGTCTTGGAGATGCGGTCCTTCATGTCCGCGCCGCCCTGGGAGTGGTAGACGGCGCGCGCCTCCTTGGGGATGACGGTGCTCATCATCCCGCTGGCCAGGCCGTACAGCACGCCGAGGTAGAGCCCTCGCTTCTCGTTGAACCTGAACGCGGTGGCGAGCTTGCCGTGGTCGGCCCAGGCGGGCAGCCGGCGGGCCTGTTCCATGAAGTCGCGCAGGTCCGCGGGGAGGCCGGCCGGTAACGGCTGGCCGTTCCTGGTCCAGGTGCGTAACAGCTCGTTGACCCTGGGCACGTCGCCGCGGTCGAGGAGCGAGGCGACGAGCGGGTCGGCCTCCTCGTCCCAGACCCATCGCGGGTCGGTACCGATGCCGGCGCCCGCCACCGAGCCCTTGGCCGACCACGTCCAGGCGGGGGTGGCGACGCTCAGCGCGCCGAAGGCGCCCAGCGCCCCTCCCGCCATGAGCACCTTGCGCCTGCTGGGGTTGTCCATGCCGTCCTCCTGCTGCTGATACAATGAAACATGTGGCGCATCCCCGTATCACCATGATGAAAGCACAGTGTGAGGGGCGTCACAAGACTGGGGCACAATCAATCGCAGGAGGTGGTCGTGGAATCAGCGCTGTCCGTACTCATGACCCCGTCGGACTCGAAGTCGTTGCTGGAACGTGCCTACGGCGACGCCGTCGCCCGGGTCGACGACCAGGACGAGACCCGCGCACGCATCCTGGACGCGGCCTACGAGCAGTTCTGCCGGATGGGCATCCGCCGCTCCACCATGGAGGACGTCGCCCGGCGGGCCCAGGTGTCACGGATCACCGTCTACCGGCGCTTCGCCACCAAGGACGTGCTGGTCGAACACGTGGTACGGCGCGAGTTCCGCCGCTACTTCGACCGGTTCCTCGTCGACATCGAGCAGGCGGGCACGGCCGCCGACCGGGTGGTCCTGGGCTTCGTGAGCTCGCTGCGCGCCATCCGCGGCAACCCGCTGATCGGCGGCCTGATCGCCGCCGAACCCGACCTCCTCGTGCCCGCCATGATCACCGACGAGGGGCAGACCCTCGCCACCGTACGCCGGTTCGTCGCCGGTCAGCTCCGCCGCGAGCAGCACGCGGGAAACGTCTCCGCCGACCTGGACGCCGACCTCGTGGCCGAGCTGATGGTCCGGATCTCCACCTCGTTCCTCACCATCCCCAGCCAGGTCGTCGACCTCGACGACGACGAGCAACTGGCCACGGTCGCCCGCCGCTTCCTCGTCCCCATGCTGGAACCGTCCCGTCTCCCGGACTGACCACGGCGCCGGCCGATTCCTGGGGAGGCACATGAACTCGGAGGAGACACCGCTGCTGCCGGACGTGGTCCGGGCCTACCCGTTCTCCTGGGACTCGGGTTTCGTCTGGCCGCCGGAGACGGACGAGGGCGAGGAGAGCCTGGCCTACGCGCGGGCGGCGCTCGAGGCGTGCCTGCCCCGGGCCGCGCTCGCCTCGCCCGAGCCCCCGGAGGAGCCGGTCGTCTGGGAAAGCGGGGACGGCGGGGACGGCGAGTATCCCGCGTGGACCGGGGTCCGGGCCGTTCTGCGCGGGCACATGCCCTACGCCCGGCACGTCACCGCCGGGCGGATGGCCGCCGCCAGGGCCGAGTGCGCCCGCCACGGCGTCGACACCACGGACTTCGAGGAGATCTGGACCCGGCGGATCACCGCCTGGATCGCCGAGCAGACCCTGGGCTGGTGCGGCCTGATGGTCGACGACGAGAAGGCGCTCACCCCCTGGCTCATGGACCTCGCGGAGCTGTACGCACGGCGGGGCATGGCCGTCGAGAAGGCCGTGTGGGCACTCCGCCACACCGCGGCCGTCCCCGAGAGCCGTGCGGCCCTGACGCGACTGGCCGCGTACGAGGGACTGCCGGACGAGATCCGTGCGCGGATCGCGGAGGAGCTCCGCTGACGCCCCGGCCACCGGCCCGTTCCCGCCACCTCTTCGCCTCTTCGCTCGTGAAGGGGCTGGCCGGCCTCTTCCGAGGGCTCCGGCACGAGCGGCGCCGTCCTCTCACTCGTGAGATGGCGAGGCTCAGCGCCTTACTCGTGAGAGGGCGAGGCTCAGCGCCGGCCGGAGCGGGGCGGGCGTCCGCTCCCCCGCGTCACATACCCCCGCCCGCCGGCGCGCCCGGCCTGTTCCTGCTCACGCTGCCTGCGCCGCCGTCCCAGGAACCAGCCGACCCCCAGGATCGCCAGCCCGAACGGCGTACGGGCCAGCCAGCGTGCCACCACGACCTTGAAGAACTTTTTCATGAGGTGTTCCTGCCCCGAGGCGGCCCGGTTAGGCCCGGCCCCCGGGTCACGGATCCTCAGGCTCCGGCCCTGCTCACCGTCGCCTCGATCCCGTCCAGGAGGATGGCGAGCCCGGCGGCGAAGGTGTCCCTTCCCTCCTGCTCCATGTAGGGCAGGGTCTCGTCCCGGGACTCGTAGGCGCCCTCGTCGGCGAGCCAGGACGTCGTCGGGAACCGCTCGCGGAAGTCGGGCGCGACCTCCTCCAGCAGGGCCGAGCGGGCGTACCACCACTCCTCGTCCGACATCCCGGTCTCCGCCGGGGCCTGCCGTGACTCCGCGACCGTCTGCGCCGCCCCGCGCACGAAGTAGAACAGCGTCCCGACGACGTAGCGAAGCTCCCCGGGCCTCAGCCCGGTCTCGCGGAGGATCCGCAGCGCCTCCTCGATCGTGACGTACTCGTTGGGGCCCAGTACGGGGCGCGCCTGCGACACCTGCAGCATCCACGGATGCCGTACGTAGAACTCCCACGTCTCCTCGGCCCAGGAGGTCACCGCCGCCCGCCAGCCGCCGGTCAGGTCGTGGCGGGTGGACAGCTCGGCGAGGGCCCGGTCGTACATGAGGTCGACCAGCTCGCTCTTGCTCGGGACGTAGGTGTAGAGGGCCATCGCCGTGCGCCCGAGCCGCTCGCCCACCGCGCGCATGGAGAGCGCGGCCATCCCCTCCGCGTCGGCGACGGCGATGGCCGCGTCCACGATCAGGTCCACGCTCAGGGCCGGTTTGGGCCCGGGACGCGTGTCCTTCGACCTCGCGGTGCGCCACAGCAGCGCCATCGAACGGCGCGCGTCGCCCTGCCCGGCGAAGACGACCACTTGCAACTCCTTACGCCATAAACTAACTTTGCCAAGCCAACTCTTTACAGCATAAGGATATCAAGTGAGAAGGTTCGTGTTCCCACCCGCCACACCGGCCCGCGATCGCGGCCCGCGACCCGGCCGGGCCGCCGCGGACAGCCACGACGTGATCGAGGTCCGCGGCGCCAGGGAGAACAACCTGGCAGACATCTCGCTGGACATTCCCAAGCGGCGGCTCACCGTCTTCACCGGGGTCTCCGGGTCGGGGAAGTCCTCCCTCGTCTTCGGCACCATCGCCGCGGAGTCGCAGCGCCTGATCAACGAGACCTACACGGCCTTCATCCAGTCGTTCATGCCGAGCCAGGGACGTCCCGACGTCGACGCCCTGCGCAACCTGAGCGCGGCGATCGTCGTCGACCAGGAGCGGATGGGCGCCAACTCCCGCTCCACGGTCGGCACGGCGACCGACGCCCAGACGATGCTGCGGATCGTCTTCAGCCGCATCGGCACCCCCCACGTCGGCACCTCCAGCGCCTTCAGCTTCAACAGCGCCGAGGGCATGTGCCCGGAGTGCGAGGGGCTCGGCCGGGTGTCGGACGTCGACGTCTCCCAGCTCGTCGACGTCGACCGCTCGCTCAACGAGGGCGCGATCACCGTCCCCAACTTCACCGTGGACTCGTGGTACTGGCAGGGCCTGGCCAACTCCGGGTTCTTCGACCCCGACGTCAAGCTGAGGGACTACACCCCGGCCCAGTGGGAGGACTTCCTGCACAAACCCGCCACCAAAATCAAAATCGGCACGATGAACACCACCTACGAGGGGCTCCTGGTCAAGGTACGGCGGCTCTACCTCGTCAAGGACCGCGAGTCGATGCAGCCCCACATCCGGGCGTTCGTGGACCGGGCCGTGACGTTCACGAGCTGCCGCGCGTGCGGCGGCAGCAGGCTCAACGCCGCCGCGCTGGGCTCGAAGATCGACGGTCGCAACATCGCCGACTGCGCGGCCATGCAGATCAGCGACCTGGCCGAGTTCGTCCGGGGCATCGAGGACCCGTCGGTGGGACCGCTGGTCGCCACCCTGCGCGGCACGCTGGAGTCGCTGGTCGAGATCGGCCTGGGCTACCTGAGCCTGGACCGCGAGTCGTCCACGCTGTCCGGGGGCGAGGCCCAGCGGGTGAAGATGGTCCGCCACCTCGGCTCCAGCCTCACCGACGTCACCTACGTCTTCGACGAGCCCACGGTGGGACTGCACCCGCACGACATCGAGCGGATGAACAACCTGCTGCTGCTCCTGCGCGACAAGGGCAACACGGTCCTGGTCGTCGAGCACAAACCGGAGACGATCGTGATCGCCGACCACGTGGTCGACCTGGGCCCGGGGGCGGGCTCGTCCGGCGGCCGGGTGTGCTTCACCGGCGACGTGGCCGCGCTGCGGCGCTCGGACTCCCTGACGGGCCGCCACCTGGGCCACCGCGCCCGGCTGCGCGAGAAGGTACGGACGCCGCGCGGGCAGCTGTCGATCACGGGGGCCACCCTGCACAACCTCAAGGACGTGAACGTCGACATCCCGCTCGGCGTGCTCACCGTCGTCACCGGCGTCGCCGGGTCCGGCAAGAGCTCGCTGATCCACGGCTCGCTCCCCCGCAGGGAGGGCGTCGCCGTCGTCGACCAGACCGCGATCCGCGGGTCGCGCCGCAGCAACCCGGCCACCTACACCGGGCTGCTCGACCCGATCCGCACCGCCTTCGCCAAGGCCAACGGGGTCAAGGCGGCCCTGTTCAGCGCGAACTCCGAGGGCGCCTGCCCCAACTGCAAGGGCATCGGCCTCGTCTACACCGACCTCGCCATGATGGCCGGGGTGGCGTCGGTGTGCGAGCAGTGCGAGGGCAGGCGGTTCACGCCCGAGGTGCTCACCCACAAGCTGCGCGGCAAGGACATCAGCGAGGTGCTGGGCATGTCGGTGACCGAGGCCCGCGACTTCTTCGCCCCCGGCTCGGGGGCGGGTTCTTCGGACGCGGCGTCGAAGGCGAGCTTCGGCGCGGCGCGGGCCGTACTCGACCGGCTCGCCGACGTGGGCCTGGGCTACCTCGGCCTGGGCCAGCCGCTCACCACCCTGTCCGGGGGCGAGCGCCAGCGCCTCAAGCTCGCCATCCGGATGGCGGAGAAGGCCACGACGTACGTGCTGGACGAGCCGACCACCGGCCTGCACCTGGCCGACGTGGACCAGCTGCTCGCCCTGCTGGACCGGCTCGTCGACGACGGCAACACGGTCGTCGTCATCGAGCACCACCAGGCCGTGATGGCCCACGCCGACTGGATCGTCGACCTCGGCCCGGGAGCCGGCCACGACGGCGGCCGGATCGTCTTCACCGGCACCCCGGCCGACCTCGTCGCGGAGGGGGACACCCTCACCGCCCGGCACCTGCGCGCGTACCTGGGGAAGGGCACCGTCCGATAGGCGCGGGTCCGACAGGAGCGGGGAGGAGCTCTCCGGAGCTCGGGACGTCGCGGCGCGTCGTCCCGTCCCCTCCCGTCCGGGCCACAGGGCCGAGGCCGCCGGCCTGAGGCTCGCCGAGGCGGGGCCGTGTCCCGCCTCGGCCTCAGCCGCGCGCGCGGATCAGCATGACCAGCCCGGCGACGAACGCCCCGAGCAGGACCGGTGACAGGATCGCGAGGCCGCCCCACACGACGAGGCCGAGATAGCCGAGCGCGGACGAAGTGTGCGCCGGGTCGGCGTCGGCGGCCGCGAACATCCCCAGGCCGAGGACGACACCGGTCACCGTGAGCGCGATCGGCGTCCACAGGAGCACGTGGGCCCACACGCGGTATGTCCGGCTGCGGGCACGCCGAGCCGGCGGCACGTTCGGCTGCGGAGGATGCCGGACGAATTCGCTCATGCCGCATTTGTAGCAGCTTGCGAGGGCCACGAGGCCCCCGGTTCAGCGGCCCTGGCGGCCTTCACGCGCCCGCTGGGCCCTTTCCCCCCGGCGGCGCAGTTCAGCCCGGCTCAGCCATTCGTAGATCACGTCGTACACCGCCATGCCGAGCGCGACCAGGCCCAGGATGCCGGTGATCACCGCGACCGGGATCAGTTTCAGCACCGAGCACAGCACGGCCACGACCATGAGCACGACGCCGGCACCGAGGCTCCACCTCCCGACGCCGCTCATGCCGCCGCCGGCTCTCCGGGCAGCGCACGCAGCCCGTTCGTCCTGATTTCCTGGAGGGTGTGTGTCACCGGTGTCCGTTCGTCGTCGTGCTCGGCGGGCCGCAGCACACGGAGTACGGAGCATAGACCGTCCTCGCATCGCGCGTGTCCGGCCGTTCCGGCAACGCCGCCGGCCGCCCGGCACCTGCGTACCCACCTGGATACGAAAGAGGCGTAAGGGCCGCTTCCTCTGATCTTCGACCCCTGGCTTTGTGACGCCTGCCTGGAGAGCACCAGACCCGGGGGTGCCGACACCCTGATGCACGGAGCCGGGACGGCGAAGAGCGACTGGCCCCGAATCGGGCTGGTCGTGTTCGGGCAGCTCAGGCGAGATGGTCGATCGGCCTCGGAGCCGGTCCATGCCGACGGCTCCCCCCGTGCCGAGCATGGACCGTACGAAAAGACCGGCGTCCCGGACCCGATCCCACCCTCGTCCGAGACGCCGGCCTCCCCCATTCCCCACTACGACGGTCCCGGCCCAGCACGTGCCCGGCCTTCTTACTTCTCGGCGTTGAGCCCCGGAATGTTGCGTTACTTCGCAAGCGGCAATTCCTGGGCGACCGACGTGATGATGTGGCGCGCCGCCTTCCCGTAGACGGCGACGCCCGCGAGATGACCGAACATGCGTAGGTACAACTTGACCTCGGAAGGACGGGTGACCTCGATGTTCGCGGTCGGTGTCTCCAGGCACACCAGTTCGTCATCGAAGATCCAGAAGCCGGTGGAGGACGCACAGGGCCGTTCGATCATCATGGGGATGACGCCGAGCGAGACTGTCGGCAACGACGTGACGGTGAGCAGGCGGTCAAGCTGTCCGGCCTGCACTTCGGCCGTACCGAACCATGTCCGCAGAGACTGTTCCTCGATGAGCACGCTGAAGTGCTTACCCGCCTGGTAGATGACCCGCTGACGCTCCATGCGGGCGACCACGGAGGCTTCCAGGTCGTTCGGGGTGCCGAGAAACGAGATCCAGAACGAGAGCATCGCGGCCGCGTAGTCGGCCGTCTGGAACAGGCCAGGGATCACGTTGTGCTCGTAGATCCGAAACAGTGAGGTCCGCTCGTACAAGGGGACATGCACCTGCATCAGACGCTTCATTCCGGCGTGCGTCTGGCGCCGGAACTCCTGGTACATGGACTGGATCGATTGAACGGTGGCGATCAGATCCGGAATCTGGTCTTCGGCGCCGCAGATCCGGCACCAGATCCGGAGCTCTTCCTCCGTGGGGGTTTTGCCCCCGTGTTCCATACGGCTGACCTTGGTGTAGTGCCAGCCCGCTTCGGCCGCCAGGGCACGACCGGTGAAGTCTGCGCCCGTACGTATCTCGCGAAGGCGCTGTCCGAGAGCTTCGGCGGCCCGCTGGGCGGGGCTAAGTTGGCGTGTACTCACTGTGGGGAATCGCGAACTTCCAGACGGTCTCGAAAGCGTTCTTGCACAGCGCTATGTCACCTGGATCCGTAGAAGCGGATTTCGCTCCGCCCAGGCCGCTGCCAGCGTAGTGGAGGAACACCACCAGGCGGTCGTCGAACAGGTAGAAGTCGTTCCCCGGCAGGGGGACCGACGAGACCAGACGGCGGGGAACCCAGCGGATGTCCTCACCGGCCTCCACCATCGGATGAGCGATGCTGTACGACCAGCGCTGATAGTCGCTCAGCGGCTCCGACACGACGCGCGCTCTTCGTACCGTCCTGCCTGCCCTCACATGTTCGCGCAGCGTGGAGCACCAGCCCTGTAGCCACCGCAGGTCATCCCGCTCTCCAGCCGCCCACTTGGCCATGTAGGGCAGTTCCACCGCGGTGCCGTAGGCATCCCGCATCTCCAGGTGGACGGCGCTGCGCTCGAAGCCGGTCAACAACTCCTCGAACGCGTCGTCAGAGATGTTCATGAGCCTGCGGGTGTGAAGAACTGAAGCATTCGGTCGGGAATCTCACAGGCGATCTCCCCCGGAGGGATGTCCATCTGAGCGAGGGTTTCCGGGTCGGTGACAGCCCAGCCCTGGACAACCCAGGTGCCGCGGTCGGTTCGGTAGACGGTCGGTGATCCGGTCGGGTTACTGTCGGGATCTTTGCCCATGAACGTTAGGCGCATAATCGGCTCTCCACTTTCATGTTGCGGAATGTTGCGGACTTCCGAGGCGATCGTGACCCCCTCACGCAACATCGTCAACCTTCATGGACTGGATTGTCAGCCGATCCCTAACGTCAGGGCAGACCGATTTCCATCACATGGAGGTGTGCCCATGGCGCTCGACTTGTACGAAAAAACGAACCTTTCCACCGCACAATTCACCCGTATCCCTTGCGGTGGGTCGAACGACGATGACGGTGAAGGCGAAGCGTGTCCGGAAATGGCCGTCGTCGGTGACGATGTCTTCGCCCTGCGCGACAGCAAGAACCCCGAGGCGGGGACGCTCCTTTTCAACGGCGCCGAGCTGGCCGCTTTGCGCGACGGCATCGGTAGCCTGATCTAGGGCTCCGCGATGCGGCCTTGCCTGTGGCTCCACAGGCAAGGCCGCTGGTAATACAGGGAGAGAACCAATGCACCATTTTCACGCATATACATGGACAGGCCAGGTAGCGCCTTACCTAAACGGCGAAGGCATCCGCAGGCCATTTCATCCTGAATTTTTGTCTTCACCCCTTCCGCCCATGAGATTGTGTGACTGGCTACTCAAGCCGCGCAACCGCGTCGTCACCTCGTTCGACCAAGCCGACCACGCCGCGCACTGGCTCATCGACCAGTACGACGCGGCCTGCCCCTCGTTCCATCTCCCCGATCAAGAAGCGAAAATCGGCCGAGAGCACCGCCATGAGGGAGCGGCGGAGGCACTCCCCGGTGGTACCGACATCCAGTGGGGGTTCCATCTCAAAGGCGAGCGGTTCGCCTCGATGGGAGTCGTCTGCTGCCCGAACAGGCACGCCCCCGGCTACGAATGCCCGGCAGGTCGGTAGTGGCCGACGTCGGCGAGACCGTTCGCCGACAGCGACGTGGAACAACCGACATCACCCGGAAACGGCCTCGCGGGCCGTCGTTTAATGCGTGTCGGGGCGCCCGGGGTGGATGACATGCTGGCGGCGTGAGCGAATCCGATGTCCGTCTGCGCGTCTCCGGCGAGTTGCTGCTGTTCCTGCCCGCGCGGCGGCGGCACGAGTGGCAGCGGGTGACGCCCGACGGGACGTCGACGCTGGGTCATGTCGTGGAGTCGCTCGGCGTCCCGCTGCCCGAGGTGGGGCCGCTGACCGTCGAGGGAGCGGAGGTCGGCAGGTCCTACCAGCCCGCCGCCGGGGACGTGGTCCACGTCCACGCCGTGCCCCGCCCCCAGCCGGTGCCCCTCGAACCTGGGCAGGACGCACCCCGTTTCCTGCTCGACGTCCATCTGGGCACCCTCGCGCGACGACTCCGACTGCTGGGCCTGGACGCGACCTACCACAACGACATAGACGACCCCTCGCTCGTCGTCGAGGCGAACGAGGAACGCCGCGTGCTGCTCACCCAAGACCACGGCCTGCTGTGCCGCCGGGCGCTGTGGTTCGGTGCCTACGTACGGGGAAACAAGGCGCACGACCAGCTCCGGGACCTGCTGGAACGGTTCGCGCCACCGCTGCGGCCGTGGACCCGCTGCACGGCCTGCAACGGGGAACTGGCCCCCGTCGACAAGACCGAGATCGACGGCCTGCTGGAGACCGGGACCAGGCGCTCCTACGACATCTACGGCCGCTGCTCGGAATGCGGCCAGATCTACTGGCGCGGCGCGCACGGCGAGCACCTGGAGGAGATCGTACGCTCGGCCATGCGCATGGTCGGCCCGGAGTCGCGGGTCGGCGGGGGGCAGCGCTGAGGCCGGCCGGTCCCGTCCCGGGAGCACCACGCGGGTGAGGCGACTCCCGCCGGCCAAGGAAACACGCGCCGGCCCGGTACCGTCAGGTTCGCCACCTGCCCGGCACCCGCGTACCCACCTGGGGATGAAAGAGGCGTAGGGACCGCTTCCCTCGAGGGCTGGTCGTGTTCGGGCAGCTCAGGCGAGATGGTCGAATTCGCCGTCCTTGGCTCCGGACAACCACGCGTTCCACTCGCCGGGAGTGAACACGAGCGTCTCCGCCGTGGGGGCGAGGCGCATCGCCACGTGGTCGTCAACGAACGCGATCGACAGGTGGACGTCGCCGGGGTCGGGGATGGGCAGCCACTCGGCGGCGGTCAACCCGAGGTCCACGGCTGCCGGTTTGGGCAGTTGAGAAGGTGTTTCGGGAAGGTGCGCGGGCAGGTCGTAGGAGCCGTTCCGCGCTTCGGTCACCAGGGATTTCCAGGCGTCGGGGGTGCACAGCAGCCTGGAGCCGTCCGGGTTCCTGGAATCGCGGACGGCGACCCCGGACGAAGTCGGTCTCATCTGGACGCACTGCTGGCCGCTGCCGCTGTAACTGCTGGTGATCCAGCCCTGCTCACCGGTCATCGAATCGCCTTCCTCACGTTCCTGATCAGTGTCACCGACTCGTCGGGGGCGAGGGCTCTGCCGCGTGCGGTCTCGGCGGCCCGGTGATATCGGGCGACGTCATCGGGTGCTTCCACGAAGATATCTCCGAAAAGACCTTCCTGATGAGCTACAGACGGGTCTTCTTTGTCAGGAAAGTCCAAAATGGTGAATTCACCGTCCAAGCCGGGGTGGCCACCCGTGGCGAAAGAGATGACCTGAAGGGTGACCGCCGGGTGCGCGGCGATGTCGATCAGGTGGTCGAGCTGGGCGCGGGCGACCTGCGTGCCGCCGACCTGTCGCCACAGAATGGCCTCGTCGAGAACGGCGGTTACCTGAGGCGGTTCGGCACGCGCGAGAAGTCGGTGCCGGGTGATCCGCGCTTCGGCACGTCGGCTTATCTCCTGTTCGGAGCCGTCCAGCAGAGTCGACGCGATCAGGGCGTGGGCGTAGTCGGGGGTTTGCAGCAGGCCTGGAATGTTCTGGGCGACGAAGGTGATCGCCGAGGCGTCGTCTTCCAGGACGAAGTACGACCCGCCCTTGTACATATCGCTGTAGGCCAGCCACCAGCCGCGTTTCCACGCCTCCCGGCAGAGTTTGGCAAGCGCTTCGGCACGCGGAGAAGGCACACCGTAGACACCGAGAAGCAGTTCGAGGTCTTCGAGGATCAGACGGCTCTCCCCGGCTTCGACCCGGTAGATCTTCGAGCGGGACCAGCCGAGCCGTTTGGCGACCTGCTCGGGAGAAAGGCCGCATGACTCGCGAATGGCACGCAGTTCTCGCAGAAGTCGGCGGCCACGGACCGACAAGCTGTAGCGCATTCCGTCACCTCTATGTCCGTTTTTGAGATGGCTTCTCCCCAATTCAGCCTGGCGTCTCGGCTGCGAATTTGGGATTTCTCATCAATGAGCAGTTGCGGGTTAAGGAAGTCTCACATAATGATAGCCCGGACAGCACGCTCCGTAGCGAGGAAGTCGCAGTAAGTCCCAGTCGGCTCGATCGCGGAACCGCCTCTGTTCCCACCCGTTAGGAGCAACGATGCTCATCGAGCGCGTTCCCGTCCCAGATCCCGGCGAGTACGGCAGATCCCGCAACCGCTTCCGGATGATCGCCTGGTGCCTGCCTCCGGGCAACGCGGCCCGGCGCGCCCGGGAAGTGTTCCGCGATCGGCTGACCAAGCTGCCCTTGGCCGACGACGTGCTCGACGAGTTGGAGATCGTGGTCTCCGAGCTGGTCACCAACGCCGTCCGCTACGCCCCCGGTCCCTACGAACTCCGCCTCCTGCACGACCACGGTCTGCCCGTCCGCGCCGAGGTTGTCGACGCCGGAGCCGGAACCACCCTCATCGAGCACCTCCTACACCGCCCCCTGCCTGTCCCCGAACGCGTCGACGACCTCGAACTCGGCGGCCGGGGCCTGCGCATCGTCGCCGAACTCACCCACGGGCGTTGCGGCACCCAATGGACCCGCCTGTGCGGTACCGGTCAACTCGGCACCGTCGTTTGGTTCGACCTGCCGACCTGGCAACACCAGCCCTGACCTCCGGGGCAGCCGGGATCGTCCCCCGATCCCCCGGCCTCGGAGCCGGTCCACGCCGACGGCTCCCCGTGCCGAGCATGGACCGTACGAAAAGGCCGGCGTCCCGGACCCGATTCCCCCCTCGTCCGGGACGCCGGCCTCCCCGTTTCCCACTACGGAAAGCGTCAGTTCCCATGGCCGCCGTCCACATGTGGTGTCTCTGTTCCTCTTCCAGGCTTCCCGGTGCCGTATCAGACAACGTGCGCCCTGTTCTGAGTTGGTCCGTGTACCTTGCGGGCGGGTGGGCGAGCTGGAAGGCTCCGGTTATGTCGATCTTGGTCAGGGGTGCCGCGCGTGAGGACGTGTCCGCGCTGGTCCGCCTGCGTCTCGCGAACGCCGAAAGGCATGTCCAACTCAATCCGGCCGTCTATCGCGTTCCCGGCGTCGAGGCCGTGCGCGGGCACTTCGAGGAGGTGCTCTCGACCGGCTCCAAGACGCTAATCCTGGTCGCCGAGGTGGCGGGTGAGGTGGTGGGCATGGTGGAGGTGGTCCCGCTGGCCGATCCCCCGGACCATCAGATCCTGGCTCCCCGCCGCGCGGCCGAGGTCCACACCGTCGTCCTGGACGGGATCGCGGCGAGGGTATCGGGGCGGCCCTGCTGACGGCGGCGGAGCGGGCCGCCGCGGAACACGGTGTCTCGCTCATCTACGCCGGCATCTTCACGTCGAACCAGGGGGCCGTCCGCTTCTACTCCTCGGCGGGCTTCGGACCGCGCGGAACCTTGCTGAGCAAGGAGCAAGGCGCGCCCTTGAACGGCTGACGCGCCTTCAGCCTTTTCCTTCTGAGTGTGGACATCGATCTCAGGCTGTCCGCCGTTTTCTCGTAGTCGATCGGACAGAGGCTTGACGCCGCCCCGGAAGCCGAACGCCGGGGTACCGCGCATTCCTCGCATTCCTCACGCGCGGTACCTTGGCAAGGATGAGACAAGCAAAGCCGGATATGGCGTGAAAGGCATAGGCCCGTGCAGGCCACGCACAATTGCGCTGTCCGCGCTCATGATCTTTGTTTTTTGCATAGTGTTTCTCCCCCGCGTGCTGTATGGAGCACTCGTGGAACATCAGATCGAGACGGCATCCGAGAACCTGCTGGAAGAATACGCCGAACAGGTCGGTCAGCGACTCCAAGCCGACCCCGCGGGAAATTCCTGGCGCAGCGTACGAGGGGCTCGCGTTCTCGGCGAGAGACGACCTGATCAAGGCTCTCTTGTCATCTCAACAACGATCTTGGTGGAAAGCGGAGGTATACTCTTCGCTTCGGGATTGGAAATCAGGTGCTACGACATCTTCTTCAGCCACATCGGGGAGTCGGGCCAGCGATACGATCTGGACAAGATTCCGGGATGTGACGAGGAACTACGCGGACCGGCAATTCCGGGCCCCTCGTGACCACGAATGATTTCCGGCAGGGCCCATATGAGAACATCGGGATGCAGCGATCCAGGAAAGAGCGGGCCTGTCCGCCGCGCGGTTCACCCGCATTCCCCGGAGTCAAACGGCGAGATCCTCCACGAACCCGGGACGGTTCACGTGCCGTCGGCCTCGGCGAGGGTGTGGGCGACGAGGGCGTTGGCGTGGCCGTGTCCCAGGCCGTGCTCGGTCTTAAGCCAGGAGACGAGCTCCATGTGCTTGGTCAGGGGCGAGGAGCGGATGAGCTCCTTCCACTCGGCGATCGGGCGGCCGTACTTCTTCTCGATCGAGGGGAAGTAACTCGCCGGGCCCTTCACAGCGTCAGTCATGTCCGCAGTATCCCATTCGCCCCGGTTAACCCTGCGCGCGACGACCATCCTGGAACCAAGATCATATGATTCGGGGTCAGGGCGGGTGGATGGGCGTAATCTCCCTGGAGGACACCGGAAGGCAGGAGATTCCCCCAATGGCCGATGAGCCGACCGTCTCGAACCCGTCATCCCGTTCGCCGGAGGACGCGCGGCGGCCCGGGATGGAACGGATCGACGCCGAGGTGCCGCACTCGGCCCGCATCTGGAACTACCTGCTGGGCGGGAAGGACAACTTCGCCGTCGACCGCGAGGCGGGCGAGAGGGTGTCCGCCGTCTTCCCCGGCATGGTCGACGTCGCCCGCCACTCCCGGTACATGCTCGCCCGCGTGGTGCGTCACCTGGCCGGTGAGGCGGGCATCCGCCAGTTCCTGGACATCGGCACCGGGCTGCCCACCGTCGACAACACCCACGAGGTCGCCCAGCGGGTGGCGCCGGACTCGCGCGTCGTCTACGTGGACAACGACCCCCTGGTGCTGGTGCACGCCCGTGCGCTGCTCACCAGCACGCCCGAGGGCGCCACCGACTACATCGAGTCGGACGTGCGCGACCCCGAGCACATCCTGCGGGCGGCCGCGAAGACGCTCGACTTCGGCAGGCCCACCGCGCTGATGCTGATGGGCATCATGGGCCTGATCGCCGACCACGACGAGGCGCTCTCGATCGTGCGCCGGTTGATGCGGGACCTGCCCTCGGGCAGCTACCTGGCGCTCTACGACGGCGTCGACACCGATCCCGCGTACGTCGAGGCGATGCGGCGCCACAACTCGGGCAGCGGCGTGGTCGCCTACACGCCGCGCAGCCCGGAGCTGATCGCCCGCTACTTCGACGGCCTGACGCTGCTGGAGCCGGGCGTCGTGCCGGTGCAGCGGTGGCGGCCCGACCCCGCCCCCTGGGGCGAGGTTCCCGAGGTGGCCTGCGCAGGCGGCGTCGCGCGCAAACCCTGACCGCGCGACCATGTCACCGCGCCACCGCGCGCCGCGCCCGCTCGCCCGGGAACCGGCGGAGTCCGTGGCGGTCGGTTCGGCGCCGGCTGCACGCGCCGTGCCGCACGGGAACCGGGCCCGCCGGATGACGGTAAGCCCGGAGATATCGGGGTTTTCGCGTTAATGGTCAGGGATTCCATGCGATGACATAATCCCGGCGTGGCGGTCATCTTCCGGGTTCTCGGGCAGCTCGAAGCGTACGTCGACGGAGAGCCGGTCGATCTGGGCGGGCCGCGCCCCCGGCTGCTGCTCGCGCGGTTGATCTTCGCGCGCGGCGCCACGGTGTCGGTGGACGTGCTCCTGGACAGCCTGTACGGCGAGGACCAGCCCGCCCGCGCGCTGGGAACGCTGCACAGCTACATCTCCAACCTCCGGCGGATCCTCGAACCCGGCCGAGCGCCGCGCACAGCGTCGGCGGTGCTGCTCAACCGCCCGCCCGGGTACGCGCTCGGGGAGCACGAGGTGGACGCCGACACGTTCACCCGCCTGGCCGAGGCGGGCGCCTACGAGGAGGCGCTGCGGCTGTGGCGCGGGACGCCGTACGAGGAGTTCGAGGACGCGGACTGGCTGCGCCCGGAGATCGAGCGGCTGCGGGAGGCGCATCTCTCGACGAGGGAACGGCACCTGGCGCGCCTGCTCGACGAGGGGCGTCCCCACGTCGTGGGCGAGCTCGAGACGCTCGTACGGGCAAACCCGCTGCGGGAGGGGCTCTGGGAGCTGCTCGCCCTCGCGCTGTACCGGCTCGGGCGGCAGGCCGAGGCGCTGAAGGCGCTGCGGTCGGCGCGGGCGCACCTGGCGGAGGAACTCGGGCTCGACCCCGGGCCCGGCCTCCGGCGCCTGGAGGCGTCGATCCTCGCGCAGGATCCCGCGCTCGCCCCCGCCCCGCCGGTCCCCGTCTCCCCTGTCTCCCCCGCGTCCCCGCCGCCGGTGGCCCCTCCCGCGCGGCTCGTCGTGGGCAGGGCGGCCCAGCTCGAACGCCTGCGCGACCTGGCCCTGGAGGTCGAGCGCGGCCGTCCCGGCATCGCCGTCGTCTCCGGGGAGCCGGGCATCGGCAAGACCTGGCTGGCCGAGGCGTTCGCGGACGGCCGCTCGGCGGCGGGGTGGCGGGTGGCCTGGGGGCGCTGCCACGAGACCTCCGGCGCCCCCGCGCTGTGGCCGTGGCGGCAGGTGGTCCAGCGGCTGAGCGCCGAGGTCCCGCCCGGGGAGGAGTGGACGGGCTCGCTGCGCGTCCTGCTCGGGGACGGCGTACCCGGCGCGGCTCCCGAGCGGCCGGCCGAGACCGGGGAGGCCAGGTTCCGGCTGCACCGGGCCACGGCGGCCTACCTCGACCTGGCCGCACGCGACCGGCCCGTGCTCGTGGTGATCGACGACCTGCAGTGGGCGGACTCCGCGTCGCTCGGCCTGCTGTCCGATCTGGCGGTCCTGCTCCGGGGCGGGGTCGGCGTCGTCATCACGACGCGCTCGGGAGAGGGCCCGGCGGAGGTGTACGACACGCTGGGCATGCTGAGCCGCCACAACGCGCTCCGGCTGCCGCTCACGGGGCTGGACCCCGGCGCCGTGGCGGAGCTCGCGGGGTCCGCCGGGCTCTGCGGCCCCGACGGCTCCGGCGACTCCGGCGAGCTCGCGGCGCTGACCGAACGCACCCGGGGCAACCCGCTGTTCATCCGGGAGACGCTGCGCCTGGCCGAGGACATCGGCATCGGACGGGCCCTGAAGGCCGTCCCCGAAGGGCTGGCCGACGTGCTGCGGCGGAGG
The DNA here is from genome assembly GCF_042888905.1 of Streptosporangium sp. NPDC002721. Taxonomy (NCBI): domain Bacteria; kingdom Bacillati; phylum Actinomycetota; class Actinomycetes; order Streptosporangiales; family Streptosporangiaceae; genus Streptosporangium; species Streptosporangium sp. NPDC002721. The sequence goes on from NZ_JBIAQI010000005.1 coordinate 54,092, forward strand.
ATCATCCGGCTGCCCGCCGCCCACCGGGCCGTCATCGAGGCCGTGGCCGTGGTCGGCGACGGCACCGACCCGCTCGTCATCGCCGAGATCGCCGGCGACGACGCGTCCGAGGCCCTGGACACGGCCGCCGGCCTGCGGCTGCTGTCGGACGACGGGCGATTCACGCACGACCTCGTCCGCGAGACCGTGTACGGGGACATCCCGGCCCGGCGCCGGGCCGCGCTCCACCTGGCCGCGTTGCGCGCCCTCGAACGCCGTCCGGGTCCCAACCTCGCCGCGCTCGCCCGGCACGCCCTGGCCGCCGGACCCGCCGCCGGGGCCGACGCGGTGCGGTGGGCGTCCGCCACGGCCGCGCAGGCCTCCGGGCGGCTGGCCTACGCGGACGCCGCCCAGTGGTGGCGGCGGGCCGCCGACGCCCACGGCCGCCTGCCGGGCGCCGACCCGGCCGGACACGTCGAGATCCTGCTCAACCTCGTCCAGGCCCAGCTGGACGCCGGTGACGGGTACGGGGCCCGGGAGGCGCGGGCGGAGGCCGTACGCGCCTCCGACGGCCCCGGCGACCCGCTGCTCACCGCCAGGGCGCTCACCAGCCTGGAGGCGCCCCAGCTGTGGAAGTTCCACCGCTACGGCGACATGGAGCTCCAGGTCGTGCGGCGCATCGAGGAGACGCTGGCGGCGCTGCCGGAGAAGGACTCGGTGCTGCGCTGCCGCCTGCTCGGCTGTCTCGGCACGGAACGTTACGACTCCACCGGCGACCCCCGGTGCGACACGGCGACCCGCGAGGCCCTGGCCATGGCCCGCCGCCTGGTCGCGAAGGGAGAGGCCGGCACGCGGCTGCTGGCGATCACGCTCAACGCGCGCTACCAGGGCGTCCACCTGCCCGAGTACCTCAACGAGATCAACGCCATCGGCGAGGAGCTCGTCGGCCTCGGCATGCCCGGATTCGAACTGCTCGGATGGCTGATCCTGGAACGTACCAGGCTGGAGCTCTTCGACGTGGCGGGCGCCGACCAGGCCGGCGAGCGGGCCCGCACGCTCATCGAACGGCTCGACCTGCCGTGGCCGAGGTTCCAGCACCTGATCTGGGCGGGCTCCCGCCGGCTCGTCGACGGCGACCTCGACGGCGCCGACGCCCGGTACGCGCTCGCCGCCGAGGCCGGGGAACAGCTCAACCTCTGGCACACCCGCATCGCGCTCGACACCGTCATGATGGCCCGGTACCTGCACCCCGGCGACGTCGCCGCGGTGCGCGAGGAGGTCGAGGAGCTGGTCGGGGCGTTCGTCTTCCCGTCCCAGCGGCAGATGCTCCAGGTGCTCGTCGCCGCCTCGCGGGGTGATACCGCGGCCGTCCGCGAGCTGACCCGCGACGGCTGGCAGGTCCTGACCCGGGACTTCCTCGAGCTCCCCACCCTGTGCGTGAGCGCTCTCGCCCAGCTCGCGGCGGGCGACCGCGCCGCCTGCGACGCCACCTACGCGCGGCTGCTGCCGTACGAGGACAGGCTGGCGATCGGCGCGGCGACGTTCCCGGCCGGTCCGGTGGGATACTTCCTCGGGCTCGTCGCCACCGATCCCGGCGCCGCGCGGGCCCATCTGGACGCGGCGGCCGAACGCTGCGAGCGCGCGGGCCTGACCTGGTGGGCCGCACGCGCGCGAGCGGCCCGCGCGGCCCGCTGACGGGCGCGGGGACGCGAAGACGGGTGCGGAAACGCTGGGACGAGCGCGGGGACGCGAAGACAGGTGCGGAAACGCGGGGAAGAGCGCGGGGACGCGGGGACGAGCGCGGAAACGCGGGGACGAGCGCGGGGACGCGGAGCAGCCGGTGCCAAGTGCGCGCCAAGTGGCCGTGAAGAGGACCCGCGCATGGTGAGGGCATGACAACCCCGACGAACCTCACCCGGCGCCGTCACGGCGACCCCGCCCCCGACCTCGTGCTCTTCCTCGCCTTCCACGCCGGCCTGCGCCGCGACTTCGCCCGCCTGGCCGCCGCGCTGGACAGATGCAATCCGCGCGACGTGAGACGCCGGGCCCTGATCGACGAGCACACCGCGTTCATGCTGCGCGCCCTTCACCACCACCACTCCGGCGAGGACGAGGACGTCTGGCCGCTGCTCCGCGCGCTGGTCCCCGAGTCCGAGCCCGTCCTGGACCGGCTGGAGGCCGACCACCAGGAGATGGACACCGTCATCGGCAGGCTGTCGGCGGCGAGACGCCCCGCGGCGGAGCAGGCCGATGACCTGCGACGGCTGCACGAACTGCTGTACACCCACCTCGCGCTGGAGGAGTCGGAGGTCGTACCGCTGATCACCGAGCACGTGAGCCCGGCGTGGTGGGAGGAGTCGGGAAAGAAGATCACCAGGAGTCACGGCCGCGACCTCCCGATGGTCGCGGCGTGGACGCTGGACGCCGCCGATCCCGGGGCCCGCGAGCACATCCTCACGACCGCCCCTCTGATCATGCGGGTCCTCTACCGGCTGTCCTGGCGCCGCGCCTACGAACGCCGCGCCGGCCAGGTCTTCGGCTGACGCCGCGCTCCGCCTACCGGGATCCCCGCCGCCCGTTCAGCAGGCCGGGGATCCACCGCCGGAACCTCGAACGCGCGGCGTGAACGGCACCGGCGGCCACACGTCCCCTTCCGGAGCCGGCTGTCCCGCTTTCCCGTCCTCTCCGTCCTCTCCGTCCTCTCCGTCCTCTCCGTCCTCTCCGGAAGACCGTGCCCCCTTCCCGGGGCGGCCGATCGTGAACGGCTTCGGCGACGCCCCGGTCGGCGACCGGCATCACGCCGCGTGTGTCCGCTCATCCTTTGAGGCCCGCGGCTCTGCGCTCGACCCTTCCGGCGAACTCCGCCCAGGCGGCGGCACTCTCCTTCACCGCCTGGCAGACCAGATCCACGCAGTGCTCGGGAACCGCGTCGATCAGCTGTTCCCGATCCGGCGTGAGCGCGTCACTCATGCTGAGCATGCGCAGAAGGAGCCGGCCTCGCTCCCCTGATCGCATGGCCGGGTCCCTGATCAGGGTATGCAACGGTGACGTCCGGCGCCGGTCGCCTCCCGCCTCGGGTGAGCGCACCTCGGAGGCGGCCCCCGGGAGAGAACCGCCGGACGTGGCAGGCCTCGCGTGCGGAGCCGCGTCAGGGCGCGCGTCAGCGGATCGCGATGATCTTGGCAGCGGACTCTCCCCCCTCTCAAGACGATCGCGGACATCGCGCACCGTGTTCGGCGAGATCCCCGCCTGTCTCGCGATCCGCCGCAGCGAGGCATGCGGCTCTTCGACCATCAGCTCAGCCGCGCGGATCCGGCCCGCGGAGCTGTCCAGCGGGCGGATGCGGCCGTCGTCTCCCAGCCGTGACACCGGCTGGGCGTTCCCGGTGGACACAGAACGACGCACGTTACCCACCGTCCGGGCCGACAGCCCGGCCACCTTGCCGACCATCCTGTCCGACCAGTGCGGGTGCGAGCGGACGATCCGGCCGGCGGCCGCGGCGCGATCAGCGGCCGACAACGGCAGGCCGTGCGCGATGTTCTCCCTCACGGCGATCACGAAGGCATCGTGTTCGTCGCCGTCGAAGAACCGCACGCGGATGTTCGTATCCCCACGCAGCATCGCCGCCCGCAGCCGGTGCATCCCGTCGACGACCCGCATCGTGGGCCGGTGCACGATCACCGGGGGCAGCGCGGCCTCCACGCTGAACAGCAGACGTATGTGCTGCGGATCCTCCCCCATGCTCCGCGGCGTGTCCGCCGAGAGCAGCGAGCGGACGGGAACCGACTCGACCTCGGACAGCGTGGAGCGGTAGTCCTCGTCCGATGCTTCCTTCGCGGTCTGGCCTGTACGCGACGAGGCGCTTGTCGCGGCCCGATGAACCAATCTGCTTTCCCCTCCGACGAGGCTTTCTGCTTCCCGTTCCTCCTGCGGGCCGGCCTCCACCCCTCGGGCGCCCCTTCCCCGCTCCCGTGGGGATTTCCCTCGTACCATCGCAGGTCGCACACTCGGATTTGCCGTACCGGTTGTCTCGATCTTGCTCCGCGCGCCCTGTCCGCACCGATGCCGCGACGAACCGTCACCTTTCGAGGCCGCCACGCTGATCGGTTTCCGTTCGATGGAGCGCCTGGGACCGCGGGTGGGTCGCGAACCGTTTCTCCTTCCCTGGGCCGGGTGCCGCCTCGTGCCTGTGACCGGGGGCCGGGTGGATGTGAGAGGTCGCCCGGGCCGACGTGGTTCTCGCGGGGTGCGCCAGGCTCCCTCTGTGATCATTCTTGTCGCGGTCGAAGCGGGACGTCATTGCCGGTTTCCGCACAACTGTTGCCGGTTTCCGCATCATCTCGTGGTGAGGTGGTGGCGGTAGTCGGCCGGGGAGAGGCCGTAGGTGGCGCGGAAGACGCGGCTGAAGTGCGCGTTGTTGGCAAAACCCCAGCGGGCGGCGATGGCGTGGATCGGCCGGGAGTTCAGGGCGGGGTCGGCCAGGTCGCGGCGGCAGCGCTCCAGTCGACGTGAACGGACCCACGCGGCCACACTCATCCCCTGCTCCTGGAACAGCTTGTACAGGTAGCGGACGGAGATCTGGTGGGCGGCGGCGATGGTCTCGGCACACAGGTCCCCGTCGCCCAGGTGCTGTTGGATGAAAGCGTGGATGCGCGTCCGCAGAACCTGCCGGTGGTTCTCCGGGGAGAGCGCGGCCTCGGCCTCCAGGAAGTGGGCGCACGTCGCGGTGAACAGGTCCAAGGTGATCGCCGACAGACGGGCGGCGTCGGCGGCGGTGTAATCGCTGGAGTTCCGGATCAGCGCGATGAGATGGTTGACCAGCAGCGCGCCGATTCCTCGGGTGCCACTCAGGCGGGTGGCGGTGAGCGGGGTGAGTTTGTCCAAGGGCAGCGGCACCAGTGCCCGGGGGAACTGCAGGATCATGCCTTCGACGTTGCCGGTGCCGTCGGTGGCGGTGTGCGCGTGGAAGGGGTGGGAGGAGTCGTACAGCAGGAGGTCGTGGGGTGAGACGACGGCCTGGCGGCCGTGGTGGTCCAGGGCCATGGTGCCGCGCAGGGTCAACGACAGGGAGTAGATCTCGGGGTCGGAGCGGCGCACCATGAGCGAGGTGCGCCGGGAGTGCAGCGGCGGGTAGGAAAGCCGCGTCAGCTGGACCGCGCCGAGATCGAGCAGATGCAAACTGGCGGAGAATTCTTTTTCGTTGTCGCTTCGTACCAGGGTTGGTGCGAACGCCTGGGTGATCATCTCGTACCACCGGTCGAACCGGTCGGCCACGGGAAGGTCCTGGCTGCGGAACACCGTCTCCATCATCGCTGATTCTCCGCTGGGCGTTTCGTCTTTCACAAAAGGCGCGGTGACGGATTTCCTTGCCCATCAGCAGGCGGGAAACCCCTCCCACATCCCGGGGTCGATTTATCTCATTGCCGAAAGGCAGCAAATCAATACCCTTCTGATAGAAGGCGAAAACCAGCTGACAATCCATGTGTTGTCACCTTGCGACCGCAATGCGTGACCCCGTGTTCGATGTGGAGGCTGCCATTACCCGCCGGGCGAGAACCCGGACAGGGCCATGTCGCGTCACCGGGGCCGGACTCGCGGTGTCGCGGGCCCCGGCCCGCATCGGCGCGGCCCCGGTGACCATCTCATCCCGCGTGGCCCGGGTGGACCGGATCATCGCTCTCGGCACCGCGTGATCTCCGGGGAGCCGGGAGAACTCAGGAGAACAGGGCCCGGCCCCAGTAGTCGCCCGCGTCGCGAACACCCGGCGGGCAGGCGAACAGGCCGCTGGAGACGTGCTTGATGTACTCGTTGAGGGAGTCCCTGCCCGCCAGGGACCTCTGCACGGTGACGAACTGCCGGTGGGGGTCGCGCTGGTAGGCGATGAAGAACAGCCCGGCGTCCAGGCGGCCCAGCCCGTCGGAGCCGTCGACGTAGTTGTAGCCGCGCCGCAGCAGGCGCGCGCCGCCGTTGTGGGAGGGATGCGCCAGCCGTACGTGCGCGTCGTCCTTGATCAGGGCCTCCCCGTCGGGGCCCCTGGCCTCGAAGTCGATCGCGTCGAACTCGGCCTTCCCGCCCAGCGGGGCCCCCTCCCCCTTGTCCCGGCCGAAGATCTGCTCCTGCTCGGCCAGCGGCGCCCGGTCCCACGTCTCGACCAGCATCCGGATCTTGCGGGTCACCAGGTAGCTGCCCCCGGTCATCCAGCCGGCGCCGTCGCCGGGTCCCACCCAGAGCTGTTCCCTCAGCAGCGCCACGTCCTCCAGCTTGAGGTTGGCGGTGCCGTCCTTGAAGCCCATCAGGTTGCGCGGCGTCGCCTGGGCGCGCGAGGTCGACGACGTACGGCCGAAGCCGAGCTGGGACCAGCGCACCGAGACGCGGCCGAAGCCGATGCGCGCGAGGTTGCGGATGGCGTGCACGGCCACCTGCGGGTCGTGCGCGCACGCCTGCACGCACAGGTCTCCGCCGGAGATCTCCGGCAGCAGCGCGTCGCCGGGCAGGTGCGGCAGGTCGGCGAGCGCGGCCGGCCTGCGGGAGGCCAGCCCGAACCGGTCGTCGAACAGTGACCCGCCGAAGCCGACGGTGAGCGTCAGGCCGGAGGCGGGCAGGCCGAGGGCCTCGCCGGTGTCGTCGGGCGGCGCCTCGGGCTGGCCGCCGACCGCGCCGAACACGCCCGCCTCGTGGCCCTGCGTCATCCGGGCCGCGGCGGCGGTCCACTCCTGCAGCAGCTCGGCCAGCTCCGCCTTCTTCTCGGTCGTCACGTCGAAGGAGACGAAGTGCAGCCGGTCCTGCGCCGGGGTGACGATGCCCGCCTGGTGCTCGCCGTAGAAGGGGACGGGGTCGGAGGCGGAGGCGACCCGGGCAGGGCCGGGGGCGGGAGTGGGGGCGGGCTCGCCGCCCGACCCGCGCACCGCGACGGCGCCCGCGCCGGCGGCCGCCACGCCCGCGGCGCCCATCCCGAACAGTTTCCTGCGGCTGATCCGCTCGCTCATCGAACCCCTCCCCTGCGGCTACGGCGGGCCGTCCGCTACCTGGCCACCACTGCGGCGATCTTGCTGATCGGCTCGGCGAGCGCGTTGATCGCGTCCGACAGCTTCCTGAGGTCGTCCTTGGACAGCTCGGTGTGCAGCTTCCAGCCGTCGCCCTTCCGATGGGCGCCGAGCGCGGCCTCGGCTCCGGCGAACTTCTCGTCCAGCGTCCTCACCAGTTCGGGGGCGCGCTCCTCCAGGACGGGCCGGAGCGCCTGCACCGCGGCCTTGGAACCCTGCAGGTTGGCGTCGAAGTCCCACAGGTCGGTGTGCGAGTAGCGGTCCTCCTCGCCGGTGATCTTTCCGGAGGCGACCTCGTCGAGCAGGCCCTTGGCCCCGTTGGCGAGCAGTACGGGCGACAGCTCGGCCGCGTTGGACTGCTCCACGACGGTCTTGATGTCGGCCATCAGCTTGTCGGCGATCGGCCCGTCCTCGCTGACGTCCTTGGCGACCCAGAGGTCCTTCTCGATCCTGTGGAAGCCGGTCCACTCCTCGCCCTCGGCCACGTCGTTCTCGCGGGCGTCGATGGCCGGGTCGAGGTCGCCGAAGATCTCCGCGACCGGCTCGATCCGCTCCCAGTAGGTGCGGGAGACGGGGAAGAGCTCCTTGGCCCTGCCGATGTCCTCGGCCTTGACCGCGTCGACGAACTCCTGCGTCTTGGTCAGCAGCGTGTCGCTCTGCGACTTGATGTAGCGCTTGTAGCCGGCGGTCGCCGCGGAGAGCTGGGCGTCGTCGCTGAGCGGCTTGTGCTCGCCGGTGACCCTGAGCGGGCCGCGGACGCCCTTGCCGATCATGCCGGGCTTGCAGGCGGTCTGGTAGCTGCCGGCCGGCAACTCCACGATCACCTCGCGGGTCAGGCCGGGCACGATGTTCTCCACCTCGCCCATGACCCGGTCACCGGCCGCGTAGACATAGAACTCGGTCACCTTGGTGCCGCCGTTGGTGATCGAGAACGTCGAGGTGCCCGCGGGCACCTCGGTGACGGCGACCTTGCACTCGGTGTCGGTGGCGGCCACCGCGACCGGGCCGCCATGGGCGTGGGCGGCGGGCGCTCCGGCTCCGGCGCCCGCACCGGCGGTGGAGGCGGTGGGCGCGGCGGAGCAGGCGGTGAGGCCGGCGAGAGCGAGAGCGCTCGCGGCGATGGCAACGGAAGTACGCATGGTCGTCCTGTTCAAGCGGTTTCAGCCCGCGGGCTGCGGGTCGGTCGAGGAGGTCTGGGGATTCCGGGACGCCGGGGGCACCGGGGAGGCCGCCGAATCGGTGGACGGGGCGGTGGGCGCGGCGGCCGGGCGGCTGCGACGTGGCCTCAGGAAGAGGGCGAGCGTCGGCACCGCGTAGGCGATCCACGCCACCGTCTCCAGCACGGTCGGCTGCGGGGTGATGTTGAACAGCCCGGCCAGCAGGGCGCCGTACCAGGAGTCGGCGGCCATCACGCCGCTGATGTCGAAGGCGTAGGCGGACAGGCCGGGCAGGACACCGGCCTCCTGCAGGTCGTGCACGCCGTACTTGAAGATGCCCGTGGCAACCAGGATCAGCAGCAGGCCCGTCCAGGTGAAGAACCTGGTCAGGTTGATCCGCATCGCGCTGCGGTAGATCGCCCAGCCCAGCGCGACCGCGGTGAGCAGGCCCAGGCTGATCCCGATCAGCGGGACGGCGGTGGTGGTGGCTCCCTGCACGGAGGCGAAGAACAGCAGCGCGGTCTCCAGGCCCTCGCGCGCCACGGCGAGGAAGGCCATCACGACCACCGCGGCCGCGCCGACCTCCAGGGCCTCGCTCAGCCTGGCGCGCAGCTCGCCGGAGAGGGTACGGGAGGCGCGGCGCATCCAGAAGATCATCCAGGTGACGAACGCGGTGGCGAGCAGCGAGGTGATCGCCTCGAACAGCTCCTGCTGCCGGTATTCCAGGCGGGCGACGGTGAAGGTGAGCAGCGCGCCGAACGCGACCGACAGGACGAGCGCGGCGCCGACCCCGGCCCACACGAGGGGCAGCCGGTCGCGCCGGTCACTCTTGACGAGGAGCGCGACGAGCACGGAGACGACGAGCGTGGCCTCCAGGCCCTCGCGCAATCCGATGAGGTAGCTGGCGAACACCGTCACTCCGTATATGGCAAGGCTTACCTAAATTGGGCAGAGCAACACTACTCTCCGCAAAGTGACGGACTTTCACAGGGGTAACACTCTGACCAGGAACGATGATCACGACGGGGTGGCCGGCTCACCCGTTTCCCGGGAGGCCGCGCCTCAAGGTTCCTGAGAATCCCTTCCCGGGGGGAGACGGACGGCACCGGCGGCCGGGTACCACGGCCGCGGCGGTCACGGCGGGACCCGCGGCGTCACACCCTCACAGCGAGACCCGCGGCCTCACGGCGGGACCCGCGGCGTCACACCCTCACAGCGGGACTCACGGCCTCACGGCGGGACCCACCGCGTCACGCCCCCGCAGCGGGACCTGCGGCGTCACGGCGAGACGTCGGCCCGCAGGGATCGCCAGATCCGTTCGGGAAGCAGCCGACACGCCTCGTCCAGGTCGATGCCGGGGGCACCGGCCAGCCATCGGCGGGCCGTCTCCGCGACCGGGCCGATGACCAGCATCTCCGTCAGCGCGTCCGGCAGTTCCACGACCAGCCCCGCCTCGGCGTACGGCCGTAGCCGGCCCAGGATCCCGGCCAGCCTGGGCTCCTTCTCCTTCGCCACCAGGGTGGCGTGCGGGGGGAGGAAGGCGGCGTAGGCGGAGGCGTGGACGAAGTGCGCGGCGGCCCTGTGCTCGCGGGTGAAGCCCAGGTATCCGGCGACCACGGCCTCGACCCCGGCGGCGGCCCGCGCCTCCGCGTCCTTCCCTGCCTTCGCCTCCGTACCCTTCCCCGCTTTCGCCTCCGTGCCGTCCCCGGTCCCCGTCCCCTCCCCCGGGGGCACCGCGTCCAGCGCGGCGATGACGGCGTCGAGCAGGCCGGACAGGCAGCGGGCGTAGAGTGCCGCCGCCAGCCCGTCGAAGCTGCCGAAGTGGTGGTAGAGGCTGCCGACGCTGACACCGCTCGTACCGGTCACCGCCGTCATGGTGAAGCCGTCGGCGCCCTCCCTCTCGTAGAGGTCCAGTGCCGCGGCCAGCAGCCGCTCCCTGGTCTCCTCGCCGCGCCGCTGCCTAGGCGACACCGGTCAGCTCCGCGGCCTGCGCCCACAGTCTCCCCGCCGTCGCCGGGTCGGCGGCCACCGGGGCGAGGGGCGTCTCGCGGTCGACGTCGAAGTAACGCCCGGTGCCGGTGCGGTCGAGCGCCAGCCGTACGACGGGGGCCGCGCCCTCCGCAGGTGGCTTCCACAGCAGCTTCGCGGCCTTCAGCAGCAGCCCCACCGGGCCGCCCCGGTCGCCGAGCCCGGTCCTGATCACCCCGGGGTGCACGGCGTCGATCGTGACCTCCCGCCGCCTCCAGCGTTCGGCCCACAGCGGCATCAGCGCCAGGTTGCAGAGCTTGGTGTCGGCGTAGGTGCGTACGGGAGAGAAGTCGGCGCCCGCCGGGGTGCGCGCGGGGTCGGCCCTGCCCTTGGTGTACAGGCCCGCGGTGACCTGGACGACCCGGTCCAGGCGGTCCTCCAGCAGATGGTTGAGCAGGAAGGGCGCCAGGTGGTTGACGGCGAAGGACTCCTCGAACCCGTCCTCGGTGAGCCGTCGCGCCGACGGCCAGATCCCGGCGTTGTGGACCAGCACGTCGAGCCGCGGGCAGGTTCCGGCCAGTGCCTCGGCGGCGGCCCGGACCCCCTTCAGGGTCGAGAGGTCACCGGTGACCAGCTCGGCGCCGAGCCGGGCGGCCTCGCGCGCCGCGGCGGGGTTCCTCGCCAGGAGGACCACCCGGTGGCCGCGGCGGGCGAACTCCTCGGCCGTGGCCAGGCCGATCCCGCGGTTGCCTCCGGTGATGACGGCGGTGACTCTCATCCCGGAAGCGTAACCGATTCTAGAGAGTCTCTCTAGAATGCTGGGCGACCGATCGGCGAGCGCGGCTCAGCGGCGGCCGGCGGCCGGCGGTCAGGCGGCGAGCATGGTGTGGAGGCCGAGGACGATACCGGCGGCCACGACCAGGAAGCAGAGCCCGGCTCCCGCACGACCGGCCAACCGCCCGCTGGACAGGCCGACCAGGGCCAGGGAGAAGACCGCGACCAGCCCGGCGCCCGCCAGCAGCGAGGCGAGCAGGACCTTCCACAGCGCGTCCAGATCGATGTAGCCGTTCACGCGGCGCGCCCCCTCGTCCTCGTGGCCGGGGCGAGCCGGCCGGTCCGGTCTGTGTACTCGTTCACGCGGCGTGCTCCCTCATCTTCGCGGCCGGGGCGAGCCGGCCGGTCCGGTCTGTGTACTCGTTCACGCGGCGTGCTCCCTCATCTTCGCGGCCGGGGCGAGCCGGCCGGTCCATTCGTCGTTGACGTTCGCGGCGTTGACCGGGCGGCGCCGCGAGGCCAGGTACAGCGCCCCCGACAGCGCCAGGGCGACGCCGAAGACGACGCCGACCCCCAGCGCGCCGCCGATCACGTTGGCGCCCGCCCAGGCCAGCGCGCCGACCACGGCGGCGGCCGGGAGGGTGATCAGCCACGCGGCCCCCATCCTGGCCGCGATGCTCCAGCGGACCTCGGCCAGGTGCTTGCCGACGCCGGAGCCGATCACCGAGCCCGCGCACACGTGCGTGGTCGACAGCGGGAAGCCGAAGTGCGAGGAGGCGAAGATGACGGCCGCCGAGGACCCCTCGGCCGCGAAACCCTGCGGGGTCTCGATCTCGGTCAGCCCCTTGCCGAGGGTACGGATCACCCGCCAGCCGCCCAGGTAGGTACCCAGCGCGATCGCGGTCGCGCTGGCCACGATCACCCAGGTCGGGGTTCCCTCGTCCTTGCCGACGGCACCGGCGGTGATCATCGCGAGGGTGATGATGCCCATCGTCTTCTGCGCGTCGTTGGTGCCGTGGGCCAGGGAGACCAGCGAGGCCGAGCCGATCTGGCCGTACCTGAACCCGCGGGCCCTGGTGCCGTCGGGGACGTTCCTGGTGATGACGTAGACCAGGTAGGTGCCGACGGTGGCGACCAGGATCGCCGCCAGCGGCGCCAGCACCGCCGGGATAAGCACCTTGGACACGATCTCCGCGCCCTTGACGGCCGAGGCGCCCGCCGCGATCAGGGTGGCCCCGACCACGCCGCCGATCAGCGCGTGCGAGGAACTGGAGGGGATGCCGAAGTACCAGGTCAGCAGGTTCCAGGCCAGCCCTCCGATCAGCCCGGCGAAGACGACCGTCAGGGTGATGGCCCCGGAGTCGACGATGCCGGTCGCGATGGTGGCCGCGACCTTCAGCGACAGGAACGCCCCCGCGAAGTTCAGGACCGCCGACAGCGCGACCGCGACCTTGGGCCGTAACGCACCCGTGGCGATCGAGGTCGCCATGGCGTTGGCGGTGTCGTGAAAGCCGTTGGTGAAGTCGAAGGACAACGCGGTGACGATCACGATGGCGAGCAACACGAAGTTCGCATCCATGCCCGCAGATATGACACCTCAGACGACATATATGCAGGTCGGAGAATTCCATACGGAGAATTCATCCTCCCGTCGAACGCGCGTCACCCGGACGACACGGATCGCGGGGGACCGCTTCCCGCCGCGCCGGGAGCCGCGGGCGACCGGCCCGGAACCGATCCTGCGAGATCGGTCAGAGGTATCCCCACTCGGCGCAGATCTCGCGCAGCTCCTCCGGGATCTCCTCCGGGGCGGGCAGCGGCCTGCCCGGCTGGACCCTGCCGGTCCTGATCTTGTCGCGCCAGTCCCCGATGCCCTTCACGAACTCCCCGTGCCCGTGGTCACCGTAGGTGACCATGCCGGGCTCGTAATCGACCCCGAGGTGGTCGCAGACCCGCCGCATCTCCTTCTCCGGGTCGGCGACGAGGTCCTCGTACGTCAGGGTGAGCCCGTCGAGCAGCTGTCTGGCCTCGGTGAGGTAGCGCATGTACTGCAGGGTGTGCCGGACCGCCTCGGCCCAGGGGCGCTCCAGCGGGGCGGCCTCGTGCCACGACAGCGCGATCGAGGCGGGGTGGCGCATCAGGAAGACGTAGCGCGCGTCGGGCCAGCAGGTCGCGAGGCGCCGGTGGGCGAAGACGTTGCTGGGCGTCTTGTCGACGATGATCTGCTTGCCGCTCCCGGCCAGCTCGCGGTGGAGCATGCGGTCCCACAGGATGTGCTCGATGTCGCCGGCGGAGAGGCCGAGCGTCTCCATCGCCTGGCGCAGCGGGTCGGTGGTCAGCGTGACCGCCAGGCGCCGCACGTGCAGCTCGTGCGGCGCGTGGATCCGGGAGTGGCTGTTCAGCATGACGCGCAGCAGGGTGGAGCCGGACCTCACCGGCGACAGCACGAACACCGGTTCGCGCAGCAGCCGGTCGACCTCCGGGTCGGCCGGGGGCCGGGGAACGTCCACGGGCGGCGGGGGTGGGGGCGGGGGCGGCGGGGGTGTGACCCTGCGCCGCACACGGGTGATGTTGTAGCCCGTCATCCCTTCGAGAGCCGTGTTGACTCTGGTCTTCCACGCCATGACCAGCACCGTAGGGAGCCAAGACGTCGGGAGGGTGAACGTGACCTGTGGGTTGGGGGTGCCGCGCCGTGCGACCGCCGTCACACGGCGCGACCTTCCCCGAGGTATGGGTCAGGTACGGAACGGGCCGGTCACGCAGTAGGTGATGCCCCCGGAGGAGGAACCGGAAGTGCCGCGCTGGGAGGAGAAGTACAGGCGGTTGCCCGCCGGGTTGAAGGCGGGGCCGGTGATCTCCGAGGATCCCTGGCCGCCGATGCGCAGGAAGGGGGAGATCGTGTCGTTCGCGGTGATCAGGCAGATCTCCATGTTGCCGCCGTCCTCGGCGACGTACAGGTCGCCGAAGGTCGAGCCGGTGACGTTGTCCACGCCGGTCAGCGGGGCGGTGCCGGGGCTGACGAGGCTGTCGTCGTAGGCGAGCTCGTAGGTTCCGGCCGCGACGTTGACCTGCCAGACCCGGTTGTCGCCCTTGGTGGTGAACCACACGGTGTCGTTCGCGTAGTAGCACCCCTCGCCGCCGTTGAAGGACTTCGCCCCGGAGACCTGGCTGCGGGTCGCGGTCGGGGAGCCGTCGGGGTCGGGGACGTTCGCCCAGGTGAAGGAGCCGCTGGTCGCGGAGCCCGCGCGCAGCACCTGCAGCGTGCCGGAGGACAGGTCGCCCCAGGTGGTGGGGACGAAGCGGTAGAACCGCCCGTCGCTCTCGTCCTCGGTGAGATAGACGACCTTGCGGACCGGGTCGGCCGCCGCCGCCTCGTGCTTGAAGCGGCCCATGGCCGGGCGCTGTGTCGCCGCGCCCCCGAAGGGGCGGGTCTCGTAGACGAAGCCGCGGTCGACCTCCTCACACGACAGCCAGGTGTTCCACGGCGTCGCGCCGCCCGCGCAGTTCTGCCGGGTGCCGGACAGGATCGAGGAGGCGGAGACCACGTTGCCGGAGGAGTCGAAGCGGATCGCCGAGGCGCCGCCGCCGGGGTTGATCTCCGAGTTGGACACGTAGATCCAGCCACCGCCGTCGGCGAAGCAGGCGCCGCCGTCGGGGGCGCTGTGCCAGGTGTAGGAGGTCCCGGGGACCACCTGGCCCGATCGGGCGATCACCCGGCTGGTGAACCCCGCCGGGAGCCGGATGCCGTTGGCGTCGGCGGCCAGCAGGGAGCCGTAGGGGCCGGGGGCGTTCTGGGCCGGGGCCGCGAGGGCGGCGTCCTGCCAGAGACTTCCGGTGAGGGCCAGGGTGCTCGTACCGAGCACCGAGGCACGAAGGAATGTGCGGCGTTCCATCGACGAACCTCCAAGACGAGGATCAGCAGAACCACTTCCCTGAGCGCCCCCCACGGTAGGAGCGCCGGTGAACAGCCGCCGGTTAATACGGTTAACGGCGTATGGCTCATATGTGCTGATTACGGCTTGGTGGGGGGAGGCATCCCTTATGTCTTATATCAGGTGACATCCCGGTGGAAATGACCGGCGGGAAAAGTGAAAATTCGGGATTGAAGCGGTGGTGGCTCGTTCCGGTCGGCGAAGCCCCGGCATCACCGCGCCCGGCGGGGAGGCCCTTCCAGGGAAAGCCACACGGCTCCGCCGGGGGGGGCGGGCGGTGGCGACGCCCGCACCCCCTCGCAGTCTCACGCGGGCGCGGGCCTCTCGATCTGGGCCGGCGGCCTCCCCGAAGGCTTGGGGATGCGGGTCGTGCCGGAGGGCCGGTCTCCCCTGCTGCGCGCGAGCGCGGTGGGATAGCAGTCGTAGTAGCAGTAGTAGCGGTCGCAGTAGCGCAGGAAACAGATCCAGCGGGCCTCCGTCGTCCGCTCGCAGACGGCTCCCGGAGCCGCCTGGGGCGGCGTGGCCCGGGCGGCGGTCGCGGGAGCGGCGAGCAGACCGGCACCGGCCAGGACCGCCCCGGCCAGGACGGCGGCGGCATCTCGGATGAAGGTGTTCATGGTTCTCCTTGGTCACGTACGGAATATGACAAGGAATAACGTATTCATCCGGATACACAGAGTCACGCAGCCGATCGGCACGTGTCGGGTGTCTTCCGCCGTACCGGTGCGGGCCGTCCGGGGACGGGGGTCCCGGACGGCCCGCCGGTCACATCTCCGCTACCTGTCCGCCGCCTGGGGGATCGACGCCGAGCGCCGGGCGATGGAGCGGACGATCTCACCGGTGCGGACGGCCGTCATGGACAGCAGCGACGAGGCGATCCCGTGGCTGTCCTCGGTGGCGCCCTGGAGGTAGACGCCCCAGTTCTGCCCGGGGTCGACGGAGACCCGGTAGTCGCGTTCCACCCGCAGCTCGCCCGCCTCGCCCGTGCGGCAGTGCTTGCGCGCCTCGCCGAGCAGGTCGAGGGGGTTGCGCTCGCGGTAGCCGGTCGCGCAGACGACCGCGTCGGCCTCGATCGTGCTCACCTCTCCCGTGGGCAGGAAGCACGTCCTGACCCGGGCGGTGTCGCCGTCGTCGTGCACGTCGAGCAGGCGGGAGGCGTTCAGCATGCGCAGCCGCTGGACACCCGCGACCTTCTCGGCGTACGAGCGCCGGTAGAGCTCGTCGATGAGGTCGAGATCCACCACCGAGTAGTTGGTGTTGCGGGAGTACGCGAACAGCATGCGCTTCACGTCCTCGGGGGCGGTGAAGAAGTGGTCGACGGCCTCCGGGTCGAAGATGCGGTTGGCGAAGGGGCTGTCGTCGGCCGGCGAGTAGCCGTACCGGGTGAAGACCGCGCAGACCTCCGCGGAGGGGTAGGTGCGGTGCAGGTGCTCGACGGTCTCGGCCGCGCTCTGCCCGGCGCCGACCACGACGAACCGCCGGGGCTCGCGCTCGCCGAGCGTTTCGAGCCGGGCGAGCAGGTCCTCGGTGTGCCAGACCCGCTCGCCCGGCCGCACGCCGTCGGGGAGCACGGGGTCGAGGCCGACCGCGATCACGAGGTTGCGGGTCAGGCAGGTGTGCAGCTCGTCGCCGTGCTGCACGACGACCTCGAGGGTGTCGTCGTCGTGCGGGCGCACCGCGACGACCTCGGAGTCGTAGCGCACCAGCTCGGTGAAGGAGGAGGCGACCCACTCCAGGTAGTCGTGGAACTCCAGCCTGGTGGGGAACATGGTCTTGTGGTTGATGAAGTCGATCAGCCTCCCCTTCTCCTGCAGGTAGGACAGGAAGGAGTAGGGGCTGGCGGGGTTGCGCAGGGTGACCAGGTCCTTGAGGAAGTGGACCTGCATGGTGGCGCCCTCGATGAGCATGTTGCGGTGCCAGCCGAACCTCGGTTGCCTCTCGAAGAAGACCGCGTTCACACCGGCGCCGTACTCCTCCTCCAGGGCCACCGCGAGCGCGAGGTTGGAAGGGCCGAAACCGATGCCCACGACGTCATAGACCGGGCTCGACATGTTCGCCTCTCACGTACTGAAGGGATGGTCCCCCCGCGGCCGGGCGGCGGCGGGGGGCAGCATAGGACCGCATACAACAGGGTGGGACGGATGGGGTCAGGCCCCGCCGACGGCCTTCGCGGCCTTGGCGACCTGGGGCACGACCTGGTCGATCACGTACGGGACCGCGAGCGGCGTGGGCGTGCGCAGCGGCCAGAACGCCTTGAGGTCCAGCGGCACGTAGGAGCCGCGCCTGACCACGTCGAGACCGGCGAACAGCTTGTTGGCCTCGATCTTCTTCTGGGTGGCGGCGTCGTCGTTGTAGTGGCTGAGCAGCAGGTCGACGTCGAGGACCTTGACCTTCTCCATGCTCAGCTCGGCCGCGAAGCCCTCGCCGGGAAGCGCCTTGATCTCCTCGGGCAGCGCGAGCCCGAACTGGCTGAAGAGCTTGACGCTGATGTCGGTGTCGGCCTTCATCACGCCGATGTTCCCGGAGGGGAAGACGCTGGTCAGCGCGAACTTCTTACCGTCGAGCTCGGGGTAGGTGGTCTTGACCGAGGCGATCTTCGCCTCGACGTCGGCGACGAGCTTCTCCCCCTCCTCCGCCTTGCCGACCGCCTTGGCGACCTGGCGGGCCACCACCTGCCAGGAGTCCTCGGCGGGGCCGGTCTCGTAGGCGGTGGTCGGCGCGAGCTGGGAGAGGTTGGCGTACTCCTTGTCGATGTAGTAGTCGCCGCCCGCGAGGATGAGGTCGGGCTTGAGCGCGGCGATCTGCTCCAGCGAGAAGCCGGCCTCCCCGGCCTTGAGCAGCGTCGGCTTGGCGCCGGAGATCTTGGGGGCGGTCCAGGGGGTGAGCCCGTCGTCCTGGATGCCGGTCAGCTCCGCCATCGCGACCGGCTGCACGCCCAGGGCGAGCAGGGTGTCCTGGTCGACCTCGCCGAGGGCGACGATGCGCTGGGGCGCGGATTCGATCGTGGCGGTGCCGAGCTTGTGCGTGATGGTGACCGGGAATCCGGCGGCGGCCTGGGAGGCGGGAGCGGCCTGGGAGGCGGGGGCGCTCGCGGCGGGCTGTCCGGCCCCGCCGCTCTCACCGGCGCACGCGCCCACCAGACCGAGGCCCAGCAGCAGCGTTCCGGTCGCGGCCAGGCGGCGCATCGTGTCGCGCATGAGTATGGATGTCCTTCCGAAGCCCGGGGAGGGCTCGCAGTTTTAGGTTAGGCTCACCTAACCTAACAATCTTTGGCGGTTGTGTGAAGCGCCTCATTCCAGGCGGTTCACGAGTTCCGCAACGGTTTGTGCCGTCATGAGCGTCGCGACCTTCATCCCGGCGCAGCCCGGCTCCCGCCGGATGCGGCGTACCAGCTGCATGACGAGCAGCGAGTGCCCGCCCAGGTCGAAGAAGTTGTCGTGCGGGCCGACCGCGTCCACCTCCAGGACCTCGGCGAACGCCCGGCACAGCATCGCCTCGCGGTCGCCGTCGCGCCGGGTCGCGCCGGTTCCGGCACTGGTGCCGGTGACCGTGCGGGCCTTGAGCGTGACGGGCAGGTCGCCCAGGCGCGCCTCGGGGTCGGCCGCGACGGCCTCCAGCACGCCGACGAGCGCCTCGATCATCGTGTCGATCGTGGCCGGGTCGAACAGGTCGGCCGAGTAGTCGACGATGAGGTGCAGCTCCTCCCCCCGCTCCCGGAAGATGAAGTCGAGGTCGAACTTCGCCGCGGGCGGGCTGAACAGCGCCTCCCGCTGCCGCAGCCCCGGGAAGCGGACGTCGCCCATGGCCTGGTTCTCGTAGCCGACCATCACCTGGAACAGCGGGTTGCGTCCGGGCACCCGGGCGGGCCGCAGCGCCTCGACGAGCGCCTCGAACGGCAGGTCCTGGTTGGCCAGACCGGCCAGGTCGGTGTCGCGGACGCGGGCGAGCAGCTCGGCGAAGGAGGGGTCCCCGGAGGTGTCGGCGCGCAGCACGAGCGTGTTGACGAAGAAGCCGACCAGGTCACCGGCCGCCTCGTCGGTACGGCCCGCGACGGGGCTGCCCAGCGGGATGTCCTCCCCCGCGCCGGTGCGGTGCAGCAGCGCGGCGACCGCGCTCTGGCAGACCATGAACATGCTGGCCTGGGAACCGCGCGCCAGCCCGCGCAGCCGCCCGACCAGCGGGGCCGGCAGCTCCCTGGTCGTGGTCCCGCCGCGCTGGCCGACGGTGGCGGGCCTGGGCCGGTCCACCGGCAGCGGGATCTCCTCCGGCATGCCCGACAGCGCCTTGGCCCAGTACGCGAGCTGGCGGGCGTGCAGGCTGCCCGGGTCGACGGGGTCGCCGAGCAGCTCGCGCTGCCAGAGCGTGTAGTCGGCGTACTGCACCGCCGGAGGCTTCATCGCGGGCGCCGCTCCGTCCAGGCGCGCGGCGTAGGCACGCGCCACGTCCCTGGCGAACGGCCCGAAGGACCACTCGTCGAACGCGATGTGGTGGAACACCGCGAGCAGTAGGTGCTCGTCCTCCCCCTCCGGGATGAGCGCGACCCGCAGCGGGATCTCGGTGGCGAGGTCGAACGGCCGCGCGATCACCTCCTCGGGCGTGGAAGCGGTGATCTCCAGGACCGGGCGTGCCCGCTCCGGCGGCAGGATCCGCTGGTAGGGCACGCCCTCGTGCTCGGCGAAGACGGTGCGCAGGCTCTCGTGCCTCGCCGTCACGTCGCCGATAGCGGCCCGCAGCGCGTCCACGTCCAGCGCGCCGCTCAGGCGCACGGCGAGCGGCAGGTGGTACGCCTCCCGGGGGCCGTCGTCCTCGCGCAGGATCTGGTCGATGAGCCAGAGCCTGCGCTGCGCGTACGACAGCGGGACGCGCTCGGGCCGCTCCCCGGGCTCCAGCGGGGGCCGCAGCGTGACCCCGGCCCTGTCGTGCAGCCGGTCGGCCAGCTCGGCGACGTTCGGCGCCTCGAACAGGTCGCGGATCGCGAGCTCGGTGCGCAGCACCGCGCGCACCCTGCCGACCAGCCGGGTCGCGAGCAGCGAGTGCCCGCCCAGGTCGAAGAAGTTGTCGTCGATGCCGACGCCCGAGACGTCGAGGACCTCGCCGAACAGGGTGCACAGCAGGTGTTCCACCGCCGTCCTGGCGGCGCGTCCCGAACCTCGCGGGCCGCCCTGCCGGTCGGGGGCGGGCAGCGCCCTGCGGTCCAGCTTGCCGTTGACGGTGAGCGGCAGCGCGTCCAGCGTGACGACCGCGCTCGGCACCATGTAGCCGGGCAGCCGCTTCTTGAGCCCCTCGCGCACCCGCGCGGCGAGCGCCCCGTGGTCGCGGGCCGCCGCCGGGTTGTTCGCGTACGACGCGGGCCTGCGATCCGGGTCCGCCGGGAGGAAGGCGGCCCCTCCGCCGAAGACGGCGTCGTAGTGGCCGACCTCGTCGGAGGGGGTGGTCACCACGGCGGGGTCGAGCGCGTACAGCGGCTCGGGCTCGATCCCCTCCGGGGGCGCCTGCAGCAGCTCGCGCGCCTCCCGGTGGGAGGCGCCGCCCTCCAGCGCGCGCAGCGCGGCGAGCTCGGCCGACAGCCTGGGGTCGGGGATGGCGCGCACCCGCAGCGGCCCGGGGGCGGCGGACAGGCGGGCCTCCAGGTCCTCCGGCCCGGCCCAGTCCACGACCGTGGTCCCGGCGGCGGGCTCCTTGACGGGCGCCTTCCAGAGGGTCACGTCGTAGCGGTGCCTGCTGAGCTCGTTGTGGTGGACGCCCCGCTTGGTGCGGACCTCCACCCGCGCGGCCACGCCGAGGGAGGCGAAGAACGCGGGGTCGAGGAGGAGTTCCTTCTCCATCCGCACGGCCCGGTCGACCGCCGCCGTACCCACCCGGTCGTCGTCGCCTCCCCGGCCGAGCTGGATCGCCGCGTGCAGGAGGCGCACCGACCGCAGGTCGCGCACGTCGCCGACGAACAGCGCGCCGCCGGGGGCGAGCAGGTCCATCGCGGCGGTGATCACGTCGGCGAGGTAGGCGGCGCTCGGGAAGTACTGGACCACCGAGTTGACGACGATCGTGTCGAAGTGGCCGGAGGGCAGGCCGGTGGTGTCGTGCGCGGGCTGACAGCTCAGGCGCACCGGCGAGCCGGGGCCGAGGTCGGCCCGCAGCTTGGCGATGACGGGGGCCGCGAAGTCGGTGCCCCAGTACTCCTCGCGTCCGGGGGCCAGGCGCGACAGCAGCAGGCCGGTGCCGACGCCGATCTCCAGCACCCGCCGGGGCCCGAGGTCCTCGATGCGGGCCACCGTGGTCTCGCGCCACTCGCGCATGTGCTCCAGCGGGATGGGCGACCCGTCGTAACTGCTGTCCCAGCCCGCGAAGTCCTCGGTGTGCACGGCGGTGCCGATCTCGGTGTACTCGGCGTCGTAGATCTGCCGCCACTCGGCCAGGTGCTCGCGCTCGGCGTCGGGCCGCGCGGCGCCGTCGGGCACCACGTAGCCGACGAGCCGCTTCACCCCGGGCACCTCGGTGCCGACGGCGATGACGGCGGCCTGCCCGACCCCGGGCTCGGCGGCGAGCGCGGTCTCGACCTCCTCCAGCTCGACCCGGTAACCGCGGATCTTCACCTGCTCGTCGGTACGGCCCAGGAAGTCGATGTTGCCGTCCTGGCGGACCCGTACCAGGTCGCCGGTGCGGTACATCCGGCCGCCGCCGAACGGGTCGGCGACGAACCGCTCGGCGGTCAGGCCGGGCCGGTCGAGATAGCCCCGGGCCAGGCCGGCCCCGGCGATGTAGAGCTCTCCGGGCGAGCCGGGCGGGACCGGGCGCAGCCAGCCGTCGAGCACGTAGCCCCGGGTGTTCCAGATCGGCTTGCCGACCGTGGGCGTGGCGCTGTCCTCGGTGCCGCCGCCCAGGGTGTTGATGGTGTACTCGGTCGGGCCGTAGAGGTTGTAGCCGAGCACCCCCTCGGCCTCCGCGAGCCGGTCCCACACGGCCGACGGGACGGCCTCGCCGCCCAGCAGCACGAGCGGCGGCCGGTGCTCGCCGTCGAGCAGTCCCTCCTCCAGCAGCTGCTGGGCGTAGGTCGGCGTCACGTTGATGACGTCGATGCGGTGGCGCCGCAGGTACTCGGTGAGCGCCTCGGCGTCGCGCCGCAGCTCCTCGTCGCAGACGTGCACCTCGTGGCCCTCGATGAGCCAGAGCAGCTCCTCCCACGACATGTCGAAGGAGAACGACACGGTGTGCGCGATCCGCAGCCGCCGCCCGGCCGAGGCCACCACCGGGTCGAAGATGTTGGCCCGGTGGTTGAACTGCATGTTGGTCAGGCCCCGGTAGGGGGTGACCACGCCCTTGGGACGCCCGGTGGACCCGGAGGTGTAGATCACGTACGCCGGGTGCTCCAGCCGTCCCGGCACGTCCCTGCCGAAGCCGGGCAGCTCCTCGGCCGTCAGCCCGGTGCCGGGCAGGCCCGCCAGCCTCTCCCGTACGGCGGGGTCGTCGAGCAGGATCCCGGCGCCCGGGTTCGCGAGCCCGGCGGCGATGTCGCGGTGCGAGACCAGGCAGACGGGGGCGGCGTCGGCCAGCATGAAGTCGAGCCGGTCGGCCGGGTAGTCCAGCTCCAGGGGAAGGTAGGCGGCGCCCGTCTTGAGCACCGCGAACAGCGCGACGACCATCTCGGCGGAGCGGGGCAGCGCGAGGGCGACCACCCGTTCCGGGCCCGCGCCGTGCGCCTTCAGCAGCCGGGCCAGGCGGTTGACCGCCGCGTCCAGCTCGGCGTAGGTGAGCCGCGTGTCGGGCTGGGAGACCAGGGCGAGCTCGTCCGGGGTGCGCGCGGCCTGCTCGGCGAGCAGCTCGGCGATGGTGAGGTCGGGGACGAACCGCTCGGCCTCGGCCCAGTCGCGGCGCAATCCCTCGTGCTCGTCGGGCAGGAGCAGGTCGAGCCGGTGGCAGGGGGTGTCGGGCGCGGTGGCGAGGGTCTCCAGGACGCGCACGTAGCGGTCGGTGAGCCGTCCGGCCTCGGCCTCGGTGAAGGCGTCGCCCCGGTACATGACGCGCAGGCCCGCGCCGGGCTCGACGACCATGGTGACCGGGTAGTGGGTCGCGTCGCGGACCTGGCGGCCGGTCACCCGCACGTCGCCGCCGGGGCCGAAGCCTCGCCCGGTGGGCATGCCGGGGAAGTTCTGGAACACGAAGAGGGTGTCGAACAGGGTTCCCAGGCCCGTCACCCGCTGCACGTCGGCGAGCGCGACGTAGGAGTGGTCGAACAGCTCCGACTGGAACGTCTGCACCCGCTCCAGGACGGTGCGCAGCGGGTCGGCCGCCGAGGCGCGCACCCGGACCGGGACGGTGTTGAACAGCAGGCCGACGACGGACTCGACGCCGTCGACGTCGGGGTGGCGCCCGGAGACCGAGACGCCGAAGACCACGTCGTCGCGGCCGGTGAGACCGGCCAGGAGCAGGCCCCAGGCGCTCTCGTACAGGGTGCCGAGGGTGAGCCCTGACTCGCGGGCGAGGGCGCCGAGCCGGGCGGCGAGGTCCTGGGGCAGCGCGCGGTGGATCTCTCCGGCGGTGGCGAGGTCGGCGGGGCGGTCGGCGAGCTCGGGCTTGAGCAGGGTCGGCTCGTCGAGCCCCTCCAGGCTGCGGCCCCACGTCTTGATGGTGGCCTGCCGGTCCTGGGCGTTCACCCAGTCGAGGTAGGCGTGGAAGGGGACGACGGGCCGGGCGCGCTCGGTGGCGGCGTCGGTGTAGGACTCCAGCAGCGAGGTGACCAGCAGGCCGCCCGACCAGCCGTCCAGCAGGATCAGCTCGGAGGTGAGCACCAGCCGGAAGTCCTCCTCGCCCACCCTGGCCAGCGCGAAGCGGATCAGCGGTGGCTCGTCGGGGACGAACGGCCGGGCGCGCTGGGCCTCGACGAACGCCTCCAGCGCCTCCGGGCCGCCGGTCTCGGCGTAGGTCCAGTCGACCTCGAACTCCTCGGGGACGAACTGCACGGTACGGCCGCCGTCGGTGCGGAACCCGGCCCGCAGGTTGGGGAACTTCAGCAGCACCTCGCGCGCGGCCCCGGCCAGCCGGTCGGGGTCGACGGGCCCGGCCAGGGTCACCACGGCCTGCTGGACGTAGATGTCGCGGTCCTCGCCGGCGAGCATCAGGTGGAACAGCAGCCCTTCCTGCAGCGGCGAGAGCGGCAGCTCGGCCCGCTCCCCCACCGCCCCGCCCGTCACGACCTCGCCGGAAAGGACCTCGCCCTCGCCGGACAGAGCCTCACCGGACAGAGCCTCACCGGAGAGGGCCTCACCGGACAGAGCCGCGACCCTGGCGAGGGCCTCGACCGTACGCAGCCGGAAGACGTCGCGGACGGAGAAGGACAGGCCCGCGCGGCGGGCGCGGCCCACGAGCAGGGCCGCGCTGATGCTGTCGCCGCCGGTGCGGAAGAAGTCGTCGTCGGCGTTGACGCCGTCGCGCCCGAGGGTCCCGGCGACGAGACCGGCGATGGCGCGCTCGGTGCCGGTGCGCGGCGCCCGGCCCTCGCGGACGACGGGCTCGGGCAGCGCGCGCCGGTCGAGCTTGCCGTTGGGGGTGCGCGGCAGCTCGTCGAGGCCGACGAGCACGGAGGGGACGAGATAGCCGGGCAGGATCTCGCCGAGCCGGGCCCGCAGCGCGTCGAGGTCGAGGTCCGAGCCCGGGTCACCCACGACGTAGCCGACGAGGCGCGGCCCCGAGCGGGCCGCCACGGCCGCCCGGCGCACGCCCGGCTGCGCGGCGAGCACCGCCTCGACCTCCCCCGGCTCGATGCGGAAGCCGCGGATCTTCACCTGGTCGTCGGCCCGGCCCAGGAACTGCAGCGAGCCGTCGCGGCGGCGGCGCACCCGGTCGCCGGTGCGGTAGAGCCGCGATCCCGGCGAACCGAAGGGGCTGGCCACGAACCGCTCGGCGGTGCGGGCCGGGTCGCCGAGGTACCCGCGCGCCAGGCCGTCCCCGGCGAGGTAGAGCTCGCCGACCGCGACCTCGCGCAGCCCGGCGTCCAGGACGTACGCCACGGTGTTGGCGATCGGGACGAGCCCTCCGGCGCCCTCGGCGATCAGGCTGTCGCCGGCCGCCTCGGAGCAGCCGTAGAGGTTGACCAGCCGGGCGGGGACCCGCTCGGCCAGGGCGGCGGGCAGGGCCTCGCCGCTGCTCACCCACGTGGTGACCGAGCCGAGGTCTCCTGTCCGCTCGCCGGTCTCCACGAGCGCGGCCAGCAGGCTCGGCACGACCGTCACCAGGTTCACGCCGTGGCGGCGGATCAGCCCGGCCAGGGCGAGCGCGTCGGTGGCGGTGTCGTCGTCCGCGACGACGACGGTGTCACCGGCGACGAGGCCGCCGAGCAGTTCGGTGCTGCCGTCGATGAAGGCGGGCGAGCTCTTGGCCACCCGCACGCCGGTGGGGGCGAGGTCCGCGCCCCAGGCGAGCCGGTTGGCCAGCGCCCGCTGGGTGCCGACGACGGCCTTGGGGGTCCCGGTGGACCCCGAGGTGAAGATCACGTACGCGGGGTGGTCGGGGCGGACCTCGACCCGGGGGCGGGGCGGGGCGTCCCTCGGCGGCTCGTCCACACCGAGGACCAGCAGCGGCCCGGCGGTGCCGAGCATCAGGTCGATCCTGGAGCGCGGATAGGTCGTGTCGATCGGCAGGTAGGCCGCGCCGGTCTTGAGCACGGCGAGCAGCGCCACGACGAACTCGGCCGAGCGGGGCAGCGCGATCGCGACGATCTCCTCGGGACCCGCCCCGGCCGCGGCGAGCCGGTCGGCGAGGGCCTCGGCGCGCTCGTCCAGCTCGGCGTAGGTGAGGGTCGCCGCGCCGTCACCGCCGGAAACAGCGTCAGAGCCGCCGCCGGAAACAGTGCCGTCGCCGGAGACGACGGCCGTGGCGTGCGGGGTGCGCGCCACCTGAGCCTCGATCCGCTGGGCGACGGTGAGCGGGCCGAACGCGCGGGCGGTGCCGGGCCGCGCGACCCCCTGGAGCGGGGTGCCGAGCGACGACAGGCGCCGCCCGGGGTCCTCGGTGGCCCGGTCGAGCAGCTCGCCGAGCTCGGCGAGCATGCCGGTGACGGTCTCGGCGTCGTAGAGGTCGGTGGCGTAGGCGACGAACCCCTCGATCAGCTCCTCGCCCTCGGCGAAGTAGACGTCCAGGTCGAACTTGACGCCGCCGGTCTCGGGCAGGAACGGCTCGGCGCGCACGCCGGGCAGCCGCAGCCGCACGTCCTCCAGCCGCTGGTGGACGATCATCACCTGGAACAAAGGACTGCGGGCGAGCGAGCGCTCGGGGGCGAGCCGCTCCACGACCTGCTCGAACGGCACGTCCGCGTTGGAGAACGCGGCCAGGTCGGTGCGCCGGACCCGCTCCAGCAGCTCGGTGAAGGTGGGGTCGCCGCCCAGGTCGGTGCGCAGCACGACGAGGTTGACGAACACGCCGACCAGGTCCGCGAGGTCCTCGTCGGGGCGGCCCGCGATGGGTGAGCCGAGCGCCACGTCGTCGCCCGCGCCGGCCCGGTGCAGGAGGGCCGCCACGGCGGCGTGCAGGACCATGAAGACGCTGGTGCCGGTCTCCAGGGCGAGCCGTCGCACCCCGCCCAGCGGCAGCCGGAACGGCACCAGCCCGCCCCGGTGGCTCGCCTCGGCGGGACGGGGCCGGTCGGCCGGCGGCGCGCTCTCCTCGGGCAGCCCGCGCAGCGTCCGCTCCCAGAAGTCGAGCTGCCCGGCGGGGGCCGGGGACTCGCCGCGCCAGACGGCGTAGTCGGCGTACTGCACGGGCAGCGGCGCCCAGTCCGGCGCGGTGCCCGCGGTGCGGGCGGTGTAGGCGCGCGACAGGTCGGCGAGCAGCGGGGTGAACGACCACTCGTCGGCGGCGGCGTGGTGCTGGAGCACGACCAGCACCGACTCCTCGGCGGAGACCCGCAGCAGGGTCGCCCTGATGGGCAGGTCGGCCCCGAGGTCGAGGACGTGCGAGGCGGCCCTCGCCTCGGCCGCGCGCAGCCGCTCCTCGGGCCAGCCGCGCGCGTCCACCACGTCGAAGGCGGGCTCGCCGGTGTCGAGGACGCGCTGGACGGGCAGCCCGTCGGGGCCCTCCTCCAGCAGGGTGCGCAGCGCCTCGTGCCGGGCGACGACGTCGCCGAACGCGGCGCGCAGGGCGTCGACGTCGACCGGCCCGTACAGGCGCAGGCCGAGCGGGAGCGCGTCGGCGGCCGAGGGGCCGCGCAGGCGCTCCTCGAACCAGAAGCCGCGCTGGGCGGGCGAGGCGGGGACGACCGCGGGCCGGGTCACGTCGCGGACCCTCGGCCGGGTGCCCCGTACCAGCCGGGGGGCCAGCGTGGCGACCGTGGGCGCCTCGAAGACATCGGCGATGGTGAGCTCGGCGTCGAGCGCGGCGCGCACCCGCCCGGCGAGGCGGGTGGCGAGCAGGGAGTGGCCGCCCAGGGCGAAGAAGTCGTCGTCGACACCGACCGCGTCCAGGCCGAGGGTCTCGGCGAAGACCGCGCACAGCGCCGCCTCGCGCTCGTCGCGCGGCCCCCGGCCCGACACCCGCACCTCGGGCGCGGGCAGCGCGGCCCGGTCGAGCTTGCCGTTGACGGTACGCGGCAGCGCCTCCAGCAGGACCGTCGCGGCGGGGAGCATGTACTCGGGCAGCGACCCGGCCGCCGCCGCCCGCAGGTCCGCCTCGTCGAGGTCGCCCTCCGGCACGACGTACGCCACCAGCCGCCTCTCGCCCGGCGTGTCCTCGCGGACCACGACGGCGGCCTGGGCGACGCCGGGGCAGGCGGCGAGCACGGCCTGCACCTCGGCGGGCTCGATGCGGAAGCCGCGGATCTTCACCTGGTCGTCGGTGCGTCCCAGGTACTCCAGCGTCCCGTCGCGGCCCCACCGGGCCAGGTCGCCGGTGCGGTACATGCGCTCGCCGGGCGGGCCGAAGGGGTCGGCGACGAAGCGTTCGGCGGTGAGGCCCGGCCTGCCCGCGTAGCCGCGCGCCAGCTGCGTCCCGGCGAGATAGAGCTCGCCGGGGACGCCGACCGGGGCGGGGCGCAGCGCGGCGTCCAGGACGTGGGCGCGGGTGTTGGGGAACGGCCGGCCGATCCCGGACGACGGCAGCTCGGCGGAGGTCGCCCAGATCGTCGCCTCGGTCGGCCCGTACACGTTGACGGCCGACGCCGCCACCGCGTGCAGGCTCTCGGCGAGCGCGGCGGGCAGGGCCTCGCCGCCGACGAGGACCCGCAGCCCGCGCAGCGCGGCCGGGTCCAGCGAGCCCAGCAGCGACGGGGTGCCCTGGACAATGGTCGCCCCGGCGAGCAGCGCGCCGAGCGCGGCCGGGTCGCGCACGGTCTCGCGTCCGGCGAGCACGACGGTCGCGCCGCTGATCAGCGGCACGTACAGCTCCAGCGCGGCGATGTCGAACGCGATCGTGGTCACCGCGACCAGCCGGTCGTCGCCGCCCAGCGCGAGGCGTTCCCTCATCGTGACGAGGAAGGCGGTGAGCGCGGAGTGCGGGACGGCCACGCCCTTGGGCCGTCCGGTCGAGCCGGAGGTGTAGATGACGTACGCCAGGTCGCCGCCCCGCACCGGGTGCGACTCGTTCGTGCCGGGGGACGCGTCGTCCGGGGCCGGCGTCTCGGTCCCGGGCGGGAGAAGGGCGGCGGTCTCCGGGGTCAGCGTCTCGGTCCCGGGCGGGAGAAGGGCGGCGGTCTCCGGGGTCAGCGTCTCGGTGCCCGGGGGAAGGAGAGTCGCGGTCTGCGGGGTCGCGATCACGCAGAGCGGGGCCGCGTCGCCGATCATGTACGCCAGCCGGTCGGCCGGATGGTCCAGGTCCAGCGGCAGGTAGGCGGCGCCCGACTTCAGCACGGCCAGCAGCGCGACCACCAGGTCGGGGGTGCGGGGCAGGGCGAGCGCGACGACCCGGCCGGGGCCCGCGCCGCGCTCGCGCAGCGTCCGGGCGAGGGCCGAGGCCCGCAGGTCCAGCTCGGCGTAGGTGAGCGTGCCGGAGGCGCCCTCAACGGCGACCGCGCCGGGGGTGCGGGCGGCCTGCTCCTCGAACAGCGAGGTCACCGTCGTGTCCGGGACGGGGCACGAGGTGTCGTTCCACTCCGCCAGCAGTGCCGACTCGTCCGCGCCGAGCAGCTCCAGGTCGGCGATCCGCAGGTCCGGGCGGCTCACCGCGTCGCCGAGCAGCGTCTCCAGGTGGACGAGGAGGGCGTCGACGCGCTCGTCGTCGAACAGCTCGCGCCGGAAGGTGGCCTCGACGGTCATCCCGTGCGGCCGGACGAACGCCTCCAGCGACAGGTCGAAGTGGGTGGTGCCGTTGTGGATGTGCGTCCAGCCCGTGGTGACGCCGGGCAGGTCCAGCTCGCCGATCTCCTGGGCGAGGAAGAGCAGCATGGTGTCGAAGAACGGCGAGCCGCCGCGCCTGCGGGCGGGCCGAAGCTCCTGCACGACCTTGTCGTAGGGCAGCGTCCGGTTCGCGAACCCCTCGGTGCAGGTGTCGCGGACCCGGCGCAGGACCTCGCGGAAGGTGGGCGCGCCGGACAGGTCGGTGCGCAGCACGAGGGTGTTGCCGAAGTTCCCGGCGAGCCGCTCGATCTCGGTGTGCTCGCGGTTCATCACGGCCGAGCCGATCGCGATGTCGGTCGCGCCGGTGTAGCGGTGCAGGAGGACGGCGTGGGCGGCGAGCATCACCATGTACGGGGTGAGGTTCTCCCGCGCGGCGAGCTCCCGCATCCCGGTGGTGACGGCGTCGCCGAAGCGGCGGGCCCTGCGCCCGCCCCGCTCGGACGCGGTCGCGCCGCGCGGGCGGTCGGCGGGCAGGTCCAGGGGCGCGGGCGGCGGGTCGAGGCGCCCGCGCCAGTAGTCCATCTCCTCCGCCGGGAGCGGGCGGTTCTGCTCCCAGGCGGCGAAGTCGGGGTAGTGGACGGTCAGCGTGGGCAGGCCGTCCGGCTCGCCGGAGACGGCCGCGCGGTACAGGGCCGACAGGTCACGCGAGAGCGACCCCCAGGTCATGCCGTCCCAGGCGATGTGGTGCACGACCAGGACCAGGCCGTACGCGTCGTCGCCGAGCCGGAGCAGCTCCAGCCGGATCGGCCGGTCGGCGCGCAGGTCGAAGGGGAGCGCCGCGAGCCGCTCGGCGTACGCCTCGGCGTCGGCCTCGGCGCAGTCGCGCACCGGCAGGTCGAGGGAGTCGTCGGCGACGACGTGCTGGAACGGCGTCCCCTCGTCGTTCTCGCCGTAGACGGTGCGCAGCACCGCGTGCCTGCGCAGCAGCGCGCGCAGCGCCTCGCGCAGCGCCCCGGGGTCGAGCGCGCCCGACATGCGCACCAGCAGGCACACGTTGTAGGCGGGGCTGGAGGGGAACGTCCGGTGGTGCAGCCACATGCTCTGCTGCGCGTACGACAGCGGGGCGGGACCGCCGACGCGTCGTGGAGTGATGCGGTCCTTGCCGGGACCGAGCCCCGCCTCGGCCATCATCCGCCGCATCAGTTCGCGCCGTCGTGCAACGTCCTGCTGCTGTTCCCGCACGCTCAACTCTTCCTTCGTGGCCGGGGTCGGGCACTCTGTCCCGCATCGAGACTTAGGTTAGCCTTGCCTCTTAAATCGACACAAGGTTAGCCTTACCTAAATTGATCGGTATTGTCCGGTTCCGCAGAGGGGTTGGGTTCGTTGTCCTTTGGTGTCCGCACGGATGAGATGCGCACAGAGGTAGTGGTCGAGAGCACCGTCGATCCGTTGCGTCTGGTCGCCCTCCTGGCCGGGTCCGGGCTGTTCGACGACTACACCGTGTACGAGCGACCGGGCCTGTGGACCTTCGCGGGCGGAGTGACGGGGGAGGTGATCCTCGAACCCGGAGTCGTGCGCAGCCGCTGGCGGGACGGGCCCTCCGCGACCCCGGCGGACTCGCTGGAGTCGCTCGCCTCGTTCGATTCACTCGACCCGCTCGATTCGCTTGACCCGCGCACCTCGGCCGCCTCGGTGGACTTCGCCGAGGAGTCGTGGACCGGCCGTCCGTCCGCGGCGCTGGAGGCGGCGCTGCGGGCCGCCCCCTGGCCGGTCTGGAACGCCTACGGCTGGATCGCGTTCGAGTTCGCCTCGCTCACCCCGGCGGGCAGGCTCGCCCACCTGGTCGTACCGCGCACCGAGGTGCGCATCGAGGCGGGACGCGCGCTGGTGGTGAGCGTCGACGCCGGAGAGGCGGAGCGCGTCGCCGAGCTGCTGTCCGGCCGGGGCGCGCCCGCGACACCGGCCCCGAAACCGGTAGACGTGCGCCCCGGCGGCGACGTCTACCGGTCGCGGGTCGCCCGGGCGGTCTCCGAGATCGACGCCGGGCTCTACGAGAAGGTCATCGTCTCGCGGCGGCTGCCGATCCCGTTCCCCGTCGACGTCGTCGCGACGTACGCCTGCGGCCGCGCCGCCAACACCCCGGCCCGCTCCTTCCTCCTCGACCTGGACGGCTTCCAGGCCGCCGGGTTCAGCCCCGAGGTTCTGGTGAGGGTCGACGAGCACGGCACGGTGGCGACCCAGCCGCTGGCCGGCACGCGGGCCTTCGGCCGGGGCGAGGACGTGGACTCCAGGACCCGCCGCGAGCTGGAGAACGACCCCAAGGAGATCTTCGAGCACGCCGTGTCCGTGCGCGCCTCGCAGGACGAGCTGTACCGGGTGTGCGCGCCCGGCACGGTCAAGGTCACCGGCTTCATGGCGGTGAAGGAGCGCGGCAGCGTGCAGCACCTGGGGTCGAGCGTGAGCGGCGAGCTGTCGCCCGGCCGCACCGGCTGGGACGCGCTCGACGCGCTGTTCCCCGGCGTGACCGCCTCCGGCATCCCCAAGGCACCGGCGATCGACGCGATCGCCCGGCTGGAGGAGCCCAGGGGCCTGTACGCCGGAGCCGTCCTGGCCGTCTCCCAGGACGGGGCGATGGACGCCGCCCTGGTGCTGCGCGCCATCTACAGCGAGAACGGCCAGGCGTGGCTGCGGGCCGGCGCCGGCATCGTGTCCGGTTCGACGCCCGAGCGGGAGTACGAGGAGACCTGCGAGAAGCTCTCCAGCATCGCCCCGTACGTGGTCCCGCGCGCCTGAGGGCGCCTGAGGAAACACCACCCCGGCCGCCCCCGCGCACCGTCCGCCCTCACGCGCCTCCATACGCGTGAGGGCGCCGGCGTCTCACCGGCGCCCTCACGCGTACGGACAGAAGCTCAGCGCAGGCTCGCGGCGAGCTCCTTCTTGCTGATCTTGCCCACCGGGGTGCGGGGGAAGGTCTCCACCAGCTCGATCCGGTCGGGCCACTTGTACCCCGCCACGCCGCGCTCCTTGAGGAACCGCTTGACCTCCCGCAGGGTCGGCGCCTGGTCCCGGACGATGAGGAAGGCGCAGGTCCGCTCCCCCATCACCTCGTCCGGGAGGCCGACCACGGCCGCGTCGTGCACCGCCGGGTGGGCGAGCAGGTGGTTCTCCAGCTCCTCGGCGGAGATCTTGTCGCCGCCCCGGTTGATCTGGTCCTT
Organism: Streptosporangium sp. NPDC002721; assembly: GCF_042888905.1. Lineage (NCBI taxonomy): Bacteria > Bacillati > Actinomycetota > Actinomycetes > Streptosporangiales > Streptosporangiaceae > Streptosporangium > Streptosporangium sp. NPDC002721. Next base: position 86,415 of record NZ_JBIAQI010000005.1, read on the forward strand.
GTCGCGGCCCTCCACGACGAGGTGGCCGGAGGGAAGCACGCGCACCAGGTCCCCGGTCCGGTAGAAGCCGTCGGGGGTGAAGGACCGCGCGTTGTGCTCCGGCGCGCGGTAGTAACCGCGCAGGGTGTACGGGCCCCGGGTGAGCAGCTCGCCGACCTCGCCGGGGGCGACCTCGGCGCCGTCGGAGTCGACCACCAGGATCTCGTCGGCCGGGGACAGCGGCCTGCCCTGCGTGGTGTCGACCAGCTCGCGGGGGTCGTCCAGCCGGGTGTAGTTGAGCAGCCCCTCGGCCATGCCCAGCACCTGCTGCACCTCGCAGCCCAGCACGCCGGGAACCTGCCTGGCCCGCTCGGCGGCGAACTTGGCCCCGCCCACCTGCAGCAGCCGCAGCGACGACAGGTCCTCCTGCGACCAGGTCGCCGCCTCCAGCCAGAGCAGCGCGATGGGCGGCACCACCGCGCACACCGTCGCCCGCTCCCGCTCGATGAGCGGGAACGCCTCGTCGGGCGACCCGGAGGGCGCCAGGACGACGGTGCCCCCGTTGGCGAACACCCCCAGCACCCCCGGGCAGGCGAGCGCGAAGTTGTGCGCGACCGGGAGCACCACGAGGTAGACCGTCTCGCTGTCGAAGCCGCAGACCTCGGCGCTGGCCTCCAGGTTGTAGACGTAGTCGCGGTGGGTGCGCGGGATCAGCTTCGGCAGCCCGGTGGTGCCACCGGAGAGCAGGAACACCCCCACGTCGGCCGGCTCCGGCCGCTCGTACTCCACGAAGTCGGAATCGGTGTCGAGGTCGGCCAGGGCGGTGAACTCCTGGGCGTCCCCGTCCACCACGACGTGCTCCACGGCCAGCGACCGGGCCAGGTCGCGGTAGTCGAACCCGCCGTGCGTGTCGGGGACGACGTACGCCCTGGCCTCGCTCAGCTCGCACAGGTAGCCGATCTCGCTGCTGCGGTGCGCGGGCAGGGCGAGCACCGGGGCGGCGCCGATCCTGACCAGGGCGAGGAAGACGACGACGAAGGAGGTGGTGTTGGGCAGCTGCACCACGACGCGGTCGCCGCGCCGGATGCCCAGCCGCGCGAACCCGGCGGCGGTGCGCCCGGCGCGGCGGTCCAGCTCGGCGTAGGTCAGCCGCTCGTCCCCGGCCACCAGGGCGGTCCGCCCGGGGTCGCCCCCGCCCAGCACGTCACCGAGCAGCCGGTCGCTCCAGTAGCCCTCGGCCAGGTAGCGGGCCGCGAACTCCTCGGGCCAGGGGGTGAATCCCTCCACGACTCACCGCCCCGCGATCTGGGCCACCGCGCCCGCGACCGGCTCGGCCGGGTCGGTGCCGAGCGCGACGACACGGTTGGCCCCGTCCACGTGGACGACGCTGGGCCGGTGCTCCCGCGCCTCCGCGGCGTCGAAGTTCCCGTACGAGATGATGATGACCAGGTGCCCCGGGTGGACCAGGTGGGCCGCCGCGCCGTTGACGCCGATGACCCCGCTGCCCGCCTCACCGGTGATGGCGTAGGTGACCAGGCGGGCGCCGTTGTCGATGTCGACGACGTGGACCTGCTCGCCCTCGACGATGTCGGCGGCGGCCATCAGCTCGGCGTCGATCGTCAGGGAACCCACGTAGTGCAAGTCCGCTTGGGTCACGGTCGCACGGTGGATTTTTCCGTTCATAAGGACCCGCTGCACTGGTCTGTCCTCTTTCCTTAAGGTCAACTAAGGTAAGCCTCACCTTATCCACTCCGTCCGCCGAGGAGAACCCCGAAGATGCTGCGCCGCCTGGCCATGGACATCAGCCCGCTCCGGACCAGCAGGGCCTTCCGCGACGTGTTCGTGGCGCGCACCGTGTCGGTCTTCGGCATCGGCATGCTGATGGTCGCGGTGCCCGTGCAGGTCTACGCGATGACCGGCTCGACCGTGCACGTCGGCGCGGTCTCCTCGGCCGAGGGCTTCGCGCTGCTCGCGGGGTTCCTGTGGGGCGGCGTGCTGGCCGACCGGCACGACCGGCGCCGGTTGATGCTGGTCGCGCGCACCGCGGCCGGGCTCGGCTTCGCGCTGCTGACGCTGAACGCCTTCCTGCCCTCCCCCTCGCTGGCGGCGATCTACGTGCTCGCCGCCTGGGACGGGCTGGCGACCGGCGTCAGCGTCACCGCGCTGCTCGCCGCGACCCCCGCCCTGGTCCCGCCCGACAAGATGGTCGCGGCGGGCGCGCTCAACGCGCTGACCGTACGGCTCGGCTCGATGCTCTCCCCCGCGCTCGGCGGCCTCACCGTGTCGGCGTTCGGCGTCGGCTGGAACTACGCGGCCGCCGCCGTGGGGACGCTCGCCACCCTCGGCCTGCTGACGAGGCTGCCCGCCCTGCGACCGGTCGCCGAGGTCACGGAGAACCCGCTGCGGGCGATCGCCTCGGGACTGCGGTTCGTCGCCTCGCACCGCGTGGTCGGCTCGCTCATGCTGCTCGGCCTGCTGTTCATGGTGGCGGGCGGCATCCCGGTGCTCATGCCCGCGTTCGCGACCCTGCAGCTGGGCGGCGGCCCGGCCACGATCGGCCTGCTCTACGCCGCGCCCGCCTGCGGCGCGGTGCTCGGCTCGGTCACCAGCGGCTGGGCCGGACGCACGCGAGCCCCGGGCAGGGCGCTGCTCGTCGCGTCGGTCTGCGGCTTCGCGCTCCTGGCCTGCCTCGGGCTCGCGACCCATCCCGCGCTCGCCGTCGCGATCCTCTTCGGGTACGGCCTGGTCGCGTCCATCGAGGAGATCCTGCGCTACGGCCTCATCCAGGCGCACACCCCCGACGGCTACCTCGGCCGGGTGAACGCGCTGTGGGCCGCCCAGGAGACCGGCGGCGAGGCCGTCGGCGCGCTCGGCGCGGGCGCGCTCGGCCGCTACCTGGCCCCCGGCACCGCGATCGTCGTGTACGGCGCGGCCAGCGCCGCCCTCGCCCTGGCACTCGCCCTCACCCTCACCGGCCTGCGCGGCGCCACCCTGGAGGCCGGCCCGCGGGACACCGAACCGCAGGAGGCCCTGAACCCGAAGCACCCCGGCGGAACCGGCTGAGGCGGTGTGGGGGAACGGCTGGAAAAACGGCCGTCTCTGTCAGATGGTGAGGAGTGACAGCAAACCCGTCATATTCCATGCCGACGTACGACCACCGACGACACCCGGCCGGCGAGCCGTCGCCCGCTCCCGGGTGAAGTCCGGAGGAACGACGAGAGGAAGAACATGGCTCAGACGACCGTTGCCCTCCTGCTGGCCGCCGCCCTGACCGGCGGCACCGCACCGGCGCACTCCGGCCTGACACCGGCGCAAGCACGGACGGCCGCCCTCGCACCGGTCTCGGCCGCCGCCCCGGTGACGAACGCGGCGAAGCCGAATCTCCGGGCGTGCTACGACGGGAGGTGCAAGCTCACCCTCTCGAAGGCGGTGCGCTTCAAGGTCAGCCCCCGGTTCGGCGTCACCCGGCTGTCCATCTCCTTCAACCGCACCTCCGTACGGGTACGGGCCACCGGGCCGGGGGTGACCTCGCAGGCGGTGCTCGGCCTCCGCTCGACGGGGTCGGTCAACGGCATCGGCATACGAGTGGTGTCGCTCTCCCGCACCAAGGCGGTGCTGAGGCTCGCCCCCCGCTGACTCCCCGCGCCCACGACTCGGCCTGCGCTGACCGTGATCGCCCCGGCGGCCGCGCTCCGCCGGGGACGTCACGGGCCGCCCGGGGCGGCCGCCATCAGGGCTGGCCGGGCTCCCCGGCGCCCAGGCGCTCGGTGAGCTCGTCCTCGGACATGCCCTCGACCATGAGCCAGATCTCGGCGACCGCCTCCAGCCTGCCGGGCGTCTCCTCCACCTCGGTGAACCGGTGGGCGATGCGTGACACGGTCCGCTCGGTGAACAGGGCCCGCAGCGGGAGCGAGGAGGCGTCGAGCGCCTCGCGCAGCCGCGCGATGACGGTGGTGGCCAGCACCGAGTCGCCGCCGAGGGCGAAGATGTCGTCGTGCGCGCCGACCCTCGGCACGTCGAGCACCTGGCCGACGACCCGGGCCAGCACCCGCTCCAGCGCGCTGCCCGGGGCGGTGTAGGGCGTGCCCGTCTCCCCGGCCGCGGCGGCGACGAGGGCGGCGAGCGCCCTGCGGTCCACCTTGTTGTTCGCGGTGAGCGGCAGCTCGTCCAGGGTCACCAGCAGGTCGGGGACCATGTGCGGGGGCAGGAGTTCCCGTACGTGGGCGAGCAGCTCCTCGGTGCCGGTCTCCCGCGTCTCCCGCGTCTCCCCCGCCTCCCCGGTGAGCACGACCGCGGCGGCGAGCCGCGAGTCGGCGAGCAGGCCGACGGCGCGGCGCACCCGGGGGTGGTTCTCCAGCGCGGTCTCGACCTCGCCGAGCTCGATCCGGAAGCCGCGCACCTTCACCTGGTGGTCGCGCCGCCCGAGGAACTCCAGCGTGCCGTCGGGCCGGTAGCGGGCCATGTCCCCGGTCCGGTACCAGCGGGTGCCCTCGTGGACGACGAAACGGTCGGCGGTGCGCTCGGCGTCGCCGCTGTAGCCGTCCGCGACCCCGGCGCCGCCGATCCACAGCTCGCCCTGCGCCCAGTCGGGGCGGTCGCGCCCGATCTCGTCCACCACCCGGCAGGCCACCCCGCGCAGCGGGACGCCGTACGGGACCGCCGTCCAGTCGGCGGGCACCTCGCCCTCCACCTCGATGACGGTCGAGTGGATGGCGGTCTCCGTCGTACCGCCGAGCGCGACGAACCTGGCCCCCGGGGAGCGCTCGCGCAGCAGCGCGGGCAGGTGCGTGCCGACCCAGTCGCCGCCGAGCAGGACCAGCCGCAGGCTGGGCACGGGGCCCGTCCGCAACAGCATCTCCAGCACCGAGGGCACGCAGTTCAGCACGGTCACCGACCACCGCCCGGCCAGTTCGGCCCAGCGGGTGGCGTCGCGCCGGTCGTCCTCCAGGGGGATCGCCACGGCGCCCCCGCTCGACCAGAGGGCGAACAGGTCGAACACCGACAGGTCGAAGTCGAGGGCCGACACGGCGAGCGACACGTCCCCCTCGCCGATCGAGAACCGTTCGACCAGGTCGCCGATCGTGTTCGTCGCGGCCCGGTGCGAGACCTCGACGCCCTTGGGCTCCCCGGTGGAGCCCGAGGTGAACAGCACGTAGCCGACCTGGTCCGGGGAGACGGGCACCGGCGCGTCCAGCGGCGCGGGGTGCGTCACGGCCGAGGTGAGCGAGACCGCGACCCCCGCCGTCTTGAGGATCCGCTCCCGCCGGGCCGCGGGCTGCCCCGCCCCGACGGGCACGTACGCCGCCCCGGCCGCCAGTACGCCGAGCACCGCCACGGCCTGGTCGGGCCCCTTGGGCAGCTCGACGGAGACCCGGTCTCCGGGCCGTACCTCCCGTTCCACGAGATGAGCGGCGACGCGCAGGGCGCGGTCGGCCAGTTCGCCGTACGTGAGCGTGCCCCCGGCGTCCTCGGCGTCGCCGGTGCCCCAGTGCAGCGCCGCGAGATCGGGGGTGTCCCGCGCCCGCGCGAAGAACTCCTCGTGCAGCGTCCGCGCGGGCAGCGCCGGCTGGGCGTTGAGCTCGTGCCGCAGGCGCAGCTGGTGCGGTGAGGCGCCGATCCGCAGCGGCTCGGCCCAGTCGGCGTCCGGCGCGCCCAGGCGGGTGATCGCGCCCGTGTAGGCGGCGAACATCGCGTCGGCGACGCCCTCGGGGAAGGCGGGGTCGCGCACGTCCCAGTTCAGCAGCAGCCCGCCGGAGACCTCGGTGACCTGGGCGTCGAGCAGCACCTGCGGGCCCTGGGAGATGATCCACTCCGGCTCCCCGAAGCTGCGCCGCGCCCGGTCGCCGAACAGCTCGCCGAGGTTGAGCGCGCTGGTGTAGACGATCGGCGCGAGCACCTGCTCGCCCCGCGCCCGCGACAGGTCGCGCAGCACCTCCAGGCCGGAGTAGTCGCTGTGCTCTCCGGCCGTGTGCAGCAGCGCCTGCAGCTCGCGGGCGCGCTCGGTGAACGGCAGCTCCCGCGACAGGTCGGCCTCGAGGAGGATGGAACCGGTGAAGTCGCCGACCAGGGCGTCCACGTCGGGGTGGATCGGCTCGCGGTGGAACAGCGGCAGGTTCAGCAGGAAGCGCGGGGTCGCCGACCAGGCGCCCATCACCTCGGCGAAAACGGCGGCGAGCGCCATCGCCGGGGTGACGCCCTCCCGGTGGGCGCGGGCGATCAGCCGCTGCCTGTCCTCGGGGGCGAGCCAGTGGTGCTTGCGGACGACCCGGTCACCCGGCTGCGCCACGACCGGCAGCTCGGGCGGCCCGGACAGCTCGCCGAGCCGCTCGCCCCACCAGCGCCGGTCGCGGGCACGGGCCTCGGCGCGCGGGTCGGCGGCGAGGTAGCGCGCGTAGCTGTAGCCGATCGGCGGCAGGCTCTCGCCCTCGTACAGCGCCGCGAGGTCGGCGAGCATCGTGCGGTAGCTCATCGCGTCGGCGGCGACCATGTCGACGTCCAGGTGCAGCCGCGCCGCGCCGGACGGCAGCAGGCTCAGCCGCGCGTCGAAGACGCGGCCCGTCTCGATGGGGAGCCGCTGGGTGGACATCTCGGCGCGCAGCCGCTCAAGCTCCCCGGCGGCGTCAGGTACGGCGCGCAGGTCGTGCACCGTGACGGCGGGCCCCGGCCGCTCCGGCAGGATGCGCTGGGTGCCGTCGTCGGAGATGGCGGCCCGCAGCATCGGGTGCCGCTCGACGAGCGCCACGACGGCCGCCTCCAGCCGGACGGGGTCGATCTCGCGGCCGTCGAGTTCCACGTAGAGGTGCGCGGCGACGGAGCCGAGCGACTGGCCGGAGTCGCGGCCGATCCAGTAGGCGTGCTGCATGAGCGCGAGGGGGAACGACCCGTCCGGCTCCACGGCTCCCCGCTCGGAACCGAGGCCGGGGTCGGGGTTAACACCGGGGCCGGAGCCGGAGATGGAAGCGGAGTCAAGGCCGGAGCCGGAACCGGAACCGGAGACCGGGCCCGGCTGCGGCTGCGGCTGCGGCTGCGGCTGCGGCTGCGGCTGCGGTGCGATGGCACCGCGCTCGGTGAGCAACTCCAGCCACTCCGCCAGCGTGGGCCGCTTCGCGAGCTCGGCGAAACCGACCTCGACGCCGAGGCGGCGCAGCCGGCCGGTCAGTCCCATCAGCTGGATCGAGTCCATGCCCAGCTCGATGAGGTTGTCGTGCGCCTCTACCTGCTCCCCGAGCAGTTCTGTCAGCGAACGGTGCAGTTCTTCCCTGGTCAGCACAGAGCTCCCCTTAAGTCAGGTAAGGCTAACCTAATTTAGGAGCGTTCGGGCGTCAACGCGCGCCTTATGACATCTCAGGCGATTCACCGCCGCCTCGGAATGAGAGGTCCCTCACGCCCGCCCTCTCCCGCCCTCGGTCGACAGCAGCCAGACCAGGTAGACGCCGCCCAGCACCCCGGTGACGACGCCGACCGGCAGCGCGACCGGCAGGCGCAGCGTCACCAGGTCGCTGACCACGAGCAGCGTCGCGCCCATCAGCGCCGCGGGCACGAGTTGCGTACCGGGCCTGCGGGTGAGCCCGCGCGCCAGCTGCGGCGCGGCCAGCGCGACGAACGGGACCGGTCCCACCGCCGCGGTCGCCACCGCCACCAGCGCCACCCCGACCACCACGAGCGCGGCCCGCGTCCGCTGGACCGGCACGCCGAGCGCCTGGGCCGCGTCGTCGCCGAGCTCGCCCATGCGCAGCCGCCCCCCGAAGGCCAGCGCGAACGGCACGAGCACGGCCACGGCCACGACGAGCGGCCACGCGTGGTCCCAGCCCCTGCCGTTCAGGCTGCCGGTGAGCCAGAACGCCGCCTCGTACGCCTCGCGCAGCTCCGCGCGCGTGACGAGGTAGGCGTTGAACGCCTCCAGCATCGCGGCCGCGGCGACCCCGACCAGGACCAGCCGGTAGCCGTGCACCCCGCCCCGGTAGGCGACCAGGTAGACGGCGAGCGCGGTCAGCACCGCGCCGCCGACGGAGCTGGCCGCGATGGCCGCGGTGCCGCCGCCGACGACGAGGATCTGCAGCAGCGCGCCGGTGGCCGAGCCCGTGGTGAACCCGATGATGTCGGGGCTGCCCAGCGGGTTGCGCGTGACGCTCTGGAAGATGGCCCCGCTCAGGCCGAGCGCCGCGCCGGCGAGCAGGCCGGTGAGCGCCCTGGGCAGGCGCAGCGTCACCACGATGAACTCGGTGGCCCGGTCGCCCTGCCCGGTCAGCGCCCCGATCACCTCGGTGGCGGAGACGGGGAAGTCGCCGCTGCCGACCACGGCCACCGCCGCCCCCAGCGCGACGGCCACCAGTACGGCGCACGCCGCCACGACGCGCGGCCGCCAGCGCAGGGACACCGTCCCGACGCGCAGGACACGACTCATGCTCACAGCTGGGGAACCCTTCCGCGACGGACCATCAGTGCCAGCAGGGGAGCGCCCAGGAACGCGGTGACGATGCCCGTCTCCAGCTCGCCGGGCGCCGCGACCACCCGCCCCGCGACGTCGGCGGCGAGCATCAGCACCGGCGCCAGCAGCAGCGAGTACGGCAGCACCCAGCGCTGGTCGGGCCCCACCAGCGCCCGGACCACGAAGGGCACCGCGAGCCCGACGAACGCGATCGGCCCCACCGCCGCCGTGGCGGCGCCGCACAGCACCACGACCGCGAGCGCCCCCAGCGCGCGGGTCCGGCCCGGCCGGGCACCCAGCGACCGTCCCGTCTCCTCCCCCAGGGCCAGGGCGTTGAGCGGGCGCGCCAGGCAGAGCGCCAGCACCGCCCCCGCCAGCAGGAACGGTCCGATCTGGACGAAGACACCGAGGTCGCGCCCGGACAGCGAGCCCACCTGCCAGAAACGGAAGCTGTTGAAGCTGCGCGGGCTGAGCAGCATCATCCCCGCCGTCAGCGAGCTGAACACCGCGTTGATCCCGGCCCCGGCCAGGACCAGCCGCGCGGGCGTGGCGCCGGAACGGCCGCGCGACCCGATCAGGTAGACCAGCAGCGCGGCCCCGGCGGCGCCGAGGAACGCCGCCCACACGTAGACGAGGACGTCGTCCACCCGGAACAGGGCGATCACCGTCACGACCGCCACCGCGGCGCCGCCGTTGACGCCGAGCAGGCCGGGTTCGGCCAGGGGGTTGCGGGTCAGCGCCTGCATGAGCGCGCCCGCCAGCCCGAGCGCCGCCCCGACGGCCACCCCCAGCAGCGTGCGCGGCAGCCGCAGCTCCTGGACGATCAGCGCGTTCTCCGAGCCGTCCGGGGAGAACACCCCGGAGAGGGCCTGGGCCGGCGGGATCTGCTTGGCGCCGATCACGATGCTCGCCAGCACGGCGAGCAGCAACAGGCCGGCGAGCAGGCCCAGCCCGGCCAGCCTTCTGGGGAGGTACGCGCTCTTTTCGGGAGGAGACACGCGCTTCAAGTTAGCCTAACCTAACCGACGTGGCGACGAACGGCCCTGGCGACGCGCGACGGCCCAAGGAAGGGGCGCCGCCACCTCGGGAAACCGCCAAACACGCGCGGCGGAGTCCGTACGCGAACCGCCGGTTCCCTAGCGTGCACGAAGGCGGCCACGCCGGATCGGGCGGCGGGACACGCGCGTCCGGGACGAGCCGACGTGGCGCGGTCCTCTCCGCAACGGAAGCCCGCCTCTCACGTACTCCCGTCACGCGAGGCACGACCATGGAGATGGTGACATGACACGTCCGCCGGTCCCGCCCTTCACCTTCGAGACCGCCGTCCAGAAGGTACGGCTCGCGGAGGACGGGTGGAACACCCGCGATCCGGAGAGGGTGGCCCTCGCCTACACGACGGACTCCCGCTGGAGGAACCGCGCGGAGTTCGTCGACGGGCGGGAGGCGATCGTCGCGTTCCTCCGGCGCAAATGGGCCAGGGAGCTGGACTACCGGCTCATCAAGGAACTGTGGGCCTTCGACGGGAACCGCATCGCCGTGCGGTTCGCCTACGAGTGCCACGACGACTCCGGCAACTGGTTCCGCTCCTACGGCAACGAGAACTGGGAGTTCGACGAGGAGGGGCTGATGCGCGCGAGGCACGCGTCCATCAACGACCTTCCCATCGCCGAGGCCGACCGCGGGTACCACTGGCCCCTGGGACGCCGCCCGGACGACCACCCGGGACTGAGCGACCTGGGCTTCTGAGGGACCTGTGCTTCCAGAGACGGACGAAAGGCCCACGCCCCGGGGACCTCGGCCCCTGCCCCCTCTGGCCGTCGCCGCGGTGGAATGGGTCCGTCCGCGACCTTCTCATTGGGAGATGTGATGACCGAACGTACGGCGACCCCCGGCGACCTGGGCAGGCGGGTGGCCCGGCTGCGCTGGTCCCTGGGGTTGAGCCGCGAGGAGCTGGCCGACAGGGCCGGCATCGACGCCGGGTACGTGGGATACCTGGAGGAGAGCGCGGCCTCGCCGTCGGCGGAGACCGTGAGCCGTCTGGCGGCGGCCCTGGGGGTCGGCGTCGAGGAGTTGCTGGGAGCCGCGGTGAACCTGCCGCCCGGCCGCGGCCGTCCCGCCGCCGGGTCCCGGCTGGAGGAGCTGACGGCGGAGGAGTGCCTGCGGCTGCTCTCCCCCGGCGGGGTGGGCCGGGTGGCCTTCAACGACCCCGGAGGCCCGGCGATCCTGCCGGTCAACTACGTGCTGCGCGAGGGTTCGATCGTCTTCCGCACCGCCTTCGGCGGGCCGCTCGACGAGCCCCTGCGCACGGGTGTCCGGGGCGTGGAGCTAAAGATCGGTTTCGAGGTCGACCGGATCGACGAGGCCGGTCGCGCGGGCTGGAGCGTGCTCGTCAGGGGCGGCGCCCACCACGCCTCCTCCGCCGGGGAGCGGGCCGCCGCGGAGTCCTCCGGCGTCCAGGCCTGGGCGGGCGGCGACCGCGAGCTGTACGTCACGATCACCCCCACCGAGATCACCGGCCGCCGCATCAGGCACGACCCGTGACCTTCTCGGCCGTACAGGGGGCGGCACGAGGGACCTTGGTCCCTACCTGCGCGACCGCGAGAGGACTAGCGTTCGAGACATGATTCGCGTGTTCCTGGTCGACGATCACGAGGTGGTACGGCGGGGCGTGGCCGCGCTGCTGGAGTCCGAGGGCGACATCGAGGTGGTCGGCGAGGCGGGGACCGCCGAGTCCGCGGTGGCCCGCATCCCCGCGCTGCGGCCGGACGTCGCCGTCCTGGACGTACGCCTGCCCGACGGCAGCGGGGTGGACGTGTGCCGGGAGGTCCGCTCCAGCGTGCCGGGGCTGGCCTGCCTGATGCTGACCTCCTTCGCCGACGACGACGCCCTGTTCAACGCGGTGATGGCGGGCGCGTCCGGCTACGTGCTCAAGCAGATCCACGGCTCGGACCTGGTCGGCGCCGTGCGCACGGTGGCGGGCGGCCAGTCGCTGCTGGACCCGCAGACGACCTCGGCCATGCTGTCGCGGCTGCGCGAGCGGGCCACCCGCAAGGACCCCCTGGAGGCGCTGACCGACCAGGAGCGGCAGATCCTGGAACTGATCGGCGAGGGCCTGACCAACCGGCAGATCGGCGAGCGGATGCACCTCGCGGAGAAGACCGTCAAGAACTACGTCTCCAACCTGCTGTCCAAGCTCAGCATGGAACGCCGCACCCAGGCGGCCGCCCTGTCGGCCCGCCTGAAGGCCGACCGGCGAAACTGACGACGCCTTCGCCCGCGACCGCCCGGGGGCTACGGTCCCAGCCCGGCTGAAGGCTGCGGCCCGACCGGCGGGAGGCTCGCTGAGGGCTGCGGCCCGACCGGCGAAGATTCCGCCCCCTTCAGGCGGGAAGCCCAGCAGGCGGGAGCCCCGGCAGGCGGGAGATTTCGTCCCCGGCCGGTGAGAGCGGCCCCGACGCCCCGGGGGATCAGCCGGCGGTTCACGGACCGGCGCCGTCCCGGTCGAGCGGGACGCTCCAGACCAGCCGGGTGCCGCCCCGCTCCGGGGTCTCGGTGGTGAGGGACCCGCCGAGGTTCTCGGCCCGGTCCTGGAGGTTGCGCAGCCCGCTGCGCCTGCCGTCGGCGGGAAGGCCGACGCCGTCGTCGGTCACGGTGAGGACGAGCCGCTTCTCGCCGAGCTTCACCGACACCTCCACCCTGGACGCCCTGGCGTGCCGCACCACGTTGGACAGCGCCTCGCGCAACACCGCCGGCAGCTGCTCGGCGACCCCCGGGGGAACGCCGGTGTCCAGCCGTCCCTCCATGGTCAGGCCCGGCATGAAGCCGAGGTGGCCGCGCGCCCCCTCCACCAGGTCCACGATCCGGGCGCGCAGCCCTTCGTCGTCGCCTCCGGGAGCCTGCAGGGCGAAGATGGTCGAGCGGATCTGCCGGATGGTGGCGTCCAGCTCGTCGATCGCGTTGCGCAGCCGGCCCGCGGCCTCGGGCCGCTCGACGAGCCGCACCGTGCTCATCAGCGTCATGGCCACCGCGAACAGCCGCTGGATCACCACGTCGTGCAGGTCCTTGGCGATCCGGTCGCGGTCCTCCAGCAGTCCCAGCCGCTCGGCGTCCATCCGCCTCTCCGCCAACTCCAGGGCGATCGCGGCCTGACCGGCGAAGGAGTGCAGGGTGCGCACCTCCGCCTGGTTGAACGGGACGCGCCCCTGGCGCTTGCCCAGCGACAGCGCGCCCCGCACGCCTCCCGCCGCGCCGATCGGCACCGCGGCCACCGGGCCGAGCGAGACGTACTCGCCGATCACGATCGGGACCTCGGTCTCGGCCGGGTCGGTGACCGTGATCGGCTCGCCCGCGGTGAACGCCAGGCCCGCCAGGGACCTGGCGATCGGGGCCTCCGCGTCCACCACCCGCTCGTGGTTCTCGCCGTCGGCGACGACCGCCCGCAGGACCCGGCCGGTCTCGTCCGGCAGCAGGACCGCCACGATGTCGGCCCCGGCCATCTGCCGCGCCCGCCGCGCGATCAGCGTGAGCACCTGGTCGGGCTCGACGCCCGACAGCAGGCTGGTGGTGACCTCCGCCGAGGCCTGCAGCCACATCTCCCTGCGCCGGGTCTCCTCGTACAGGCGGGCGTTCTCGATGGCGACGCCGGCGGCGGTGGCCAGCGCGGTCACGATCGCCTCGTCCTCCTCGTCGAACTCGCCCCCGCCGCGCTTCTCGGTCAGGTAGAGGTTGCCGAACACCTCCTCGCGCACCCGCACCGGCACCCCCAGGAACGACCCCATCGGCGGGTGGCCGGGCGGGAAGCCGTAGGAGGCCTGGTGGTCGGAGATGCGCGTCAGCCGCAGGGTCCGCGGCTCCTTGATCAGCAGGCCGAGCAGGCCGAGCCCGTGCGGCCAGTGCTCGATGCCGGCGATCTCCTCCTCGCTCAGGCCCACCGGGACGAACTGGATGAGCGTGCCGCCCTCCCCGGCCACGCCCAGCGCGCCGTAGGTGGCGTCGACGAGGGTGGTCGCGGTCCGTACGATCCTGCGGAGCATGGTCTCCAGGTCCAGGTCGCTGCCCACCGTGACCACCGCGTCCAGCAGCGCGTGCACCCGGTCGCGGGTGGCCAGCACCGCCTCCAGACGTTCCCTCAGCTCCTCCAGCAGCTCGTCCAGCCTCATGTGCGGGATCAGCGGCCCTGACTCGCCCTTCGCCATACCCCCGAGTCTGCACCCTGGTACGCGTCCCCCTCCCCGCCGGGGGTGATCGGCGTGTGATCGCCTGCTCTGGGCCCCGGTACGCGAGAGCCCACCCGGATCCGGGTGGGCTCTCGCGTACCGGCTCGTCGCTCACCTCAGGACCGGCAGGCGCCGCACCAGCGGGGTGCGGGCCCACCGGGCGCCCGCTCCGAGGGTGTCACCGGCGCCCGCCAGGGCCAGCCCGGCCAGTACGACGGTGTGGACGAGGTGGTCGTCGAGGAAGGGGTTGGTGTCCAGCGGGAGCGCGGCGGCCCACATGAGCCCCAGCATCAGGCCCCCGGCGACGGCGGCGATCCGCATGCCGACCCCGAGGAGGAGGGCCGTGCCGACGCCCAGCAGGCCGAGCATGAACAGCCAGTCGACCCACGCCTGCCCGGCCAGGGCGCCGAAGATCCCGCCGAGCGCGTTCTCGCCGGTTCCCCTGAGGAAGCCGGTGGTGGGGCTGCCGCCCGCGATCCAGGCGCGGCCGGCGGGCGTGGCGAAGCCCCAGCCGAACGTCTTGTCCAGGAACGCCCACAGGAAGATCCAGCCGAGGCCGATCCTGGCGAGCGCCCAGACGTAGTCGACCGGGCGGGGGCCGGTCCCGGCCGGGCGGGCCTCCGCGAGGGGGTCACCGGCCTCGGTGCGGTGATCCCCCCGGGTGCCCTGCCCTCTGTGAGTGTCCCGGGCTCCCTCGGTGCCCTGGGTGCCCTGGGTGCCCTGGGTGCCCTGGGTGCCTTGGGTGTCGTGGGTGTCGTGGGTGCCTTGGGTGTCGTGGGTGCCCCTGGTGCCCGCCATGGCTGATCTCCTCCGGTTATGACGCGCTCTGCTGCCTTGGCTCAAGCACATCGTTCTCCCGGATCTCACGGCAGTGCCGTACGGCTCGCCCCCCGAGCCCGGAAGCCCTTGCCCGGAAGGACTTTCGGCCCCGGCGGGCGGCGCACGGCGGCAGGAAGGTCAGGAGGTACGGAGGAACGTGACGCGTTCGGCGGTCTCGATCATCTGGCGGGCGAAGGCGGCCGAGTCGAAGGTGGACGGGGACACGTTCAGGGCCGCCGCCATCGCGTTCGACAGGGCGGTGACGGGCACCGTTCCCGACGCGCCGAGCGACTGCGACGGGATCGACGGGCCCGGCGAGCCGTCGGCGGCCCGGAGGGTCTTGCCGAACCGGCCCGCGGCCTGGCCCTCCGGTGGCGGTTCCACCCCGAAGTGCTGCTCCTCGGGGGCCTGGCGCAGGTCGAGGCGGCCCAGGACGCCCTTGAACAGGCAGAGCAGGACCGTCGGGGACAGCCGTTCGAGCCGCAGCGGCCGCAGCGGCTCGCTCTCGTCGGCCGAGGCGTAGCCGTCGACGAGCAGCCCCGGATACCCCGGCACGAGGTCGGAGCGGATCAGCGCCCCGGTGACCGGCGAGGTGTCCACCGGGGGCGGTCGCAGCCGGTCCCGTTCGGCGTCGGCCCTGGTGACCCGCCCGACGCTCGTCGCCCCGTCCAGCAGGTGGGCGATCCAGCGCGGGTCGAGCCGCAGGAACCTGATCGTCTCGACGGGCAGCAGCCGCTCGTCGGGCACGAGGTAGCGGTAGGGCACCCCGCGCAGCCGCGCGAGGTCGTCGAGGAAGTCCTTCACGTCGTCGGGCATCGTGTCGTCGATGCCGACGATGTCCAGCGGGTGGCCGGACGGCTCGTCGCGCCCGTCGGCCATCGCCCGCCGCCGCTTCCAGGTGTGGACGCTCCTGGCCACCGTGGTGTGCTGAAGGGTGAGCAGCCGCCCGAGCTGCCACGCGGCGGCGTAGCCGATGTCGAGCATCCCGGCCGACGGGTGGTAGCGCAGCAGCTCGTCGGGGGTGCGGACGCCGAAGCGGCTGTCGGCGGGCGAGTCGCCGGTGACGAACGGCCCCCGGTACCAGGACGCGGTCCGCCCGCCCTGGCGCAGCGTGTGCGCGACCGGCACGTACCCCTGCCGCAGGAACGGGTCGGCCGCGGGCTCCCCGCTGTCGGGCAGCCGGAAGGGCCGGCCCCCGTGGGCCAGCGCCCGGACCAGGTAGGGGAACGTGTGCTCCTTCGACACGCAGGAGAAGCGCCAGGAGGCCAGCGTCACCAGGCGGACCAGCGCGCCGGGGGTGTCGGGGCCCGCCTGGAAGCCCGAGGCGCCGTAGCGTCCCTCGACCGAGACGAGGTGGACGGTTGAGGAGACCCCCGGCGCGGGCAGCCGGTTGGCGATGACGACCGCGGTCTCGTCGCCGGCCCGGCGCACGTGCGCGAGCCGTCCCAGGTCGTCCGGGCCCGGCATGATCGAGACCAGCAGGGAGCGCGGCACGTCGATCACGTTCACCGGGTCGGACGCGTTCTGCCCCCGCTCCAGGGCCGGTGCCGGGATGGAGGCCCCGCCCGAGGCGAGCGTCCCGAGCGTGACGGTCTTCCGCGGCGGCTGCTCGTCCCCGCTGAACACCAGCAGCGCCAGCCAGGGAGGCGCCGTCGCGGAGGCGGCGTACGCGCTCCGCTCCCACGGCAGCGTCGTCCGGTCGAGCACCACGTGGGGCAGCACGCTGGAGTGCTCGCCGAGGCCCCCGTCCGGCGGGAACACCGACCGCACCGTCCCTGGCGGCAGCGTGAAGCGGTCCCCGGACACGCTGAACGTCCGGGTCGTCTCGAAGGTGGTGGCGTCCACCGCGGTCGCCGGGGCGACGCTTCTCAGGTCCTGGACGACCTTGATCGTGTAGTCGCCCACCGGCAGGGACGGCCGCCGGTACGCCAGGAAGGTCAGGTCCTCAACCATACGAGCCCACCTCCGGGGCCTGGAGGAAGTCGGTAGCGGCCAGCCCGTTCAGGTCGATCCGCAGGTCGGGCAGCAGCTTGCCGGCGACGGCCGAGCGGGCCCCGGCCCCGGCGGCGAGGTCCAGCCGCTGGTCGGCGGCCCGGGTGAACGCCCGCGCCTCCGTCCAGGAGAAGGCCGGGTCGCTGGACAGGGAGGTGGCCGCCCTCAGCCTCGACAGCGGGAGGCTCTGGGTGGTCTCCGGTTCGCCGGGTGGGTTCGGCCGGATGATGTACCCGGTGAGCAGGTTCTCGCGCAGTGCGGGCTTGTCGAGCGAGGGGGTGAGCTGGTCGCCCCACAGCGCCGCGGGCAGGCTCTTGCCGGCCGGTTCGAAGTGGAAGGCGGAGTTCACCGTCTCCCCGCCGCGGGTGATCGTGATCGTCTGGATCGAGGTGAAGGTGCCGGAAAGGGCCCCCACCGGCGCGATCCCGAACGGCGCGGCCCCGGTCGTGGCCAGCGCGGCCCCCGCGGAGGTGGCCGAGGTGGAGGGCACGGCCGCGTCGGTGAGCAGTTCCAGGCCGGCCGGGTCGACCGCGCCCAGGTGGGTGCCCGAGGAGTCCTTCGGCGAGCCGCCGCGCAGCACGACCGTGACGGCGTCGGCGGCCTGGGGCAGCTGCGCCGCCCTGAACCGGCTCCAGGGGACGGGTTTCGCCGACTCGCCGGACGAGGCCCCGAACGAGATCGTGAAGGAGATGACGTCCAGGTCGATCGTGGCCGTGCCGCCGAACTCCGGCCCCCAGAACCGCACGTCGGTGCCGACGTGCGCGGTGATCGTGTGGGTGCCCAGGAAGTCGAACGTGTAGGAGGCCCCGACGGCGATGCGCAGCCCGGCCTCGTAGTGGTAGGGCTGCCAGGCGATGAGGAAGTCCACCGCCGCGTCGAACCAGGCCCGCAGCGACCCGTCCTCGTAGACGGCGCTGAGCGCGGCCCCGGCCATCAGCGCGCCCGGGGTGAGCGCGTAGTAGGCCGAGCCCTTCATGCCGAGCTCGGGCGTGACCTGCCAGGAGAACCCCAGCCGGGGGACGGCCGGGTAGTGCGCGGGCACGGTGAAGTGCGGGTGGTAGCCGCCGACGCTGAGCACGAAGTCCCCCTGGTGCTCCCCGCCGAACCAGGTGACGAACGCGAACCCGCCCGTCAGGCGGCACGCCCGCGACAGCAGGTAGGAGTTGGACGTGAGCTGCGCCAGCAGCGAGAAGTAGCCGTCCTCCGGCGCGAACGTCGCCCGCAGCGCGAGCTGGATCTCCGCGACGGGCGTGACGCCCGCCTGCGCCGCGTCCGCCACCGGCAGCACCAGGGTGGACAGGCCCAGCACGTTCATCTCGAACCGGTGCCCGAACTGGGCGGTCACCAGCAGGAACGAGTCGATCATCTTGAACGAGGTGAAGTGGATCCCGGCCGCGAGGAAGAAGTCGCCGGGCGAGGGCGGCAGGTCGCCCTCCAGGCGGGCCAGCTCGGTGGCGAGGGTGCCCGGCACGACCGTGCCGACGGCCTCGGCCACCAGCGGGAAGTCGGCGATCCGATCGACGGGCGGCGCGACGATCCTGCGGTTGTAGCCGAACCCGGCCGCGATCCCCTCGACGAAGAAGAACGCGGGGCCGCCGATCGGGTAGTCCAGGAAGGCGTACACGAACAGCGACGGCCCCTCGGGCAGCTGCATGTAGGAGCCGAGCGCGCCGGCGGTGAACGTCTCGGTCCCGATGACGGCCTTGCCGCTGTAGGCGGGGAGGTTCTTGCCCTCGTGGACGACGGTGTTCTTCAGGAACGCCCCGCTCACCGTGACCGGCCCGCCGCTGTAGGAGACGCCGAGCCCGGCCAGGTCGAACGCCGGCACGGCGGCCGGGTCGGCGAGCGACACCGCCGCCGACAGCCCGTCGCAGGCGAGCGTGAGCCCGCCCACCGAGATCGACGCGTCCACCAGCACCGCGAGCCGCGCGGGGCGGTCGGGCACGTGCTCGTAGGCCAGCCCCACCCGTTCGACGTGGACCGGCCCGAAGTCGGTCTGCGCCCTGTACCACAGCACGTCGTCGGCGGTCTTGGCCTGCGTCGGCGTCACCTGGGCGGGCGTGCCGACGGGCAGCGTGACGGCCTGCTCCAGCGGGCCGAGCCGCAGGTGCCCGCCGAAGGCGAACCCTTGCGGGTAGTCCTTGGACTCCAGTTTCGCCACGCCCGGCGGCAGGATCGCGTTCAGCGCGACGACCTGCTCGGGGGTGAGCGTCCCGGTGGTGGCGAGGACGCGCAGCGGGTCGAACCCGACGACCTGGTCCCCGCTCAGGCGCGGCCCGACGACGGGCAGGTTGGAGAGGTCCACCTTCGCGGTGAGGTCGACCTCGAAGACGTGGGTGTCGCCCTCGACGGCGAGCAGCGCGTCGTCGACGCCGACCACGAGACCGTCCGGGATGTCCGCCGCCGCCGAGGGCACCAGCGCCCCGACCAGCTCCTTGACCGTGGGCACGGTGCCGCCCGTCCGGTAGGTGACGGCGTAGCGATTCGCGGCGGCCTGCCGGGCGAAGTGCACCGCGAAGTCCAGCTCCAGGCCGGGTCGCACCAGGACCGCGATCGTCCCGTCGTACGTGCCCGCCTGCGTGTCGATCGCGACGGCCAGGTCCACCTCGGTCGTGTCGATCGGGAGGCGCATGCCGGCCGTGAAGAGGAACCGCGTGGTCCTGGTCGCGAAGGAGGCCGCCAGGTCGTGCACGGTGAGCCCGGCCAGCGGCGCGGGCAGCGGCGGAGCGCCGAACCGTGCCGACAGCGAGTCGATCATCTCGCCGACCGGCAGTTGCTGGCCCGGCCTGCTGCCGCCCTCGAACTCCCAGCCCCTGACGGCGTCGTAGGCCGCCGAGACGTACACGCCGACGGTGGAGACCAGCAGTGCCGCCGAGGAGGCGAACGTGACGTCGTCCCCGACGTCGAAGGCGAACCTCAGGTCCTCCAGCATCACGCCTTCGGCGATCTTCCACTGCCCGTTCACCTCGAGCACGGCCGAGACGGTCAGCGGGGTCGTCCCCGACGGGAGCACGGCCGACAGGTCGAAGTGCTTGACCTTGAGGTCGGGCAGGTGGGTCGCGTCGGCCTCCTCGGTGAACTCCCGCCAGACCTCGCGGATGCTCAGCGGCGGGTCGCCCTCGCGCAGGGCGCCGCCGAGCGCGAGGTTGTCGCCGAGCCCCGCGCTGATCTCCAGGGTGCCGTGCTCGCCGATCCCGAACAGGCCCGCCAGCGCGACGGTGACGCGGGCCTCGCCGAGCGGGTCGTCCACCCGGAAGGTGAGGTCCACGGCCTGCACGACGAACAGGTCGAGATCCCACTCGTGCGACGTCTGCAGGGTGAGCGAGACGTGGGAGATCATCCGGGTGGCCTTCGGCGTGACCCGGACGGTGAGGTCGCGGGGTACCACCGGCGCGGTGACCTCGACGTCGAAGGGGATGTCCAGCGAGTCCTGCCCGAGGAAGGCGGCGATCTCCTCGAAGGCGGCCTCGCCCAGCTCGCCGAGGTCGGCCCTGAGCACGACGCTCTCGCCCCAGCCGAAGACGTCGGCGCCGATGAGCACCTGGTGCGTCGTCCCGGACGCGGTGAACGGGATGGCTCCGGTCAGCGCCACCCGGCCGCGCGGGTCCATGTCGCCGGTCGCGTAGTTCAGCCACGGGTCGGCGAAGATCTCGTAGCGCAGGTCGGTCAGGGTCACCAGCCCGAGGTCGAGCGTGTGCCCCTCCGGCCCGTACAGCACGATGTCCGGGACGGGCGTGATGTCCAGGCCCAGTCCCTCGATCTCGGTGACCATCTCGATCTCGCCGGTCACCGCGTGGACCGCGCCGGGCATCATCAGGTCCAGCGGCGCCATCGGGGTGGTGATGATCAGCGTGCCGGTGAAGGCGAGCCCCGCCGGGGTCAGGTGGAGCACCGGGAGCCGGAACCGGAGCGTCTCGAAGAGGGTGGCCTTGAGCACGGGGTAGGCCGTGACGAACGTCCAGGTCTCGTCGCCGGTCCCGGTGATGTCGGCGGTGACCGCCGAGCCGTCGGTGGTGAACGTGGCGGTCACCGCGAGGCCGGTGAACGGGCCGCTCGCGCCGGTGCCCGTCACGGTCATGCCGTTCGCGAGCTCGGTGCGGCCGGTGACGGCGCCGAGGGTGAACCGCTCCCCGAGGTGGGCGGAGAGCAAGGCGGAGCCGAGCGCCGGGACGTCCAGGTCCAGGGCGGCTCCCCCGCCGCGCAGGGCCGCTTTGAGCTGGTCGGGCGTCATCACTTGTTGTCCTTGGCGAGGATCGAGTACTGCCAGGTGCCGCGCGAACCGGTGATGTAGATGGGCAGCGTGGTCTTCTCCGACTCGGGGAAGTAGCTGTTGAGCTTGCCCTTGGACCAGAAGTAGACGGTGTGCTCGGGGATCTTCACCGCCGCCGTCATCGCGTCCGCGTACCGGTTGATGACGGCCTCGGAGGGCAGGTGGTGCATCTTGATCTGCTTGCCCGCGCTCACCAGGAGCTGTTTGGGCTTGACCGCCGTCACGTACGCGGGCAGGGACGAGGTGTTGTCGCTGGCGTGGTGGCTCGCGGTCGCCAGGTCGACGCCCTTGATCCGGGCGGAGTGGTAGTCCACCACGTACTGTTCGGTGTTGAGGGTGGCGTCCCCGGACATCAGCAGCCGCTTCTTCCCGAACAGCTCGATGAGGACCACCAGGCTGCCCCGGTTCGCGGGCGTGCTGTGGTCCTTGTGGGTGGTCGTGTTCACGTTGCCCGACAGCAGCGAGATCTTGCAGTTCGGCTCGTCGAGGATGAGGATGCCGCCCTTGCCGTCGAGCACGCCGCCCTCGGGCGGGTCCTCGTCCTCGTCCCGCGCGGGCACGGCCTCGCCGTTGAGCGCGATCACCTGCTCGCCGCCGTTCTCGTGGTGGTCCACCTCGAAGATGAGGTTCTCGTCGGCGGCGTGGTTCAGGATCCACTCGCTGGTGGCGCCCTTGGCGTAGGCCCCTCGCTTCTTGCTGTGGTAGACCTTCAGGAACTCGACGCTGTCGTCCATCACCGCCGAGAGCTTGTTGTAGTGGTCGGCGTCGGGATGGGTGAGGATCAGCAGGTCCACGGTGTTGCTGCCCTTGAGGAACTTCTCGTGTTTCAGGGTGCCGCTGATGACCCGCCGCAGGGCCTCCCGGTCCCCCTCCGACTCCTCCTCTCCGGCCTCCGGCAGTTCCTCCTCGTCGCGGATCACCTCGCGGTACGAGTCGGAGCCGCAGTCGACCATCACGATCCGGCCCTTGGGCGTGCACATGATCGTGCAGTCGCCCTGGCCCATCTGGATGAACGCGGCGTGGAAATTGACGTCGTCCCGGGTCCCGGGCTTGGCGGCGGGCCGGGCCTCTATCTCCCTGGCGCGCATCACCGCTATGAGCTTGGCCTTCTTCCTGGCCGCGTCCGCCTCCTCCTGCTTCTTCTTGTCACGGTCCGGCTTGGTCTTGCTGCGCGTCGAGACGCTTCCGTAGCCCTTGCTCGCGTTCTTGATGTCCGTGCGGTCGCGGGAGTTCTGTGCCATGTCACACCTGCTCGGGAGGGGGAGTCTCAGGACGGGAAGTCGATGCGCCAGCGGCCCTGGTTGATGCGGTTCTTCTGCCGCCAGGTGTAGACGTAGCGCCGGTCGTTGTCGCGCGGCTCGTAGTCGGCCGCGTAGGCGTACTCGCCCTGCTTGGTGTTGTAGAGGTCGAACTCCAGCTGGCCCGCGGCCAGGCGCTGCAGGATGCGCAGCTCGTTCTCGCCGATGGTGACGCCGCCGATCCGGAGGTTGTTGCCCACGAAGGTCTGGGCGATGACGTCGACGAGTTGGTCGATCGGGATGTTGCCGTTCTTGAACGCGATACCCTCGGGACGGCCCTCGATCCGGTGCCAGAACTTGTTGGCGTGGTGGAAGCGGATCGTCGGGTACGTGACGTTCGTGCCCGGCGTGTCCTCCTGGAACAGCTCCAGGTACAGCGTCTGCCCGCTCGCGCCCTGCGAGCCGTCCCTGCGCAGCTGCAGGTGGCTGTTGTCGTTCCTGATCGTCACCTTGCCGCCCAGCGGGCCGGGCGTGCCGAAGCCGATCTGGTCGGGGCCCAGCGGGTTGATCAGCAGCGGCCGGGAGCCGCCGGACTGGATCCAGGAGTAGGCCTGGTGGTGGCCGATGCGCAGGTGCGCCTGGTTGACCGGGCCGACGATCACCGCGCCGCCCAGCGAGTCCTGGTTGACGTGTACGACGTGCAGCCTGCCCTGCGGGGAGCCCACCGGGCCGATGCCCACGGCGTCGCCCCTCGGGTTGAGCAGCAGGGGCCGGGAGCCGTGCGACTGGATCCAGGAGTAGTCCTGGTGGTAGCCCAGGCGCAGGTTCGACTGGCTGGTCGGCCCCAGGATCACCGTGCCGCCCCCGGCGTCCTGGTTGGTGTGGACGATGTGCAGGCGGGTCTCGGGGGCTCCGGTGCCGATCCCGACGGAGTTGCCCAGCGGGTTGAGCGCGAGCGGCAGCCCGCTGTGCGACTGGATCCAGGTGTAGGTGCGGTCGTAGCCCAGGCGCATGTTCTGCTCGGACTTCCAGCCGATGACCAGCGCGTCGCCGTTGGCGTCCTGCGGGGTGTGGATGATCTGGAACCGCGCCTGGAGCCTGTCGGCCGCGATGTTGACCCCGGCGGAGGACTGCGAGAACAGCAGCGGGGTGCGGTCCACCATCACGGTCGCCGAACCGTCGGCGTAGCCGGGGATGTTCTCGTACTCGACGAGGATCGGGGCGTGTCCCGGCTTGGGCAGGGCGAGGATGTTGGTGAGTTCGAGCTCGATGTACTCGCCGGGGGCGAGCACGGTGTCGGCGGCGGGCGTGACCTCCCACGTCCTGACCCTGTCCGGGCGCACCCTGGCGCTCCACCGGGTGCCGGTGACCGAGAGCCCGACGCCCCCGGCGGCGCCCACCTTGGTGAGCGCCCAGGGCGTCCTGTCGGCGTCGGCGCCGCTGTCGGCCTCGGCGTCGAACGAGATCAGGAAGGTCGAGGCCGGCAGGCCCTTCTGGAGCGGGATGCCCCTGCCGGAGCGCATCGTGTTGGCGATGTGCAGCTTCAGCCTGTTGGGCGTGGTGCCGTCGCTGAGCACCCGGTCGCCGCCGACGAGGCGGATGTCCAGCGGGATGTTGTGCAGGCCCCGGTGGTTGATCACGTCCAGGTACTGCACCCGGGTGCCGGCCAGCGGCATGGTCTGGCCGGAGTACCTGATGTTCTTGTGCTCCAGTTCCACCTGGGTGCCGTGGGTGCCGTCCGTGCCGTCGGCGTTGAGGCCCGCCACCTCGACCGAGACGGTGCCGTCCGGCGGGATCGGCCTGGCGTTCTTCCACTGGAAATACAGGGCCGTGCCGTCCGCCTCGGGCACCATCGCCCAGTCGGCGGAGTTCAGCGTGGGGGTGAGCCCGGCGGCGAGCGTCCCCTTCCGCAGGCGCAGCGCGAAGTGGTAGGTGCTGGAGGACACGCCGGTGAGCGGCATCGCCTCCACCGTGCCGCGCGAGCTGTTGGTGAGCCGCAGCGTCATCGTCTGGAGCTTGACGTCGTCGATGTACAGCACCGGCTGGTCGTCCTCGTTGACGAAGGCGAAGTCCAGCGGGTGCGAGCGGACGAACGCCTCCAGGGGCGGCTCGTCGTCGGCCATGTCCCGCAGGATCTCCGTGGCGGCCAGCGCCCGGTCGTACACCCGGAACTGCGCGATCAGCCCGTTGTAGGCCAGCGTGCCGTTGCCCCATCCCAGGCAGAAGTCCTCCCGGTCGGCCACCCGCGCCGCGCCCCGCAGGCCCCACTCCCCCGCGAGGCCGCCGTCCACGAAGATCCGCGCGGTCACGCCGTCGTTGGTGACGGCGACGTGCTTCCAGGTGTTCGTGGGGATCGCGCCGGCGCCCGTGCTGTGACTGTCGGTGCCCCTGGTCGAGGTGTACATGTGCTCCAGCCGCCCGTTGCCCTCCAGGCGCAGCCGGATGTTGGGCGACCTCTTGCCGAACACGGCGACGGTGTCGCCGCCGGGCCAGTTGATCCACGCCGAGAGGGTGTAGGTGGTCAGCCCGAGCAGCGGCTGGCCCGCGGGCACGACCGCGTACTGGTTGCCGCCGCCCAGGCGCAGGCAGGCGAACTTCGGGTCGGTGACGACCGTCGGCGGCTCGACGAAGGTGCCCGTCAGCTGGTTGGGACCGCTGTCGAGTACGGCCTTCTGCGGGGCCAGGGCGTCCAGCGGCCAGTGCATGACCAGGGAGTCGCTCATCCGTGCCTCTCCTCGGGGACCGAGGCGAGGCCGAGCTGGCCCTGGGCCTGCTGCTGCACGGTGGCGACCAGCTCGTAGACCTGGGCGTAGGGAAGATTGCCGAGCGCGTCGAGGATCTGGTTGACCTCGGGGAGCGTCAGCGTCAGGTTGATCTTCTGCATGGAGGGGGTTCCTCTGCTCGGTGACTCGGTGACTCGGTGACTCGGTGACTCGGTGACTCGGTAGCTCGGTAGCTCGGTGACTCGGTGGCCCGGTGACTCGGTGGCTCGGTGGCTCAGTGGCCCGGTGGCCGTGGTGGGCCGCTCGGGGTTCGGGGCGGGTTACTCGGTGTCCGGGACGAGCGTCAGCCAGCCCTCCCGGGCCGTGGGCAGCGCGGGGGCGCCCGCGTCGTCGTGGACGGGGTCGAGCGGCCGGTCGGTCCAGGCCGACGGGGTGCGCTCGCGCCAGCTCCACCGGTGTCCGGGGACGTCCGGCACGGGCAGCGCCAGGCTGTCGCCGTCCACGAGCACCGGCGCGGTGAACTCCGGGACGCGCAGCGCGTCCATCGCGGCGCGGTACTGCTCGGCGGGCAGGGTGACCGTCTTGCCCGGCAGGAAACCGGACGTCACGTGGATCGGGGCCCGGGGGTCGGCCAGCAGGGTGAGCGTGCGCGGCGGCAGGTCGATCCCGACCGTGAGCGGCGGCGCCGTCGTGACGGGCAGGAAGTCGCCGAGGCCGAGGAACAGGCCGGGCTCCTCGCGCCAGTACCCGATGAGCCCGTCGTTCAGCCGGTCGGCCGTGCCGACCCGCACGGGCAGCGCGACGTCCGGGTAGCCGTTGGAGTCGCGGGTGCTGCGCCGCATGTCCTGCCGGAAGACGTTCCAGTCCTGGTGGACGGCGGGCGGGCCCATCGCCTGCAGGTCGAGGTGGGCCCGCAGCACGGCGAGCGGCCGGGCGGTGAGCACGTCCAGGCCGTGGTCCTCGGGTTCGACCCCGGCCGTCAGCGTGTCGAGGGTCGCCAGGAACGCCGCGAACGGGTCCGGGCCGAGCGCCTGGATCCGGGTGGCCACGGCCCGCAGGTGCGCGTTGCCGATCTGCGGGATGCCGGCGACCCCGCCGCCGGGAGAGGGCAGCCAGCGGGCCAGGTCCGCGTCGGACGGCTCCGGGCTCGCGACGACCAGGCCGAGCGGGGTGCCGTCGTCGGCGTAGAAGGCGAGGCCGTCGTTCAGGTCGTCGGGGACCAGCCACCCGCACACCGGGGAGGTCACCGGCACGTCGTTCATCTCGCGCAGGTCGTGGTCGGAGTCCAGCCAGCGGAACGACAGCCGGGACGGCTGGGCCAGCCTCGGCGGCATCGCGGCCCAGCCGGGGCGGTCGGGGACGCGCATCCGCGTCGTGGTGGCCGCGTCGCCGGTGTCGACGTCGCAGGCCAGCCCGAAGTTGTCGACGATCCGCAGCCGGTTCAGGCGCATCATCCCGGCGCGGATCGGGTTGAAGCCCGACAGCGGCTCCGGCGCGTGCCGGGTGTCCTCGCCGACGGCCCGCGCGACCTCCGCGGCGAACCTCTGGTAGCCGGGGAAGCCGAGCGGGTCGGCGATCGGGAGCTGGCGGGTGAGCCGCCGCATGAGCAGGGCGTCGTTGAAGCCGCCGAGCACCTGGGCGAGGTTGCTGTCCTCGTTCTCCGCCAGGTGCCGGTACATCGAGATGATCGTCTTGAGGCGGGCGTCCGTGCCGTTCGCGGCGTACCAGGCGAGGATCGCGTCCGGGGCCTTCTGGAAGGCGGACGGTTCGACCGTCGTGCCGTTCGCCGCGTTGTGGGCGGCGACGATGTTGCCCGCCAGGTAGCGCAGGATGCGCGCCGACATCACCGGCCTGGCACTACGCGACAGGACCGTGGTGCCCGAGTAGAGGCTCGCGGCCCTGGTCGGGGCCTCGTGGCCGGGCCTGGTCCGCAGGTCCGCCTCGCCGGGGGCCAGCTCGTAGGCGTCGGTGACGAACGTCGGCGCGTAGACGGGGTCGTCGGGGTCCTGGTTGTCGCCGCCGCCGAGGGCGAGGAACTCCGCCTCCCAGTGCAGGAGCAGCGGGTTCCACGGGTTGTGCGCCCAGACGTCCGGCCTCAGTCCGAGCGTGGGCAGCGCCCGCTGCAGCGCCGCGGGGTCGCGCGGGTCGGGAACCTCGAGCACCCGGCAGGGCAGCAGGCCGCCGGGGGCGCCCTCGCCGTCCCGGCCGTGCCGGTCGGAGGGCGTGGCGACCTGGCCGGTCAGCAGCACGACCGGCTCGGCGGGCAGGTGGAACTGCGGCGCCGGGACGGTGCCGAGGACGAACGTCGCGCCGGCCGGTCCCGCCGTCCGGGTGTTGTACGCCGCCAGGGCGGTGTCGAGGGCGCCGCGAGCCTCGGTCACGGCGTTCTCGGGGCCGCTCAGGAGATTGGTCCGCTCGTCCAGGTGGTCGATGTGCCACTCCAGGTAGGAGCGCACCTCGTCGGTGTCGGGGTAGCTCTCGCGCAGGCCCGCGCCCGGGTAGGCGCAGATCATGTACCGGTACCAGTCGGCGAACAGCTGCTCGCGCAGGCCGACCAGCGTCTCCTTCTCGCGGTCGAGGTCCTCCTGCGCCAGATTGAGCAGGTTGAGCAGGTCGCCGATCTGGCGGGGCAGGGCCAGCGCCTCGCGCCGCTGGCGGGTGTCGGCGTCGGCGTCCGGGTCGTCCTCGCGGCGGATCGTCCACAGCTGTCCCGAGGGCAGCGGCCGGAAGCCGTCGGCGTGGCGCTCCTCGGCCAGCTTGGCGCCGACGTCGAGCGGCTTGGCCTCCAGCTCGTCGGCGTAGGCGAGGGCTTCGAGCAGGTCCTCGGCCTCGTCGGGGGCGACCCCGTCGAGCACCGTGCCGAGGTGGGCGGCGAGCGCCTCGGTCGCGCTCGTGCCGACGAACACGCCGCCGTCCCGGGCGTACAGCAGCGGGTTGACGGCCCGGCCGTCCGGCCTGAACAGCAGCGAGGCGTGGCACACCGTGGACGCCGGGCGGGCGCTGCCCTCCGGTACGCCCCAGCCGAACCCGTCCTCCAGCGCGGCCCGCCATCCGGTGCCGGTGGTCAGACCGGCGAGGGTGTCCTGCGCGGCGGCCGAGAACCAGCCCGTGACCTCGTACTGGGTGCCGCTCGGGGGGCGGGAGGCGGCGAAGTCGGTGTCGTGGAAGCCGAACACGCTGTGGCAGCCCGGGTAGAAGGCCGCGAAGGCGGGGTCGCCGTGCCCGATCGCCGTCACCCGGGGCAGCCGGTCGCCCGGCAGGTCCGGCCGCCACGTCGCGAGGGGCACGGCCCGGCCGAGCCTGCGGAACGGGACGGCGCCCTCGGTCATCGGGAACGCGATCCCGGTCGCGCCCGCCTCCCCCGGCGCGGCCAGGTAGTCGCTCTCCACCACCCAGGAACGTTCCAAAACCCCGTCGCGGCGGCGCGCCACCAGCCACCGGTTCGGTACGGCGGGCACCCGCGTCCCGCCCCCGTCCTCCTGGACGAGCCTGGTCAGCGCGTCCGGAAGGGACCAGTGCAGGTGCACTCCCGGCCCGAGCGGGAAGTCCCGGTCCTCGAAGGGGTCGGGGAGGATCTCCTCGCTGATGTACGGGGTGCCTGGCCGCACGTCCCGTTTCGTGATGGGATCGACGTACGGCAGCCGGGTGAAGTCCACCGGCTCGACGACCCCGACCTCGTCCTCCAGATAGAGCGCCGCCAGACGTACCGGAACCACGAGCACATCAGCCATTACGCCCCTTTTCGCTTGACTCTCCGCTCGACTGCCACACAATAACGACGTGCGCGACATTCCGGAAAGCCCGAAGTTCAGAGCTGTAACACGGCGAGATTTTCTCCGCAATTACCCATGAGACTCATTCGCCTACCCCTGCCCGGGGGCGGAATCCGACTTTGCCCATCGGTTTTTCCTGCCTTCATGAGCTGTGCCGATGTCCAGAATCAACGAATTCATCGGACGGCGTTCGTCATTTCCCGCCACGGGCCTCCGTCGATTGGCCCGCCAAGGCGGAACCGGATGCCGGGGGCGGCCTTTGAAGCGGTTTCATTTACCTGCACGACGTTATCCGTCACCCCCCGGTCCAAATTCAGGCCCGTCGACCGGAACGTGCCAAACCTTCGTATCCTCGTCGCGTCGCCGGCCGCCCTTTCCGCCCCTCCCGACGGATGGCCGTGGCAACGGGAACGACCCCCGGCCGGTGGAGGCGCCAGGGGTCGATCCGCCGTGCCCGGTCACCCTCGGACCGGGCGGGGAGTCAGGGAGAGGACGTCACCCGGCCCTCGACTCGTGCGAGACGTCGAGGTGTGCCGGCACCGCGAGGACGGCCGGGACGGCCACCTCGGGCAGGGTAGAGCCGGCCGGGGGCTCCGCGCGCGAGCTGATCCCCACGGCCTCGAGCGCGCTGCGATAGGCGTTCGTCTGCCTCTCCGGCGACCCGGCCCGGCCCCAGAGGTCACCGATCTCGCGCCAGAGCCTGGCCGACTCCCGGTCGACGAAGGAGGCCGCCGGTGCCGCCCGGGCGACCGGGTCGGCGAGCAGCTCCTGCGCCTTCTCCAGCGCCGGGCCGCCGTCTTTGGAGCGTGCCAGAGCGAGTTCGGCCGAAACCACGTACGCCATCGCCGGCACCGTCCCGCGCACTCCGGCGAGCAGGCCGACGGCCTGTTCGACCAGCTCGGCGGCGGCGTCCGCGTCACCGGAGCGCGACCGCACGCGGGAGAGCACGACCAGGCTCCGGGCGTGCTCGATCGTCCCCGGCGACAGGCGCGAGAGGATCTCGGCCGCGGAGGCGGCGAACCCGCCCGCCCGGTCGAGGCCGGCGTCCTCGGGACGCACGGTGGCGGTCCACGCCCAGCGCATCGCGCTCCGGGCGTAGCGGACGGCCATCCGCGCGGGCCGGCCGGCTGCGACGGCGTCCGCCGCGAGCCGCGCGGCGAGCGCGGGGTCCTTCTCCGTCGCGGCCGTACTGGCCCGCCACAGGCCGAGGACCTCCGCGTCGCGGTCGACGGCCTCGGGCAGGGGGGCCGCGGCCAGCACTCGCTCGACGTACGCGAGGTCGGTCTCCACCTCGGCGAGCACGGCGGCGAGGTCGAGGGCGAGGTCGCCCCGGTCGAGCCCGAGCCGGTCGGCCTGGGCCAGGGCCTCCGCCCCGAGATCCCTGGCGCGCAGCGTGTCACCGGCGCGGTGGTAGCACCGGCAGAGCGCCACCACGAGCGGGAGGTCGGCGAGGCGCTCGGGGCGCGCCGCGGCCTCGCGGCGAAGCAGCTCGTAGGCCTCGACCGCCCGCTCCGTGTGTCCCTGGACCTCCAGCGCGCGCGCCTGGCCGAAGCGCGCCTGCGCGGCGAGGGAGGCGTTCTCCTCCCCCGCGGCCCTGGCCGTGGCCTCGAAGAGCCCGGCCGCGGCGGCCGGGTCCCCGTGGCACAGCTCCAGCTCGGCCTGCCGCAGGGCGAGCACGGTGTCGACGCGCTGGTGCGGCTCGATCCCGTGGAGGAGGAACTCCATGCCGCAGCCGAGCCGGTCGGCGAGCAGGCGGGTGACGACCGGGGTGGGGGTCCGCTTCCCGGACTCGATGAGCGAAACGTAACTGTCAGACAGGTCTGGCCCGGCCAACTGCGCCTGGGACATGTGCCTGCTCAACCGCAATCCACGGATGCGGTCACCGATGGTTGCTTGACCGGCCATCACCAGAGCCGTTCCGTCGGCGGCACGATGAGATCCACGTCCCACTCCTTACGCACGGTTTACTGTCAATTACAGTAGATCGTACTGCTCTTCGTGGCCAGCGGGGCGGCAGCGGCGGACCGTTTCACCCGGGTTTCGTGGTGGATGCCACCGGAGGGCGGGCGGCGCACCATCCGGCCAGGGCCGCGCGCAGGGCGATCTCCAGGGAGGCGGGGTTCCTCTCGTCGACGGCACAGGCGATGTACCCGTCCGGGCGGATCAGCAGGACGGGGAGGTCGGCGCACGCGGGAACGGCGTGGACCACCCGGTCCCCGTACGGCGATCCCGCCGCCTCCGCGGGATCGCCCGCCGGGGCCAGGAGCACGAAACGCCCGGCCCGCAGCGCCTCGTACAGCCGGACCGGCTCTCCGGCCAGGTGGATGTCCGGCACCCGCTGGCCGGCCAGCCGGTGCGCTCCCGGGAGGGCGGGATAGGAGATGCTCAGGCCCGACATGGTCTCGGCCAGCCGTCGGCCGAGAGGGCGGATCCGGTTCGCGGCGGCCGGGAACACGGAGCGGGCGGCCCGCGACCGCCGGGTCAGGCCCATGGCGACGGAGAGGAAGGTGCTGTTCATCCGCAGGGCCCGCCTGCCGACCGGGTACCGCTCGGCGTGGTAGGTGTCGAGCAGGCCGTCCGGCGCCCACCCCTGGAGTTCGGCGACCAGCTTCCAGCCGAGGTTGGCCGCGTCCTGCAGGCCGGTGTTCGTGCCCTGCCCGCACGCCAGCGAGTGCACGTACGCGGTGTCGGCGGCCAGGAACACCCGGCCGACGCGGTAGCGGAGCACCTGCCGCTCGTCGTTGTGGGTCCTCAGCAGCCGGCGGGCGTCGTGCATGCCGAGGTCCCTGCCCATGATGCGCCGGGTGGCGTCGCTCACCTCACGAAGGCTGATCTTGGCGCTGTCGGGGAGCTGCCGCCGCCGGTCCCAGGCGACGATCTGGTACCAGCCGTCGCCGTGGGAGGAGAGGAAGGAGAAGCCCTCCTCGTTGGCGACGAAGCTCAGTTCCCGCTCCGGCCTCTCGCCCAGGCGGACGTCGGCCTGCATGACCGACCGCACCGCGGAACGCCCCGGGAACGGGATGCCCAGCGCGTCCCTCACGACGCTGCGCAGGTCGTCGGCGCTCACGGCGAACCGGGCGCGCCAGGTGCGCATCATGCCGTCGGCGCGCACGTCGACGTCCACCCCGGCCGCGTCCTGGGACAGCCCGACCACCTCGGCGCCGCGCACGATCTCCGCTCCGAGCCGGGTGGCGCGCTCCTCCAGCACGCGCTCGGCGTTGTGCCGGGGGGTGCACAGCAGGAACGGGAACCGCGAGGGCAGGCGGGACAGATCGAGATCCAGGCCGTTGAGCAGCCGCACCGTCTCGGTGGTCGTGCCGGTGGCGATCAGCTCGTCGGCGACGTCCCGGGCGTCGAGCTGCTCCAGCGTACGGGCGTGCAGGGGGAAGGTCCTGGCGAGCGCCGAACGCTCGGGGTCCCGCTCCAGGACCGTGCAGGCGACACCCTGCGCGGCGAGGTCGCCGGCGACCAGCAGACCCGCCGGACCGGCACCGACGACCAGCACATCCGTGTCGAACGGCACCATGAGTGCCTCCAATCCCACGCGTCCCGCGCGGGGCGGCTCCCTGACGCGACCACCGGGACGGAACCCGGCTCCCCGCCACGACCCTCGGGATGAGACCGGCTCGCGTCGAGATCCGGGGACCCCCCTTCGGAGCCGTCGCCCCGCACCGCCGCCCCATCCGGCCGACGTCGTACGACGACCACCGGCGGCCATCTCATGCTACGACCAGGCTTTTCCCGGCGTGTCGGCGCCCGGTTCCCCCGGCGGCCCCGGCCGGGACACCCCCGGCGCCACGGCGTGTCCGGTTATGGGGACGGGGGTGTCAGGGGGCGTGCCGCCGCGCGCCCCGGGCGTCCGGCTCCGTCCCGTACGCCCCTCACGCGTGCCCCCCGGCGAGGTCAAGATCAGGCGAGAGGGCCTTTCACCGAGGGGCGGTGCTCACCAGGGGGCGGTGACGCGGACGTCGTGGGTGTCGGCGGGGGCGAGCAGGCGCAGGAGCCGCGCGCCCTCCGCCTCGGTCTCGTCGCGGTGACGGGTGGTGAGAGCGGTGAAGGGGGTGACGGTGAGGACGGTGGTGCCGGTGGTGCCGCGCTCGCGGGCGGTCGCCCAGGTGGCCGCGACGGTCCCGTCGACGAGAACGGAACCGGGGACCGGGCCGTGCTCGGGCCAGGCGCGCCTGACCAGCTCGGGATCGAGGGTGCCCATGCGGCTCCGGTCGGCGAAGGAGAGCAGCACGTTGTCGAAGTCGTACAGGAACCTGACCGGGGCCGGGATGTCCTCGGCGGGCCGCGGCGCGTCCGGCAGGTCGTACAGCTCCCTGCCCTCCTCGTCGCGAAAGGTCCGCAGGCCCATCGGCTCCATCACCTCGCGCAGCCTGGTGAGCCCGCAGTGGGCCTGCGCGTCCTTGACGGTGGCGGGCCCGAACGCGGCGAGGTAACGGGTCACGAAGTCCTCGACGGAGGGGTTCGCCTCCTGCGGCGCGCCGAGCCAGCGCTCGGCGCTGGTGTGGGCGATCGGGCCGCTCCGGCCCCACATGCCGCGGGGCGGGATCTGGACCAGCGCGACCCTGGCCCGTACGACCTGGGCGAGGGCGGCGGCGTCGCGGCCGGGGAACAGCGAGGCGAGCTCCCTGCCCAGCGCGCCGAAGGTCAGCGGCCGCTCGTCCAGGATCTCGCGGCCCGCCGCGGCGACCGCGTCGAGGTCGAGGTCCCGCAGGTGCCTGCCGAACGCGCCCCGGGTGACGCGCCCGATGACCGGCTCGACCAGCGGCCGCCAGCGCAGGCAGTCACGCGCGGTGACCAGGTGGATGGTCGACCGCATCAGGGCGATCCTCACCAGCGTCCGGTCCTCCAGCAGCCCGGCCGCCGCCTCGGGGTCGAAGTCGCGGATCCGCGACCACAGGCCGACGTACCACGTGTGCGGTGTCTGCGCCTGGAGCCCGGCGACCCGCTCGACCATCTCCGGCACCGGCAGCGCCGACCGCTCCAGCAGCGACTGCCGCTCCAGGGTCGCCCGGTTGAGCGCGCGCCGGGTCAGCACCTCAGGCACGGGTGAGGATCACCACCGGGATGTCGCGAGCGGTCTTGCGCTGGTAGCCGGCGTACTCGCCGTGGATCCCCACCATCTGCTCCCACAGGGCGGGCTTCTCCTCCGCCGTCGCGGTCCGCGCGACGGCGGTGAACACCTCGGCCCGCACCTGCACCTCGACTTGTGGCAGGGCCAGCACGTTGTGGTACCACAGCGGGTGGTCGTCGGCCCCGCCGTTGGAGGCGACGACCACGTGGTCGTCGCCGTCACGGCCGTAGATCAACGGGGTTCGCCGCTTCAGCCCGGACCTGCGGCCGACGGTGGTCAGCAGCAGGGTGGGCCTGCCGTAGTAGAGGTGGCCCTTCGCGCCGTCCGACTCGACGTAGTCGCGGAGGTGCTTGGAGACCCAGCCGGTGGGGGAATCGATGATCTCGTCGCTCATGCCGCCACGCTATAGGCCTCCGGTGACATTTCTTGATCCGTTTCTCGCGACGATCCCGGTAATCCCGGTGCTTCCGGTGCTTCCGGTGCTTCCGGTGCTTCCGGTCGCGTGGCTGACGGTCCTCCTCACTCGCCGGGGTCGCGGCGGGTCCGGCCGTCGTGCCAGGACGCCTGGACCAGGGACCGTTCGGCGGCCGCGAGGTGGACCGCTGCGGCGAGCCACGCCCGGGCGTACCGGTCGTCACCGGAGTCGACCAGGCGGCCGAACACGTCGCGGGTGCGGCGGTCGGCCTCCTCGGCGAGCGCGGCGACGAGGTCCGCGGAGGTCTCGAAGCCCGCGCGGCGGAGCGGGACCCGCTGGGCGAGGGAGTCACCGTCGCGGGCGGACTCGGCGACCGCCCGCCGCCCGCCGGAGACGGCCAGCTCGACGAGGCGTCCCGCCCGCCACAGGGGCGAGCTCGCCACCGGGTCCGCGACCTCGGCTTCCCCTCGCCGGGGCGGGCAGGCGTCACGGGGCGGGAGGTGGGACCCCTGCAGGCGGTCGTACCCGAGGTCGGCGCGGCCCAGCCACTCGGCGGGCAGGCGCAGCGTGGGCCCGGCGCCCGGAACCGGCCCGGCCGCGAGCGGGCGCAGGGTGGCGGCCCGTCCGGGGTCCAACCGGCCGATCACCCGCACCCGCAACCCCGGCCTGGACGCGAGCTGCCGCAGGTTGGCGACGTGGGCCAGCTCGGGATGGGAATCGGCCGGTACGAGCCGGATCAGTGGTCCCCGTGTCCCGTCCGCCGGTCCGGAAGGAAGCCGTCCGGGCCCGGAGGGAACCCGTCCGGGCGGAGGAGCGGCGCCGAAACCATCGGGGGCCGTGGGAGGCCGGGCCGATCCGGCCCCCTCCCGCTCCCGTTCCGTTCCCCGTTCCGCGAGGGCCGGCAGCTCCCGGGCGAGCACCCTGTCCCCCTCGGCGCCGACGATCTCCAGGTCGCATCCGACCGGCTGTTCCGCTTCCCCGGCGTCCTGCGGATCGCCCCACGAGGTCCCGGAGAACACCGCGTCGGCCACCGTGGCGAGCGGCCGGGTGAACAGGGCCGCCAGCGGCCCCTCCCCCCACGACAGTCCCGCGACGGGGTTGGCCCGCACGCCGCGGCCCGCGCCGAGGCGCCCGTCCGGGGAGATCGTCGCGCCGGAGATCAGCAGTCCTCCGCGTGCCAGCTGGGCGTGGTCGAGGGCCGCCGCGCCGAGGGCGACGGTGGCGGTGGCGGCGCCCCGGGCCCTCGCCGACCCGCCGGGCCTGACGTCGGCGACGGAGAACCGGCGGCCGTCCTCGGCGACGAGGTGGGTGACCACCCCGCCGTAGCCGGTGGCGCTGATCACCGGTTCCCTGCAGACCCCGTACACCCTCAGCCCCTCGCCCCGCCGGTAGACGCGGCGCGCGGTCCCGATCAGGGCCGGGTCGGGGTCGGCCGCCGCGAGCCTGCCCGCGGTCAGCAGGAGCTCGCGGAGCGCGGAGACCAGGTCGGCGAGGCGGTGGCCGTCATGGCGCGCGCGAGCGGCCCGCAGCTCGCGGACGACGCGCAGGGCGGCGGCCTCGGCCCGGTGCAGGCCCGCCACCCGGGCGGTGTGGGCCGCACGGAGCAGTTCGGCCTGGGGCACCGCCCCGGCACCGGGCACCCCGCCCGCGAGCACCCCGGCGGCGGCGCTCCACAACCCCTCCGCGGCGGCCCTCTGCCCGGCACCGGGACCGGAGGCGGGAGCGGGGGCGGGGGCGGGGGCGGGGGCGGGGGCGGGGGTTGGGTGGGGAGCGGCGGCGAGGCTCGTCCCCGCGCCCGGATCCTCGGCCTCGGGCACGTCCGAGGTCACCGGCACGTCCGACGTCATCGGCACGGCCGGGTCCACGACCGGGCAGGCGCCGAGGACGGCCGCGCGGTGCAGGCAGCGGGGCGCGAGCAG
Organism: Streptosporangium sp. NPDC002721; assembly: GCF_042888905.1. Classification (NCBI taxonomy): domain Bacteria; kingdom Bacillati; phylum Actinomycetota; class Actinomycetes; order Streptosporangiales; family Streptosporangiaceae; genus Streptosporangium; species Streptosporangium sp. NPDC002721. The sequence continues at coordinate 122,267 of NZ_JBIAQI010000005.1, forward strand.
GCAGCTGCACCGGACGTCGCCGGGGTCGGCGATCGTGCCCCGCGCACCCGGGGTGAGGGTGACCACCGCGTCCTCCCCCCAGCTGACGGAGACGCTCCGGCCGTCGGCGACGGCCGGGAGCCCGGCGCACCGCTCGATCGCCGCGTCGAGCTTCTTGCGCAGCCGGGGTGTGAGCTCCTCCACCGCGGAGGCGACCACGTGCGGTTCCACCGGCGGCAGCTGCCCCGCGGGGACGTCGGAGGCTGGGGGGTTCAACGGGTTTCTCCTCGGAGACGGTCGCCCACCCAGCGGGCGAGGGCGAGCGGGCTGAGTGCGGCGACGGGCATGCCCGCCGCGACGAGCTGCTGGGCGACGGGCACCGAGTAGCGCGGGGCCCCGCTGTCGTCCAGGGCCGCGCAGCCCAGCAGGTGCACGCCGGAGGAGACGAGGGAGCGGACCTCGCCGAGAAGCCCGCCGAGCGGGTAGCCCTCCTCGAAGTCGCTGACCACCACGACGAGCGTGCGGCTCGGCACGGTGACCAGGGAGCGCGCGTGGGCGAGCCCGGCGGCGATGTGCGTACCGCCGCCGACCCGCACGTCGAGCAGCAGGGACAGCGGGTCGGCGACCCGGTCCGTCAGGTCGATCACGCTGGTGGAGAAGGCCAGGAAGTGGGTGGAGAGCGTGGGGACGCCTCCCAGTACGGCCGCGGTGAGCGCGGACCAGACCACCGAGGCCTCCATCGAGCCCGACACGTCGACCACGAAGACCAGCCGCCAGTCGGCCTCGTTGCGTACCCGGGTGGTGAAGACCGGCCGTTCCGGCACGACGAGGAGCCTGCCGTCGTCTGTCCGGCGCGTGTGCGCCAGGTTGGCCCTGAGGGTGGCGGGCAGGTTGAGCCGTCCTCCGGGACGCCGGGTCGGACGCGGTGTCGCCAGGCCGGTCAGCGCGGGACGCAGCCGGGTGGCGAGCTCCTTGGCCAGCTCGGCGACCAGCCGGCGGACCAGCGGCCTCAGCCGGGAGAGCCGCTGCTCGGGCAGCCCTCCCGCCAGGGACAGCACGGAGGTGAGCAGGTCGATCGACGGGCGTACCGAGTCGGGGTCGAGCTCGGACAGCACGTCGGTCCGCCCGGCACCGGCCGCACCGGCCAGCACCTCCTCCCGCACCTCCGCCCCGAACAGGGCGTCGAGCTCCTCGGCCCACTCGCGGGCGGAGGGGAAGGAGGCACCCTGCCCTCCGCCGTCGCCCGGCCCGTGCCCGAAGTCGCCCGCCCCCTCTCCCCGGCCGGCCCCGTACAGCTCGTCCAGGGCGTGCGCGTAGCGCCTGGCTCCGGCGGGCAGCCGCCCGGTCTCCCTCCCGAGAAGCAGTCGCCACCGGTCCGCCGGGGCGAGCCGCCGCGAAACGGCCTCCCTGTCCGGTACGTCCTCTCCCGGTACGGCGGCCGGAGGCTCCGGCTCGTCCCCCCTCGTCTCCCCGGAAGGCACGGCGGAGGGATCCGGCTCCCCTGCGGCCGTGGACGGCCGGTCCTGGACGGGTGTCGCGGGCCGCTCGGGCGCCCCCGGCCCGTCCGGCGGGAGGGAGAGGCCGGGCACCGGAAGCCGCAGGCCGGTCAGGGCGGCCCGCCCGGCGGCGTCCGCGGCGGCCCAGAGCGCCAGGAGCTCGGGCGGTGCGCTCAGCGCCAGGTCGAGCCGGTCACCGAGGCGGTCGGTCACGGCCCGCAGCAGCCGATCGCGCGCCGCCGGGGCGAGCGTGTCGAAGCCGCCGCGCAACGCGGGCAGCCGGTCGAGGAAATCCTGGTCGGTGAGGCCGTCAACGCGGTCGAGCAGCGGGTCGAGGGCCCCGGCGGCCGACTGCAGGAGCGGGCCGGCGGCGACCAGCAGGCCGGTGAGCAGGCGGGACAGCCGGTGGCGTCCCGCCGGGCCGGTCGCGGTGTCGATCCATCCCGCGACCCGGGCTCCGAGCTCGTCCGGAGCGTCCAGGTCGAGCAGGACCCGGGCCGCGAGCGCGGTCCCCTGGACGAGCGGGGAACCGGTGCGCGCGAGGGTGTCCAGCGCGTCGTCGAGCCCCAGGCCGAGCCGGTGCTCGGCGGAGCGGGTGACGAGCGCGATGAGGGCGGCGGCGTCCTCGGGCCGGTCGCTGCCGGTCAGGCCGGGCAGCGACCGCACCGCGGCCTCCAGCAGGGTGCCCGCCAGCTCCGCCGCCCGGTCCCGGCTCCGCGGCGTGGTGCCGGGAAGGTGCTCGTGGCGCAGCGCCTCCAGCAGGTCGAGGGCCTGGAGCAGGTCGGGCAGCCCCGCGGTGGCGGGAAGCACGGAGGCGGCGTCCTCCAGGCGGTCGGCGACCAGGTCCGGCAGGTCGCAGGCGGCCGCGGCGCGCAGCCCCGCGAGGACCAGCTCGCAGGTGGGACCGCCCTCGGCGGACTCCCTGCGGAAGGTCTCGCGCAGCGTCCCCTCGGCGGCCAGGGCCGCGGTGACGCCCCGTACCCCCGCCAGGTCCAGCAGGGCGGCGGCCGAGGGCGTCCACGAGAGCTGCCACCGGGTGGTGAGGGCGGTCCCGTCCCCGGTACCCGTCACCTCGGCCGGCCGGCCGTAGCCGGTGCCGCACACCAGCAGGCGCTGCAGCAGGATCTCGCGGCGGCGGTCCAGGTCCGAGCGGAGCGGGTCGAGGCGGACCTCCCGGGACCCGGGGTCGCCGGGGTGGGGCAGCCGCAGCTCCGCCAGCTCGGCCTCGACCGCCGGGCCCAGCCCGGAGCGGGGGGTGTCCGGCGCGGTCCTGCCGCGCCCGGTGCCGACGAGGACCGTTTCGAGGGCGCGGGCGAGCGCCCGGCCGCGCCCCAGGGGTTCGCCCTGGCCGAGCACGGTCGTCACCGCCTCCAGCAGCTCGCCGCGCCCCGGCGCGGGCAGCCCGCGCAGCCGGGCCAGGTCACAGGCGAGCCGCAGCGTCTCCACGGCCTCGCCGGTGCCCGCGGTGTGCCCGGCGGCGCGCAGCTCACGGCAGATCTCGGTGATCGTACGGGCGGCGGCGTCCCTGATCCTCCCGGGATCGCCGCCCGCGGTGAGGACCGCCTGCTGCCAGCGCGGGTCACGGATGCCCGCCGGGTAGCCGGACCTGGAGTCGAGCAGGTCGAAGGCGTACGGGACGAGCGACGTGGCGGGCGGGGGACCTCCGGCGCCCGGCCCGGCGGCGGGGCCGCGTGCCGCGGTGCCCTTGTCCGGGGAGAGGTGCCCCTGAGCGGTCCGGCCGGGGGTGTCGTGGACCGGGGTCCCGGGCTCCGGCGGGACCGCCCTGGACGCGTCCGGGACCGGGGTGGCGCGGGCGGCGCCCGCGCCGGACGCGTCCGAGGCCGGGATGGCGGGATCGCGGGTGACCGGATCCGGGGTGAGCAGGGCGGGAGCGTGGAAGGCGCCGATCACCGCGGCGACCCGCCGGCCGCCGGTGGCCGCCCCGGCGAGCGCCTCGCGCATGTACGCCTCGCGGGCCAGGTCGCCGGGCGGCACTCCCCCGGAGGCCTCCGCGTCCTGCCGCAGCGCCCAGCCCACGCCCAGCGCCGCGCGGCGTACCGCCTCGGGCGGGCAGCCGGGGGCGAGGACCTCGACGGCGCGGTCCCACATGTCGTCCCCCTCCCTGCCGGTGGCGGAGGCGGCGAGGCCGTCGGCGAAGGCCCTGGACGGCGGCGTCTCCGTGCCGGACCCGGCCGGATCGTCCTTCGACCAGGCGGGGTCGGAGAGCGGGAGGTCGCAGCAGAGAACCTCGGCCCCGCGTTCGCGCGCCCAGCGGACGGCGGCCAGCTCGGGCGAGAAGTCGGCGAAGGGGTAGAAGCCGAGCCGCCCGTCGCCGCCCGTACCGGCGAGGGCGACCGGGGCGAGGGTGGCCGGATCCGCGAGGTGGGGCAGCCACGGCTGGAAGTCGGCGGGCAGCTCGACGCAGACCACCTCGGCCCCGGCGGCGTCGAGCAGGGCCGGGACGACCGCCGCCAGCGCGGGACTGTGGTGGCGCACGCCGAGCAGGTAGGGCCGCCCGCCACCCGTGGCGGCGAGCGCGTCCACCGCGTCCCGGGGATCGGCACCGACGTCCCCTCCGGGACGGCCAGGACGGCCGGGACCACGATCGGCCGCCGCCCGGACGCCACCGTCCCGAACGTCGTCACCGGGTGCGCCGGAGTCGTGCCCGGCCGCCCCCCGGGCTCCGTCGCCAGGGGCGTCCGAGCCGGACGAGGAGGGCGCCGGGCGGCCTGGACCTCCTCGGGCCGTCACCCTGGTGCCGTCGTCGTTCGCGTCCGCGTCCCCGATGCCGGGGTCGTTCGCCTGTCGGTCGCTCGTCACCGCAGGTTCTCCCGCAGGTCCCAGAGGCGGCGCCACATCGCGGAGCCGTCCTCGGCGCGGCGTCGCACCGGGCCGTCCCAGTAGCCGAGCAGCCGCGCGTGGTCGGCCGGGTCGTCCTTGCGGACCACGCCGAGCAGGTGACCGGGGATGAGGTCGAGGACGTCCCCGCCTGGCAGGTAGGCCGCCGCCACCCCGAGGGAGGCCGCCACCTGCACCGCCTCGGCCGTCGACATCACGGTTCCCGGGCGCTCCACGTCCCAGCCCTCGGCCGAACGACCGGAGCGCAGGTCGCGAAAGACGGTGACCAGCGCGTCGAGCACGGCGTCGTCGACGCCGAAGGCGGCACCGGCCCGCCCCACCACGGCGGTGGCCTGGCCGCGCACCAGGGCGGCCTCGGCGGCGGGATCGGCGATGGGGGCGACGGTCTCGAAGTTGAACCGGCGCTTGAGCGCCGCCGACATCTCCGAGACGCCCCGGTCGCGCAGGTTGGCCGTGGCGATCACGGTGAAACCGGGGGTGGCCGCCGTCAGGGCGTCGGGCGTGCCCGCGAGTTCGGGCACGCTGAGGCGCCGGTCGGACAGGATCGACACCAGGGCGTCCTGCACCTCGGGCAGGCAGCGGGTGATCTCCTCGATCCGGACGACCCGCCCGGCCCGCATGGCGGCCAGCACCGGGGAGTCGACCAGCGCCTGGCGGCTCGGCCCCTGGGCGAGGAGCAGGGCGTAGTTCCAGCCGTACCGGAAGGCGTCCTCGGTGGTGCCCGCGGTGCCCTGCACGGTGAGGGCGCTCGTGCCGCAGACGGCGGCGGCGAGGAGTTCGGAGAGCATCGACTTGGCGGTGCCCGGCTCGCCGACCAGCAGCAGGCCGCGCTCGCCGGCGAGGGTGACCACGCAGCGTTCCACCAGTGAGCGCTCGCCGACGAACTTGGGGGCGATGGCGAGCCGGGCGGGCGGCGCGTCGCCGCCACCGGTGCCTCCACCGGCGCCTCCACCGCCCTTCGCCCGCCGGGATCCGGGTAGTTCGAGGGTCTCGCCCCCGCTGCCGCAGACGAAGGTGACGACCGCGCGCGGGGTCAGCGCCCAGCCGGGCGGGCGGGGGCCGTCGTCGTGGGCGGCGAGGAAGGCGAGTTCGGTGGCGTGCTGCTCCTCGGCCGGCAGCGTACGCCGGTCGGGAAGGGCCGCGGGGGCCGCCTGTTCGGTCATGGTCATCGGGTGGGTCCTTCTGCTCTGGAAACTGCCGGGTCCGGTCGGTGTCCGCTACGGAAACCGACGGGACCCGGTTCTGAAAACCGCCCGGCCCGGCCGGGATCCGGTCCGGGGACTGCCCGGGGACTGCGGTCCGGCCGGGGACTGCCCGGGGACTGCCCGGTCCGGCCGGGACGCGTGACGAGCCCGCGCCCCGGCCGGACCGGGCCTGGTGGGGAGCCCCCACGGCGAGCGCGCTCCCGGGGAGAGGGCGCCCTCGTCAGCGGCGTCTGCCGCGCCGCACGCGAAGCTCCTCGAAGCGGGGGACGTCGCCGTCGCGTACCCGCTGCCACGCCCTGGTGTGGAGGGCGGCGGCGGGCTCGGCGGGAACGATCACCCCGAGCACCGCGCCCTCCCCGGCGACCAGGTCGAACAGGGGGAGCTTCCAGCGTTCGAGCGGGACGTTCGGAGCCCTGAGCTCGGTCCAGGCCCCGGGCAGGAAGAGGGAGCGGCCCGCGCGGGTGCGGGTCGCCTCGACCACCAGGTCGGTGGCGGCCAGCTCGGCGCGGGCCGCCTTGAACCGGGCGGGCTTCCAGCCGGTCCACCGGGTGACGTTCTTGTCGGTGGGGTCCGGCATCGAGAGCAGCGCCAGGTAGAGCGCCGCGGCGTCCCGCCCCAGGTGGTGTTCCCCCGCGACCTGGGACAGCAGCTCGGGCACGGAACGGGACGGGTCCTGCGGCCACCAGGTGCCGTCGGCCGCCCGCTCCCCCGCCGCCGGGTCCCCTGGATCGGCCAGGAGCGCCTCGAAACGTGGGTCGCGGGCGGTGCGCAGCGCCAGCTCGGCGGAGAAGGGCCGCTCGGGGTGGCCGGTCAGGGCACGCAGGGCCGGCAGGTAGGGGTCGCCGCCCGACGCGTCGAGCAGGGCGACCCGCAGGCCCGGCGCGGGCCGGTCGTCATAGGTGGCCATGATCACGGCACCGTGGCGCTCCCAGCCCTCGGCGACCTCGGTGGGAGCCCCGGCGACCTTGCGGAACTCGGGAAGGTCGACGTAGTCGCCCAGGTCGAGCAGCAGGTCGGGGTTGGCCAGCCGGTTCCTGACCGCGGCCAGCACCGCGGGCAGCGCGGCCCGTACGGGATCGCCGGAGGGCAGCCGGTGGGCCAGCCACGCGGTCAGCGCGATCGTGGAGACCAGCGTGGACTGGGTGAACCCGGTGTCGTCGCCCTCGGCCGGGCGGACGCGGTCGCCCTTCACCTGCCAGCGCAGGTCCGTGCTGAGCTCCGGCGCGGAGGCCGGGTCGAGCAGGGCGGGCAGCGCCCGGCTCGGCTCCCACCCGGCGCGCACCGCGCGGGTCGCCTCCCCGACGAGCCACTCGGGGACGGCGGCCCGCCGCCCCACCCTGGCGTTCCACACGCGCGCGGCGGCGACGACGTCCGGGCCCTCGGTCCACAGCTCGGCCGGGCGCTCGGGCAGCAGCGCGCCGACGACCTCCCGCCGGACGTCGGCGCCGAGCTGCCGCAGCTCGTCCTTGGCCACGGCGGCGTCGGTCGCCTTCACCCCGAGGGCGGCCCGCAGCTCCGCGGGCAGGAATCCGCGCTCGTAGGTGTCCACGTACGGGAATCCCGCGACGATCAGCCGGGCCGTCGTCCCGGTCACCCCGGTGAGCCGCGCGAACTCCTCCGCGCTCTCCGGCCGCCAGGGCGCGGGGCCGCGTCCGGCGAGCTCGGTGAGGAACTCCCCGAGCCAGCCCGCCCGCCTCGCCTCGCCGACCGGGCCCGAGGAGCGCACGGTGTAGGGCCGGGGCACGGCGAAACGGCCCGCCGGGTCGTGGAAGAGCGCGGTGAAGCGGTAGCCGCCGCCGTCGGACTCGGAGGTCAGGAACGCGATGAGGGCGCCGTCCTCCAGCGGGAGCACGTTGTGCCGGCCACCGGGGCGGCTGTCGCGGGCGTTGTCCACCCAGACGCCGTCGAGGTGCAGGACGAGACGGCGCCACGAGGACGGTTCCGCCGAGGAGGCCAGCCCGAGCGCCTCGAACTCGGAGAGCAGCTCGCGCAGCGCGCCCGCCTGGACCGGGTCGGACGCCGTCGCCGTCCGGTAGGCCAGCGCGGCCGACCGGTCGAGCAGCGGCTCCCACTCCAGGAACGAGTCCGCGAGCCGCGGCCCCTCCAGATGAACGCGGAAGGCCCCGGCCGAGGGCGTCCGCCTCTCGTGGCCGATCGTCCGGAGCTGCTGGAAGGCGCCGTGGGACGTCTCCCGCCACCCCCAATAGGGCATCACGGCACCGAGGCCGTTGAGTGCCTCGACGAGCAACCGGTCACCGGGACCCTCCGGCTCGGACTCCTCCCCCTCGCCCGCGAGGGCGGCGGCGAGCCTGGCCGCCGCCGCGTCCAGGGTGGCCCGCTGGGCGGCGGCGAACGCCACCACCCCGGCGATCCCGGCGATCAGCTCGTCGTGGGTGACCCCGGGCAGCAGGGAGCGGACCAGGTCGCGCAGCTCCTCCCGCGCCGAGCGCGGGGGCTTCCCGGAGGCGGCGGACTCAACGGACTCGACGGACGCGGCGGCCTTCAGCAGGGCCGCCGCCGTCTCCCCGTCGATCCGGCGCAGGACCGACGAGCCCTCCGGGTCACGGGGCCGCATGTGGTGCCAGTAGCGAACCGGCGGCAGCAGGGCGGTGCCCTCGGCGAAGGTCCCCGGCCTGTCCCGCAGCGAGGCCGTCGCGACGACGACGCCCTCCGGGTCGACGAGCTTGACCTCGCGGTAGCCCATCACGACTGCACGCGGCCGCTCGTCGGCGGGGAAGGTCACCGCGCGCACCGGCCGGCCGTGCCCGTCCGGGCCGCCGCGCAGGGTGACGGCGCGCCCGGCGAGGTCCTCGCCGCGCAGCGATCCGTCGGGCAGCTCGACCATCCGCCAGCCGAGCAGGCCGTCCACCGGGACGCCGGCCGGGCCGGCCTCGCCGGAGAAGGCGGGCAGCACCCAGCCCTCGAGGAAGGTGCTGCCCGGCGGTGCCGAGCGCAGCGCGTCGGCGAGGAACCCGGGCATGCTCAGCCTGCCGTTCGTCATGGTGGCCGGGTCGTGCTCGCGCCAGCCCTTGGCCTCGCCGTCCCAGATCCAGAACGAGGTCCCGTCACCGATCAGGGCGCGCCTGGCGGGCACCGCGGTGTCACCCGGGTGCAGCACCCCCTCGCCGGTGGCCCGCCCGCCGCCGGGCAGCGGCAGGGTGACCGTGCCCGCGTCCTGCCTCCACCAGCTGATCTCCCCCTCCATCGAGAGGACCCTCCCGGCGGAGGAGTGCCAGTATCCGCGCAGCCCGTCACCATGGGTGCCCCAGTAGACGAGCAGCTCGCCGTCGACGTACTGGAAGTCGGGGTCGCCCCAGACGCCGTCCGGCGCGGGGCGCAGGTCGTGGACGAGCACGGTCCCCTCCGGGCCGATGACCCTGGCCTGGGAGGGGCCGGAGACGATCAGGTTCGGCCAGGCGTCGGCGGTCTCGACGTCGTCCAGCTTCCGCTGGTCGACGAGGCCGGCGACCGCCTCCTCCCAGGCGGGCCAGCCCAGCTCGTCGAGGAGCCCGCCGCGCAGCGTCCTGGCGAGCTCGGCGGCGAGGTCGGCCCGCACCGCCTCGGCGACCTCCTCCCTGGCGAGGACCAGCGCCTCGCCGGGCAGCCAGGTCAGCCTGCGAAGGGCCTCGGGCAGCTGCGGCAGGCCGGTTGCGGCCGAGCGCCGGGCGACCGTGGCCACCCACTCCGCCAGCATCGTCCGGCCGCCGGGCGAGGCGGCCAGGCGGCGCGCGGCCCGGTGCCCGTCGGTGTCGTCGCCGAACGCGTCGGCGGCGCGGTGGAACGCGGGCCGGAACCGGGGGTCGGCGGCCAGCGCGACCAGGTCGCGCCCCTCCTTGGCCCGCGCCCAGGGTTCCAGCAGCAGGCGCGCGTCGTCGCCCGGATCGGCGACCGGCACGTCCAGCGACAGCAGGAGGTCGACCAGGTCGGGGTCGGGCTTGAACGACACGGTCCCGCCCGACGCGGCGAGCTCGGCGCGCAGCCGTGCCGCCACGCGCTCGACCAGCGCGTACAGGCCGGGCAACCTCGCGTCTCCCCGCCAGCCGGGGTTCCAGATGGCCAGGAAGCGCTCCAGCCAGCCCGCCGTGCCGTCGGCGGGACGCTCGTGCTCGGGCACCCCGGCCTCTCCCAGGCCCGCGGTGGCGCCCGACTCCTCCAGCACCTCCAGCCAGAGGGCGGGCATGTCGTCGTCGCCGTTGGCGGGCATCGTGTTCAGCAGCGTCCCGCGGAAGGCGGGCTCCAGCCCGCCGCGGGCCACCAGGGCCTGGCGGTGCGCCTTCCACCAGCCCAGCGGCGCCCCGGAGGTGGCGGGCAGGGCGAGCAGGTCCACCAGGTACGACTGTTCCTCGGCGTCCGCGTCGCGCCCGGCGGCCCTGGCCAGGCGGCGCAGCTCGACGGCCATCTGCGCGGACGGCGACAGCCCGCCCGCCGTACGGCGCACGCACAGCCGGTGGATCCTGCGCAGGGCCTCGTCCGCCGGCACCCGGCCCGCCAGCTCCTTGGCGTACACGGACAGCGCCTTCACCGGCAGGGCTCCGGCCAGGGCGAACTCCAGGAACACCGCGTCGAGCCGGTCCTCGTCGACGGGCAGGCCGTGCTCGGTCTCGGCCTTGCGCGCCTGGACGAACATCTGCGCCGCGTAGGTGGCGTTCTCCACCGAGAGGAACACCCGGCCCGCCTGTTCGAGGAACGTCGGCAGGAAGTGCGGGACGGCCCCGGCCAGCTGGGTGGCGAGCCGCTGGTAGGCGTCGAGGGCGGCCTTCGGCTTGGACTTCGCCTGCCGGCCCGCGCGGTCCAGCTCCGGCACCAGGGCGAGCGCGTGGTGGCCGTCCTCGGGGTGGTGCACGAGCACCCACTCGGGGAATCCGAGCGAGCGGCGCAGGCCCACCCCGACGACGGCCGGTTCGCCGTCCGGTTCCAGCCCGAGGAAGGCCGCCGCGGCGTCCTCCGCCGCGCCCAGCTCCTCGGCGACCAGGCGCACCACCACCCGGTCGTCCAGGCCGGGGTGCCGGTAGGCACGCGCGGTCAGCGGCACCGCCCGCTCGCCGCCGTCCGTGCCCGGGGGAAGGACCGCCCCGGCCTCCAGCAACTCCCGCGCCTCGGCGGTGCTCGCGGCTTCCCGCACCTCGTCGGCGCCCGCCTCGGCAACGCCCGCCTTGGCAACACTCACCTCGGCAACTCCCGCCTCGGCGTTACCCGCGGCCTCCCGCGCCTCGTCTGCGCTCGTGGTCTCCCGCGTCCCGGGTGCCGTGGTCCCGCCGCCCTGCCCGGACGGTTCGTGCGTCCCGGCTCCGTCGCCCGTCTCGGGCAGGTCGTGGCCCTCGGGCACGGGCCGGAGCGCGGGGGTGCCCGCTGACGACGTGGCGCCGCTCACGTGTTCGTTCCTTCCTCGACGTCGCGGCCGGCGTACAGCGCCGCGGCCATGCGCATTCCCTCGGACCAGGCCACCGGGCCGACCTCCCGCAGGGGGAGCCGCCTGCCGTCGTGGTCGTGCCAGGTCAGGTTGCCGGTCTCGGTGTCACCGTCCCAGTAGGGCTCCCCGATCCAGACCGACGCCTCGGCGCTCCGCCCGGCGTCGCGCACCGCGCAGGTGGCGTAGCCGCCCGACACGCGGTAGCCGAGCGAGGTGGCGCGGGCGGCGAGACCGAACCGGGAGACGAACTTCCCTCCGGCGAACTCCGTCACCTCGGTGGCCTTCTCCGCGTGCTCGGCGGGTTTTTCCCAGGTCGCCCGGTGGATCTGCTCGACGCGCTGGGTCACCCCCAGCTCCGCGGCGAACTCCCGCAGCTCCTCCAGGTCGGGGAGCAGCACCGGGTGGGGCAGGGTCACGGTCTCCGGGGACATCCGGACCGTCTCGCCGTCCAGGTTCACCGTACGCAGCTCGCCGGAGCCGGTGACGTCCCGCAGGAAGCCCGCCTCGTCGTCGCCGACCACCACGAGGTCGCGCAGCACCGACCGCCACGCCTCGTCCGGCCACACCCGGGCCACCAGCCCGGTGGGAACCGGCAGGGACGACACCATCCAGGCGTCCACCCGTGCCACGCAGGTGGCCTCGTGGCGGTCGAGCCACTCGGCCAGGCGGCGCAGCCGCTCGACCTCGGGGTGCTCGCGCACCTGCTTGGGCAGCGATTTCAGCTGCCGTCCCGCCGCCCGGCCCGTGGTGGCCCTCGCGGCCACCCGGCCCTCCACGAGGGCGACCTCGTATCCGTCTCCCGCCGCCAGCCAGCCCAAAGGGTCCCGCCTTTCACCATGGAAGGATCGCCGAAGCACGCGGGGATTTCGTCACCCGCGACCGTGATGCGCGGAACGCTAACGCCCCGGACCGACAAACCTGTACTCGGCGGCGCGGGCCCCCCGACACGGCACCAGAATCGCCGCGAGAGGGCCGAATTCCGGCGCGCGGGCGGCGTGCCTACGCCATCCGGCGCTCACCTCCGGCTCGCCGTCTCCGGCCTGGCCCTCTCCAGTACGAGCGTCTCCGGCCCGACTCTCGGGCCCAGCCCTCTCCGGCTTCGCCGTCTCCCGCCCGACCGTTTCCCGCCTGGATCTCTCCGGCCACGCCGCCTCTCGCCCGACCGTTTCCCGCCTGACCGTCTCCGGCCTGGATCTCTCCGGCCACGCCGCCTCTCGCCCGACCGTCTCCGGCCTGGCTCTCCGGCTCAGCTCTCTCCGGCCTGGATCTCTCTGGCCCGGTCGTGGCGTGCGCGGGCCTCCATGACCGCGGGCATCTCACCCTCCAGCCATTCGATGAGGTCGAGCAGGCGCCGGGCGGCCTGGCCGCCGAGCGGCGTGAGGCTGTACTCGACCTTCGGGGGGATGGTCGGCTCGGCCTCGCGGTGGACCAGGCCGTCGCGCTCCAGAGCCTGCAGGGTCTGGGCGAGCATCTTCTCGCTCACCCCGTCGACCCGGCGGCGCAGGGCGTTGAATCGGTAGGTCCCCTCGTGGAGCGCGACCATGACCAGGATGCCCCAGCGGCCGGTCATGTGCTCCATCGTCTCGCGCGAGACGCATCCGCGCATGAAGACGTCGAAGGTGAGCTGGCTGAACTCGTCCAGCGGGATCGCGGCCTGGTCGTCCATCCGTCCACCTTACTTTCTCGCCGCGCCCACCAGAAGAAAGCACTAACTTTTAGTTGGCGCTGTGGATTAGTTAGTACTAACCTGACCGGCGACCCCTTCGAACGAGGAGAAGCGAAATGATCGTTGTCACCGGTGCCACCGGCCGGCTCGGCCGCCTGGTGGTGGACGGCCTGCTGGAGAGCGTGCCCGCCGACCGCATCGCGGCGGCCGTACGGAATCCCGGCAAGGCCGCCGACCTGGCCGCGCGCGGCGTCGAGATCAGGGAGGCCGACTACGAGCGACCAGAGACCCTGGAGCGGGCCTTCGCCCCCGGCGACACGGTCCTGCTGATCTCCGGCGACGCCGTCGGGCGACGTCTCGGGCAGCACCGGGCCGTGGTGGACGCGGCCAGGGCCGCCGGGGTCGCCCGCATCGTCTACACCAGCGTGCTGCACGCCGACACCACGCCCCTGGCGCTGGCCGCCGACCACCGGGGCACCGAGGAGCACATCCGCGCCTCCGGGATCCCGTTCACCTTCCTGCGCAACGGCTGGTACACCGAGGTCTACGCGGCGTCCGTCCTGCGGGGCGTCGAGCACGGCGTGATCCTCGGCGCCGCCGGGGACGGCCGCGTCGCCAGCGCGTCCCGGGCCGACTACGCGGCCGCGGCCGTCGCCGCGCTCACCGGCAAGGAGGACGGCGACAGGGTCTACGAGCTCTCCGGCGACACCGCGTGGAGCCTGCCCGATCTGGCCGCCGAGACGTCGGCGCTCTCCGGCAGGCCGGTCGTCTACCGGAACCTCCCGCACGCCGACTACCGGCAGGCCCTGCTCGACGCGGGCCTGCCCGAGCCGGCGGCGACCCTGTTCGCCGGCATCGACCTCGACATCGCCGAGGGCGCCCTGTCCCCCACCCCGGGCGAGCTCGGCGCCCTCATCGGCCGTCCGACCACCCCGCTGCGCGAGTCGGTGGCCGCCATCCTGAAGGAGGCGTGAGCCTCCGCGACGAGGCCGCCGTCCGGCGGCGTGGTGCGTGAACCCTCACGACAGGGCCCCTGAAGCGGGCCCGAACCCACGCGACGGAACGGCACCGGCCGGCTCGGGGCTCGCGACGGCTCGCGACGGTGGCGGTGCGGTCGCAGACGGCGTACGAGCTCAGGGCACCTGCCCCGGGGAGGACCTCCACTGCCTCGGGGTGAGGCCGGTCCAGCGGCGGAAGGCGCGGAAGAAGGCGGGCGGTTCGGAGTAGCCGAGCAGCGAGGCCACCTGCGCCGCGCTCAGCTCCGGATCGCGCAGCAGGACGAACGCGCGCTCGCGGCGGGCGGCCTCCACCAGCTCGGCGACGGTCGTACCCTCGGCCGCGAGCCTCCGCTGCAGGGTCCTGGCCGACAGGGTCAGGCTCCGGGCGACGGAGGCGAGGTCGGGCTCGCCGCCGACGAGCGCCAGGCCGATCTCCCGGCGCGCCCGCTCCACCACCCCGGAACCGGCGGCCAGACCGCCGAGCAGGTCGGCGGCCCGGCGCGACAGGTAGCCGAACAGCCGGGGGTCGGTACGGGGCAGCGGCCGGTCCAGCACCGCCGCGTCGAAGGCCAGCTCCAGGGCGGGAGCGCCCCAGGAGACCGGGCAGCCGTAGTAGTTCTCGTGCCGTGAGGTGTCCCCGGGCCGGGAGCGTTGCAGGGCGACCCGGAGGGGACGGGTCTCCCTTCCGGCGAGCACCTTCATCACGGCCAGCGTGGCGGCGGCCTGGGCGTCGACCGGCTCGACCAGGCGGGCGAAGGGTGCCGGGATCACCTGGGCGAACACCAGCTCCTCCCCGCGCCGTCGCGGGTCGGGGACGGCGTCGGGGTGGACCACCGTGCGGGTGCGGCCCAGCAGGGCGACCGCCTGCCCCACGGTCGCCCCGTACGGCATGGCGTAACCGACCACACCCAGCCCGTTCAGGCCCAGCCTGGCACCGACCGCCAGCCCCACGGGACGGCGGGCGACGGCCTCCCAGACCTCCAGGTGCGTAAGAAGGGGGACGCGCGCGTCGGGATCGGCGGGCAGGTCCGCCCCGATCTCCCCGATCTCCACGCCCTCGGCCCGCGCGGCCTCCACCAGGCCGATCGTCAGGGCCGCGAGGACGGTGGGAGCGGGCACGGCGCGACCCTACCGGCTCCGTGCCGGGCGTGGCGTCCCCTGATACGTCGTTGTCGCGTGCGGTCATGGGCCGCCGCCCCCGCCCGCCCTAGGTTCGGGAGGGAGAGGAGAAACACCGTGACCACCATCCTGAAACCCGCCACGCCGGCCCTGCCCGAACCGCTGGAGGTCCCCTGGACCATGAAACCGGTCACGTCGGCCGAGTCCGGGGCCGACATCCTGGACGACGGCCGGCTGCACCTGTGGATCCGGCACGACCTGGTCCACGGCGTCAGCCCCGCCATGCTCGTGTGGTGGTTCCGCAACGTGGAGGGCGACATGGAACTGCTCGGGCGGCGGGTGCCGCGCTACCGGGTCTGGCACCCGCTCGACCACGTGGGGTTCCGCTACCACTCGCTCCCACCGGGCGGCGCGGGGCCCGGGGCCGTCTTCCACCTGCACGAGGTGCTCGGCCGCGACCCGGACCGGCGGGTCGACGTCCTGACCCGCGTCACCCGGCTCGACGAGGGCGGTTTCGCCCACCGGCCGCGCACGCACGGGCTGCCGGTCGCGCGGATGGACTACACCTTCGCGCGCGTCGCCGGAGGCACACGCTACGAGAACTCGCTCACCCTCGGCCTCCCCGGCCGGGGCCGCCGGGCGCGGCTGGTGCGCCCGGTCAACGAGGCGCTGCGCGACCGGATCTTCCCCGGAGGCAAGGGCGCCGCCTGGCTGCGCCACAACATCGAGGAGGTCGGCAACTTCGAGTTCTTCCTGCCCGGCCTGTGCTCCGCCGAAGGCCTCACTCCCTAGACGCCTCCGCGTCCTGGCCGTTCACGGAGGGCTCGGGGAGGTTCCGTCCCCACCACGCGCTCCAGCGGGATTCGAGATCGGCGAACGCGGCGTCGTCGAGGCCGTACGTGCTGAGCACCATCATGGCGGCGCCGCCGGGGTTGGCGGGCGAGGGCCGCGTCCGTGCCGCGACCAGCAGGCCGTCGCCCCAGCCCTCGACGGTGAGGCCGACCTGGTTGGCCGAGCGATACCGGATCTCGCCGCGCAACGTCTCCCCGGCGGGGACCTCCAGCTCGTACGGGCTCCCCGGGGAGAGCCCGGCCACCGCGTCGAGGACGGCGGCCTCCAGCACCGGAGTGGCCGACACGCCGGAGAGGAAGACCGTGCGCCGGTCGGCGTCCGGATGCCGCTCCAGGGCGAACGCGAGCTGGTGGACGAAGGTGATCCAGCCCTCGGTGACGTCGTCGTAGTAGGCGTCCCAGTCGGGGTCGCCGCCGCGCGGGGCACGGGTCACCCGCAGGCGCGTACGGTCACCGAGGTCGGCCAGCTCGAACACGTCCCCGCCCTGGATCTCCAGCCGGTGCTCGGAGGCCGACTCCACGACGTCCTGCTGGTAGATGACCTCGATCTCCTTGTCGAGGCCGTCGAAGTGCCAGCCGTGCCAGCGCCGGATCAGCTCGGGATCGCGCAGCGCGCTCCACACGTCGCCGACGGGCGCGGCGATGGTGACCTCGAAATAGAACGGCTCGTCTGTCATGGAACGCCTCCGGTACGGGAACCCCGGGGCCGGGCCCCGGGAAGGGGATGTCGTCAATCGCCGTTCTCCGGCATCCCGGAAACCGGGTCTCCACCGGTTCCCGTCGCACCGGAACCCGGGTGCTCGCCGCCGCCTCGCGGACCGGGAGCGGGGGGCCCGTCGGCGCCTCGCGGACCGGGAGCGGGGTGTTCGCCGGCGCCTCGCGGGCCGGGAGCCGGATGCCCACCGGCGACGAGGCGGTAGGGCCGTCCTCCGGGGGTGTCGAAGCGGGCCGCGACCCGCGAGAAGGCGTCGGCGAGCGCGTCGGTGAAGTCGTGCACGTCGCCGGGCTCGGCGAAGCGCACCTGTGCCTCCAGGGCGAACGTCAGCAGCCGGACCCCCTGCCGGTCGGCGGCGGCGGCCATGCGGGTGACGTCGCGAACGGTGCCGGCGGCCACCTCGACGAGATGCTCGGCGGCGTACTGGTCGGCGACACGACGAAACCCCTCCGCCACCTCCGCAGCCCCGTCACCGGCCTCCTCGGCCCCGCCGCCTTCACCTTCACCGTCACCCTCACCCGATGAGGTGAGCACGCCGGGATCGACGAGGAAGGCGTTCGCGGTGACCCTCATGACGCGCTCGACGAAACCGCGTCGCGGGCGCTCCTCCACCAGCTCGACCAGCCCGGCCTCCTCCAGCACCCTGAGGTGGTATCCGACCCGCTGGCGCGGCAGGTCGAACTCGGCCGCGAGCTGGACCGCCGAAGCGGGCTCGCGCAGGCGGCCGAGAAGCCGACGGCGGATCGGGGTGAGCGCCACACGCAGACGGTCGGGCTCGTCCATGAGGGTCATCTCGGTCGCCGGCACGCTCATATGGAACCATTGGACAAATTAATTTGTCAATTGGCATCACGGCCGGACCCGGCTTCGAGAAGCCCCCCGTCATCCGGCGTACGCCGGTCGAGCGCTCTCGTCAGTCGTGGCGCGGGATGCCGGAGACCTCGTGGTCGGCGTGGAACAGGGCCTCTCCGATGAGCGCGCGGACATGGGCGTCGCGGGCCCGGTAGAGCACGCGGCGGCCGTCCCTGCGGGTGCGCACCAGCCCGGCGAGACGGAGTTTCGCCAGATGCTGGGAGACCGAGGGGCGCGCGACCCCGATGGCCTCGGCGAGCGAGCCGACGTCGTACTCCCCCGACGACAGCAGCCACATCAGGCGCAGCCTGGTGGCGTCGCTGAGCATCCGGAAGGCCTCGATGGCGGCCTCCACCTGGGCGCCAGTGGGTTGCTCCTGCGACGAGTTGGTACCTGATGCGTTGTCGCGTGCATACATGGCTACATATACTCCGGGAAAAGGGCACCGGTAGCAAACGAGGTAGCCATGTCCGACCAGCAGGACGCCGGTTCTCCGTCCCCCGACGAACCCGCCGGCCCCCGTTCCCCCCGCGGTCAGGACCAAGAGACCGCGCACGACCCGCCGCACGAACCCGAACCCACCCACGGACACGAACACGAACACGGCCACGGTCATGAACACGGTCATGAGCACGGCCACGGTCACGGTCACGGTCACGAAGGCCGCCGTCCCGCGGGCCGCCGGTTCGGAAGGCTGCTCTCGCGAGCGGGCCACGCCCTCACCCCGCACAGTCACGACAGCGCGAGCAGGACCGACACCGCCCTGGAGTCCAGCAGTCGCGGGATGCGCGTACTCGCCGTCTCCTTCGCCGTGCTCATGGTGACCGCCGCCGTCCAGGCGGTGATCGTCGTCTTCTCCGGCTCGGTCGCCCTCCTCGGTGACACCCTGCACAACGTCGCCGACGCGCTGACCGCGCTCCCGCTCGCGATCGCCTTCTCCCTCGGGCGCCGGGCGGCCACCCGCAGGTTCACCTACGGCTACGGCAGGGCCGAGGACCTGGCCGGGATCGCCATCGTCCTGGTCATCGCCGCCTCCGCCGCGCTCGCCGGGTACGAGGCCGCACGGCGCCTGGTCGACCCCCAGGAGGTACGGGCGCTCGGCTGGGTCGCCGCGGCGGCCGTGATCGGCTTCGCGGGCAACGAGTGGGTGGCCCGCTACCGGATCGGGGTCGGGCGCCAGATAGGGTCGGCCGCGCTGGTCGCCGACGGGCTGCACGCCCGTACCGACGCCCTCACCTCGCTGGCCGTGCTGCTCGGCGCGGGCGGCTCGGCACTCGGCTACCCGATCGCCGACCCGATCGTCGGCCTGCTGATCACGGCGGCCATCTGCCTCGTCCTCAAGGACGCGGCCCGCGAGATATACCACCGGCTGATGGACGCGGTCGATCCGGCACTCGTGGATCACGCGGAGCGCGTCCTGGCCGCCACCGGCGGCGTGCGGCGGGTGGGATCGGTGCGGCTGCGCTGGGTGGGCCACGCGCTGCGCGCCGAGGTGGACATCGTGGTCGGCGAGGACCTGTCGCTGCTCCAGGCGCACGCCGTGGCGGTGGAGGCCGAGCACCGGCTGATCCACCACCTGCCCCGGCTGAGCGCCGCCACCGTGCACGCCGACCCCGACGGCCGGGAGGGCGCCGACCACCACGCCGTCCTGGCCGGACATCGGTAGGGCGAGCCGTGGGGGAAGACCGCGCGACCGCCGTACGGACGCCCCCCGGCGCCCCCCGGGACTGCGCCCGCGAACCGGGCGACGGAGCCGGAGACGGGACCGGGAAGCGGAACCGGGAGACGGGACCGGGAAGCGGAACCGGGAGGCGGGACCGGGAAGCGGGACCGGGAAGCGGGGCACGCGGCCGGGTCACGCCTGGACGGCCCCCGCGGACGCGTACCCGCACGGGCCGGGGCGCGGGAGAGGTAGTCTCACATGATCACCGTCGCGGCCCGCGGACCGGATCGCCGATCGCCCGGCCCGGCCCGCGAGCCGTGGCGGACCACCCCCCGATCCAGGAGAAACGGCTGCGTTGGCCGACCACGGCAGAGGACGACCCGGCTGGCTGCACGTCGGCCCGCTGGAGGCGCGGCTGACGCGCACCTGGGAACCTGGCACGTTCCCACCGGCGGAAACGCTCCTCGCGATACTGACGCTGGCGGCCGTGCCGCAGGCCCTCGCCACCCGCCTGACCACCCACCTGAGCGGCGGCATCGTGGTGGGGCCCGGAGCGGTGCCCGACCTTCCCGGCTTCGAGTGGCTGCGCGGTGTCGCGCTGCCCCTGCAGGCAGGCCTCTGGGAACGCAGCGCGGGCGTCTACGACCCCCGGTGGCGGCGCATCGGGGTGGGGAGCGCCCCCTCGCCCTCGGTGTCGGTGTGCGGGCACGAGATCGGCCACGCCACCGACCACATGGACCGGCTGCCCTCGCACTCCCCGTTCTGGACCGGCCTGCACGCCCGCACCCGCGTCCATCTCCGGCCGCCCTACCGCGACGACGTCACCGAACTGTTCGCCGAGGCCTTCGCCTGCGTGCTCACCCGCAGGGCGACCCGGCTGCTCCACCTGATCGGCGCGGAGGCGGAGGCCGAACGGGTGTACCACCAGCTGTCCGGGCAGTACGGCATCGGCTGACCGTGGGCGTGCCACGACCCCCGGAGCTATGCTGGGCGAACAGCGGTCAGAGAGACGACGGAAAGGCCACGCCATGAACGTGACCATGCTGCCGGGAGGCACCCTCCGCGTCCCCGCGACGACCACGCTGGACAACGGCACCAAGATCGACGGCACCCGCGACATAGCCCGCGACGACCCCGAGTACTCCGAATGGCTCGCCCTGGCTCAGGACGAGGACGAGCAGCGCCGCCGCGACGTCGAGGAGCGCGACTCCGACCGCGAGATCCTGACCCGCTGGCGCACCCGCCGGAGCGCGTGACCGCGCTCTCCGGCCGCCCGGACCACACGGCGAAGCCGCCCGGACCACGTGACAAGACCTCCTGGATCACACGACGAAGCCGCCCGGACCACGCGACGAGACCGCCCGGACCACGCCGCAGGGCCTCCCGGAGCCTCCCGTGACGCCGACGTGAACGGCCACGCGCGGCGTGTCTCGCGCTGGCTGCTCGCCCGCCCCGCCCGTGCGGGCCGTACCCGCGTCCTGGCGGTCGAGGGGCGTTCGGGGGCGGGCAAGTCCACTTTCGCCGCCGCCGTGGCCGCGGAACTGGCCGCGCCCGTCGTACGGATGGACGATCTCTATCCGGGGTGGGACGGCCTGCTGGGAGGGGTCGACGCGCTGGTCGAGCAGGTCCTGCGGCCGCTCAGCCTGGACCTGCCCGCGCGGTGGCGGCGCTACGACTGGGCGGACGGCGCCCACGCGGAGTGGCACGAGGTCCCCGACACGGGGATCCTGGTCCTCGACGGCACCGGCTCCGGCGCCCTCGCCGCCGCGCCGTACCTGAGCGGCCTGCTGTGGCTGGAGGCGGCCGACGAGGTGCGCAAGGCCCGCGCGCTGGAGCGCGACGGCGAGCTCTACGCCCCGCACTGGGACCGCTGGGCGGCCCAGGAGGAGCGTTTCCACACCCGCGACGACGTCCGCGCCCGCGCGGACCTGACGATCACCACCACCTGAGACCGGCCGGGGAGCACCCGAGGCCCGGACGGTGGGAGCGGGCCGGAGGGCGACCCGGGATCAGCCTCGCGGGACGGCGGCGACGCCCTCGACCTCGATGAAGAGGCCGGGAGCGGCGAGCGCGGCGACCACGATCAGCGAGTGCGCGGGAAAGTCTCCCCGCGGGTACCACCTGGCGAACACCTCGCCCTGCGCCGCGCGTGAGCCCGCCAGGTGCTCGGTGCCGGAGA
Source organism: Streptosporangium sp. NPDC002721 (assembly GCF_042888905.1). Classification (NCBI taxonomy): domain Bacteria; kingdom Bacillati; phylum Actinomycetota; class Actinomycetes; order Streptosporangiales; family Streptosporangiaceae; genus Streptosporangium; species Streptosporangium sp. NPDC002721. The sequence goes on from NZ_JBIAQI010000005.1 coordinate 143,259, forward strand.
GCATGGTGAACAGCTTTACCAGATGCTCGGGGCCGGCTCCCACGGAGCGGAGGAGACTCTCGATGTTGGCGAAGACCTGACGTGCCTGCGACTCGGCGTCCGGGCCCGCGAGGGTGCCGTCCTCCAGGACGCCGACCTGACCGGAGATCATCAACAGCTCGTGACCGTCGGGCACGGCGGCCAGGTGGCTGTAGCGGCCGAGCGGCGCGGCCGGGCCGGGGGGATTCCAGCGGCGGATCATCGGTTCTCCTCGTCGTACGGCGTCGTGCGTCACATGACCGCGCCCATCCTCCCGCCCCCGGCCCCCGGACGCGCCGTGAGCCACCGGCGCGCGACGAACCGGGACGACGGCGACTGACCGGCGAGACGCGCGGCCGGGAACCCGTTCTCGCCGTGGTTCACCGTGGCGGCCGAGATCTACGTCTTGAAATCAAACACGAAGTACGATCGAATGAACACGAAAGAGTTCCGGAAGGGCCCCGAACGATCGTCGATCACCCTCGTTCCACCGAGCGCGAGACGCGCCCGGCCCGGGCGAGCGGGGCCTTGCCCGCCGCGTCGGGGGTGACACCGGAGCCGTCGGCGCAGGACCGTCCCGAGGAGAGCCCGTGACCACCTGGATGCTGCTTGACTACGGCGAGGTCATCTCCGTGGCGCAGCCGTCCGACGCGACGGCGACCATGGCCGAGCTCATGGGCCATGATGAGGCGACCTTCCGCAACCGCTACTGGCACCACCGCGACGCCTACGACCGCGGCCAGGCCTCCCACCTGTACTGGGGCGCGGTTCTCGGCAGGACGCTCGCCGACGACGATCCGCTCGTCGCCAAGCTCGACGCGGCCGACGTCGAGAGCTGGCTCCACCTGAACCCGGAGACCCTGCGCGGCATAGAGGATCTCGCGGGACGCCACAGGCTCGCCCTGCTGTCCAACGCCCCCGAGCCGCTGGCGGCGGCCATCGACGACGCCCCCTGGGCGGCGGCGTTCGAGCATCGCTTCTACAGCTGCCGCCTGGGCCTGTCCAAGCCGGACCCCGCCATCTTCGAGGAGGTCCTGCGCCACCTCGGCGCAGTCCCCGGCGACGTCACCTTCCTCGACGACCGGGCCGTCAACGTCGACGCCGCGGCGGCGCTCGGCATCAACGCCCTCCTCTACCCGGAGTGGCCCGCCTCCCCTCGCACGGACTGACGGGTTCAACGGGGTCACCGGAAGAGACGGCTCGACAGGGACGGGCACGCCGAACCGACGGGTCCATCGCGAGAGACGACGTGGCGGGACGACGTGGCGGACGGTCACGCCGAGAAGCGGGCGACCCACTCGCGGGCGCCGGGAAGGATCTCCTCCACCGGCGCCACGTGCGGGTACCACGTGCGCTCCCACTCCAGGGAGACCCAGCCCTCGAAACCGCGCAGCAGCTCGCCGCACTCGTCGAGGGGAACCCCGCCCGTCCACATCGGCACCGGGGTCGTGTCGGCGGCCGAGACCGCGTCCTTGATCTGCACGTACGCCAGGTGGCCGGCGAGCGCCGCCAGGGTCCGCGCGGGCTCCTCGCCGTGACGCCACGGGTGCAGCACGTCCCACAGCGCGCCCGCCGCCTCGGGAACGCCCGCCGCGTCCAGCAGCCGCCCGACCGCGGCGCCGGTCGGCATCGCGTCGTGGGTCTCCACCAGCACCCGCACCCCCGACTCCACGCACAGGTCGGCGACCGCGCGGAGCCTCCGCGCACCCGTCTCGACGTCGTCCCCTCCGGGGAACACCCGCACGGCGGGCGCGCCCAGGTCGGCGGCGAGCGCCAGGTCGTCCCGCAGCGCCCGCACGACGGGTTCGTCCGGCCCCGCCATGGCGATCTTGACATACCCGGCGAGCGCGGAGACCTCCGGCCGGGCGCTTCCGAACGCACCGCTCCTGGACGCACCGCTCTCAAACGGCACGCCGTTCCCGGACACACCGCTCCCGGACACACCGCTCCTGGACGCGCTGCTCTCAAGCGGCACGCCGCTTCCGGACCCACCGCTTCCGGACGTGCCGCCCGGCGAACCGGCGTCCCCCCGGTGGGCACCCGGCGCCCCCGTGGCTGCCGGGTGACCCTCCGACGCCCCGGCGAGGAAGGCCCGGACCTCCGCGCGCCGTGCCGGGGAGAGCCCGGCGTGGATACCGGTGTCGGGGTGGAGGCGGAGTTCGAGACCGGCGCACCCGTACTCCACGGCCGTCGCGACGGCCTCGCGCAGGCCCTGTCCGGGCATGCCGAGCGTGCTGAACGCCAGCTTCATCGAGGCTCCCTCACCACTGCTCGGAAAGCGCTTCCCGAGGTGGTCCATCGTAGCCGCCCCGCCACCCCGCACGCGCCAAGGCGAGGTGTTCCCGCAGGTGAAGCCATGGAACGGGCCGTCCACCCCACCGGATTAGCGGCGCGCGACTGCGGGGAGTCATCAGGTGATGCCGATCGAGGGACGCGGAGCCGGAGGAGCCCCGGACTCGCAGCGACATCGATCTTCTCAGCTGGAGACTGCCATGACTGGACGCGTATCGGCCCCGGGCGACCTCGGCCGCCGGATCGCGAGGCGGCGCGAGGACCTCGGCCTCACCCGGGACGAGCTGGCGAGGCGGGCCGGGATCGATCCGGGCTATCTGGCCTACCTGGAGGACGCCGTGGCCTCGCCGAACACCGGCACGGTGAACCGCGTGGCCACCGCCCTGGACACCAGGCCCGAGGACCTGCTCGGCGGGTACGCCGACCTGCCGCCCGGCCGGGGCCGGCCGGGCTTCCGGCCCGAGCTGGAGAAGCTGGACCGCGACGAGTGCCTGCGGCTCATCACCCCCGGCGGGGTGGGGCGGATCGCCTTCGAGGAGATCGGCGGGCCGGTGATCCTGCCGGTCAACTACGCCCTGCACGGCACCTCGGTGATCTTCCGCACCGCTTTCGGCGGCCCGCTCGACGACGCCCTGCGCACCGGGGGCCAGGGGGTCGAGTCCAAGGTGGCCTTCGAGGTCGACCGGATCGACGACGCCGGCCGCGAGGGCTGGAGCGTGCTGGTGCGCGGCGGGATCCACCACGTCTCCTCCGAGGAGGACCGCGCGGCCCTGGCGGCGCTGGGCGTCCGGCCGTGGGCGGGAGGTGAGCGGGAGCTGTACGTGAGGATCGCCGCCACCGAGATCACCGGCCGTCGCATCCGGCGCAACCCGTGACGTCGCGGAGCCTCCCGGACGGTCTCTTCCGTACCGCCGGCGAAGCTTCCCGGAACGTCTCCTCCGTACCGCCGGCGAAGCTTCGCGGACCGTCTCCTCCGTACCGCCGGCGAAGCTTCCCGGAACGTCTCCTCCCGCTCGGGGAACGCGGCGGCGCCCGCGCACGGGAGGTCAGGTCTCCTTGAGGATGCGGTGCAGGAAGGACGTCGTCGCGGACGGTTGCTCGGCCTCGATGCCCAGGCGGTTCATGACGCGCCAGTAGCGCTCGACGTCGGTGAGCTTGTCGAGGTAGAGGGCGCCGGTGAGCTGTTCGAGGTAGACCACGTCGGGCAGGCCGCCCTCGGGGAAGCGCAGGATGGTCGCGGGGCCCGTCGCGGCGGCGGCCGCTCCGGCGCTGAACGGCATGATCTGGAGGGTGACGTGGCCGAGCTCGGCGATCTCCGTGAGGCGCCGCAGCTGGGCGCGCAGCACCTTGGAGCCCCCGACAGGACGGCGCAGCACCGCCTCGTCGACGACGGTCCACAGGGTGGCGGGCTCCCGCCGGGTGAGGAGCCGCTGGCGCTCCATCCGCAGGGCGACGCGCCGCTCGATCTCCGGCTCCGGGGCGCCCGCGCAGGCGGGCCGGATGAGGGCGCGGGCGTACTCCTCGGTCTGCAGCAGCTCGGGGACGAACTGGACCCCGTAGCCGCGGATGAGGGAGGCGGCCTGTTCGAGCCCGAGGTAGGCGTCGAACCAGGAGGGGACCACGTCACCGTAGGCGTGCCACCAGCCGGGCCGGTTGGCCTCCGCGGCCAGGGCCAGCAGCGGTTCGCGCTCGGCGTCTGCGACGACCCCGTAGAGGGTGAGCAGGTCGGCCACGTCGCGCTGCTTGAAGCCGGTCCGCCCCAGCTCCAGACGGCTGATCTTCGAATGCGACGCGCGGATCGCCTCGCCGGCCTCCTCGCGTGTGATGTGACCGTTCTCCCGCAGCCGCCGGAGCTGCGCACCCACCAGCATGCGGACCACGGTGGGCCCGGCCTGCCGGTGATCCAGGCTCTGACCATCGGCTTGTTCGCCCATCGCCTGAACAATGCGCAAGTTCTTTCCCTTCAACCGCGACCGGCCGGCCTGTGAGTGTGCAAGCTTTTCACGTCCGGGTCATTCCTCGCAGTGAGACGCGCACTCCGCGTGGCGAGCCGGTGTGCGGCAGCGGAGAAGTCCGCATCTCTTCTCCAGAGTTCTCCACTTTAGGCGAGTAAATCTTCATAATTAGTGATCTCAAATGGACTCCTCGGAGAGGAAGCCAGATCATGCCCGATATCTCCCCCGTACGGGCGGGGGATCCCGAACGCGTGGACGAGTACCAGATCGTGGGGCGCCTCGGGGAGGACGTCTATCTCGCCACGGCCCCCTCGGGAGACCGGGTGGTCGTGCGCCTGCTCCCCGCGGACGTGAGTCCCGAGCGGTTCCGGGAGGCGATGGAGCCGCTGCGCGAGATACCCGCCTTCTGCACGGCGCAGGTCCTGGACAGCGGGCTGAACGGCGGGGCCGACGGCGACAGGCCGTACATCGTGAGCGAGTACGTCGACGGCCCGACGCTGGAGGAGGCGGTGGCCTCCGAGGGCGTGCTGGGGGCGGCCGCGCTGCACCGGCTGGCCGTCGGGACGATGACCGCGCTGGTCGCCCTGCACCAGGCGGGTACGGTCCACGGCGACCTGCGTCCCGGCGCCGTGGTGTTCGGCCCCGACGGGCCCCGGGTGATCGACCTCGGTATGGCGCGGGCGCTGGAGGCGACCGCGTCCAGCACGACCCGCAAGGTCGACGTACCCGCCTACAGCTCGCCGGAGCGGCTCCTGGGCACCTCCCCCGGGCCCGAGGGGGACCTGTTCTCGTGGGGGGCGACGATGGTCTTCGCCGCCTCGGGCCGCTCCCCCTTCGACGCGGGGACGATGTCGGGCACGGTCAACCGCATCGTCAACGACGAGCCCGACCTCGGCGCGCTCCCCGACGACCTGCGCGGGCTGGTCACGGCCTGCCTCGCCAAGGATCCCGCGCCGCGGCCGACCGCGAGCGACGCCCTGCTCCGCCTGGTCGGCGGGTTCCTCACCTCCGACCAGGCGCCCCCCGATCCCCCCGTGCCCGGGACCCCCTCCACCCGGCCGCTGGGGCGGCGCGCCCGGCCCGTGCTGCTGGTCGCGGGCGCGCTCGCCGTCGCCCTCGTCTCCGGTGGCGCGGTCTATCTGGCGCTGTCGGGGGACCCGGAGCCGGTGGCCGCTCCGCGCCCGGCCCGGAGCACCGCGCCGGGCGCGCTCGCCCCGGCCTTCACCCCCCAGCCTCAGCTCAGCCCGAACGTGACCACGGCGCCCTGGGAGCCGGTGGAGAAGGCCACCAAGGACATCGAGCTGCCGGGGACGGGCATCACCCTGCACGAGAACCCGAAGGACCCGGTCAAGCTGGGCGGCTACGTGAACATCAAGGCGCCCTTCGCCTCGTTCGCCAGGGAGAAGGGGAAGGAGACGTTCAAACAAGTGGCCAGCACCCTGCAGCCGGTGTTGTCGCCGCAGGGCGACCTGGTGGCGCTGAACCCGATCGGGAAGTTCGCCGACTCCTCCTTCGACTTCCTGAGGATCCACGACCTGAGGAACGGCACCCAGTTCGACGTCCCGACCGTCGAACGGCCCTTGGAAGGGCAATACCCCGTGTGGTCGAAGGACGGCTCCAAGATCCTGCTGTCGGTACGGGACAAGGACAAGGAGCGGTCCGACGGGTTCGTGGTGGTGGACGTGGCGGCGCGCAGGGCCACCCACGTGCGCACCGAGTCCGTCGGCTCCGACACGCTTCCCGCCACGTTCGCGCCGGACGGCTCGGTCGCGCGGGGATACTACGACGGCAAGAGCCACGGGGTCGACTTCTACGGCCCGAACGGCCAGGCCACCCGGACGATGCACTGGGTCGGCCAGCCGCGCAACACCACCTGGTTCTCCCCCTCGGGCGCGCTCTTCGCCACGATATGTCCCAAAGGAAACACCGTGTGCGTGTGGGACACGGTGAGCGGCCACCGGCGCTACACGATGGACATCAAGGAGGAGACCCGTTTCGTGGGCTGGTTCAACAACAACCACCTGCTCCTCCAGAACGCCGTCAAGAAGGGTTCCAAGATCGAGGTGTTCGACCTGTACGGCAAGTCCGTCCGGGTGCTCGCCGACCTCAAGAAGGGCGACACCGCCCTCCTGAGCTTCACCGTGACGGCCGGATGACCAGGCTCTTTCCTCCGGCTCCGGGCGATCCCGACCGGATCGGGCCGCACCGGGTCACCGGCAGGCTCGGCCGCGGCGGGCAGGGGACGGTGTACCTCGCGGAGTCCCCCGCCGGGGCCCGGGTCGCGGTGAAGGTGCTCGGCAGGGGCGGCGGCGAGCAGACCCTGGCGCGCTTCCACCGCGAGATCGAGCTGGCCCGCCGGGTGGAGGCGTTCTGCACCGCGCAGGTGCTGGAGCACGGCGAGGCCGACGGCATGCCGTACATCGTCAGCGAGTACGTCGACGGGCCCAGTCTCGCCCAGGTCATCGACGAGCGGGGGCCGCTGCGCGGGGCGGAGCTGCGCAGGCTCGCGGTCGGGACCGTCACCGCGCTGGCCGCCATCCACCGGGCGGGCGTCGTGCACCGCGACTTCAAGCCCGCGAACGTGCTGCTCGCCCGCGACGGCCCCCGGGTGATCGACTTCGGCATCTCCCGCGCGCTGGACGCCGTCTCCACGGCCTCCGACCACCTGGTCGGCACCCCTCCGTACATGGCGCCCGAGCAGTTCGACGGGCGCGAGGCGGGGTCGGCGGCCGACCTGTTCGCGTGGGCGTCGACGGTGGTGTGCGCGGCGACGGGGGAACCGCCCTTCGGGACGAGCCCGGTGCCCGCGGTGATCCACCGCATCCTGAACGCCGAGCCCGCGCTCGGCTCCCCTGACTCCATGGACGAGAAGCTGCGCGAGCTGGTGACCGAGTGCCTGGCCAAGGACCCGCGGACGCGCCCGGCGGCGATGCCCGCGCTGCTGCGGCTGCTGGGCCATCCGGCGGAGCGGCCGTCGTACGAATCGGGTCACGAGGTGCTCGGTGAGGGCCGCAAGCAGGCCGCTCCCCCGCCGGCCCAACGGCGCGCCTCGCGCCCGGTGGTCGCCGCCCTCGCCGCGCTCGCGCTCGCGGCGGTCTCCGGCGGCGCGGTCCTCGCGGTCCGGACGGCGGGGACGCAGGAGCCCGCGAAGGTGGTCGCGGGCGGTACGGGGGGCACCCCCTCCGCGCCCGCGAGACCGCCGATCGGGACGATGCCCACCACCTCCACGTCCGACCTGCGAATCCCCGGAACGAAGATCACCCTGAGGGAGAACCCCTCGGACACGGAGCATGTCACCACCTACCGGGACTCACGCGAGAACGCCGGCGGTTCCCCCGTCTTCCTCCGCCGGGACGACACCGCGGAGTTCAGGTTCCTGGGGACGTTCATGACCGCCGTGGCCGCTCCGGGAGGCGCGCGCGTCGTCGTCAACCCGGACAACAAGTTCATGCTGGAGGGATTCGACCTGATCCGGCTGGTGGATCCGAAGGGAGAGCCGGAGGTCCAGATCAGGACCGTCGACACCCCGTTGATGACCTCCAGCCCCCACTGGGACCGCGACGGGAGACGGATCCTGCTCACGATCTACGAGGGATTCGAGGATGAGCAGCGCTCCAGGGGCTTCGTGATCGTGGACGCCGCCTCGCGCACGGCCCGCGTCTTCCGGGTGCGCGACGACGACCACCGCTCCGACTACATCTGGGGCGCCGACGCGGCCTCGGTCGTCCACGCCGGGCCGGACGGGTCGGTCCGCTTCTACCGCCTGGACGGCACGCTGCTGCGGACGGTCCCGAAGCTGGGCAAGCTGGTCATCAACGACGTCCGGGCCACCCCACTCGGGACGGTCTTCACGACCCGCTGCCATGAGAAGCCCCAGGACGTCTGTGTGTGGGACGCCGCCACGGCGAAACGCGAGGCCGTCGTCCCGATCCGGAAGGGGACGACCTTCAGCGGCTGGATGGGCGACCGCCACTTCCTCGGCACCGTGACCGAGGGGAAGACCATGAAGGTCGTCCTGCTGGACCTGCGTGGGAAGGTCGTGCGCGTCCTCGCGGACGGCCCCACCACGGAGCTGAGCAAGGTCAGCCTCTACTACACGCTCAAGTGAGGGGAGAGCGGTCGACCTCCCGTACCCCCAGGTGACGGCTTCCGCCGCGCACTCAGGTGGCAGGTTCCGCCGCGCACTCAGCTGACGGCCTCCGCCGTGATCGGGCCGCCTCTCGCCGCGTGGACCTCGCGCAGCAGCGCGGCCGCCGCCGCGCTCGTCGGATCGCCCGTCACCGTGACGGTCTCCCAGGCCGGTACGGCCCCGGCGAGCCCGACGAAGCGCACCCGGTCGGTCTTGAGCGCGAACGAGCGCGGCACGAGCGCCACGCCGAGCCCGAAGGTGACCAGGTCGAGCAGCGAGTGCACGTCGTTCACCTCCAGCGAGACGTGGCGCTCGACGCCCGCGGCGGCGAACACGTCGTCGACCAGGTCCCGGGTGCCCCAGTCTGGCTGGAAGTCCACGAACCGCTCCGCCCGCAGCTCGGGCACCTCGACCTTCTCCCTGGCCGCGAACGGGTGATCGGGCGCGCAGGCGAGCACGAGCGGCTCGTCCGCGAGCGGCCCGACCACGACGTCGTCGGGGCGGCGGGACGGCCGGGAGACGAACGCCAGGTCCAGCCGTCCGGCGCGCACCTGCTCGACCAGCTCGCCGGACCCTCCCTGGCGCAGCCGGATCTCCAGGCCGGGGTAGGCGGCCAGGAAGCGGGCGAGCACGGCCGGCAGGTGCACCGCGTGCAGGCACTGCAGCGAGCCGATGGCCAGGCTGCCGCGGAGCAGGCCCCGTACCGCCGCGACGGCGTCCCTGGCCGCGTCGGTCGCCGACAGCGCCCGGCGGGCCTCGACCAGCAGCGCCCTTCCCGCGGGGGTCAGCTCGACCTGCCGGGTGCTGCGCAGGAACAGCGCGGCGCCCAGCTCGCGCTCCAGCGAGCGGATCGAGGCCGACAGGCCGGACTGGGCGACGCGCAGCCGGTTGGCCGCCCGCGTGAAGTGACACTCCTCGGCGACGGCGACGAAGTACTCCAGCTGGCGTAGCTCCACGATTCATCACCAGGACCGCTCAAAGACATCAGTTTCTTCTATTGGACAGCTTAATCGGGGGCAGGAGAGGGTGAAGGCCGTACCAACCGATCCCCGAGGAGGAACTCCCATGCAGACACGCCGCATCGGCGACGTCCAGGTCAGTGCGATCGGTCTCGGCGGCATGCCGATGTCGATCGAGGGGCGCCCCGACGAGCAGCGTTCGGTCGCGGCGATCCACGCCGCGCTGGAGGCGGGCGTGACGCTGATCGACACCGCGGACGCCTACCACGTGGGCGCGGACGAGGTCGGCCACAACGAGTCCCTGATCGCCCGCGCGGTGGCCGGTTACGGCGGCGACACGTCCGACGTGCTGATCGCCACGAAGGGCGGCCACGTGCGTCCCGGCGACGGCTCCTGGACGCTGGACGGCTCGCCGGACCACCTGAAGCGGGCCTGTGACGCGTCGCTCGCGCGCCTCGGCATCGAGGCCATCGGCCTCTACCAGTTCCACCGGCCGGACCCGAAGGTCCCGTACGCGGAGTCGGTCGGGGCGATCCGCGACCTGCTGGACGCGGGCAAGATCCGTTTCGCGGGCGTCTCGAACGCCGACCCCGACCAGATCCGGCTGGCCGGCGAGATCCTCGGCGGGCGGCTGGTGAGCGTGCAGAACCAGTTCTCGCCCTCGTTCCGCTCCAGCGAGCCCGAGCTGGAGCTGTGCGCGGAGCTGGGCATCGCGTTCCTGCCCTGGAGCCCCCTGGGCGGGATCTCGCAGGCCGGCGAGCTGGGTTCGCGGTACGCCGTGTTCGCCGACGTCGCCCGGGAGCACGGGGTGAGCCCGCAGCGGGTGTGCCTGGCGTGGATGCTCGCCAAGGCGCCGGTGGTGATCCCGATCCCGGGCTCCTCGCGCCCGGAGACCATCCGCGACTCGGCCGGCGCGGTCGACGTGAAGCTGTCGGCCGAGGAGCTGTCGCGCCTCGACGCGGCCTGACCTCGAACACGGTCCGACCTCAAAGCGCTCCGGCCGGCCCGGCACCGCTTCGGTGCCGGGCCGGCCGGGCGCGTCATACGGGGATCGCTAGGAGGAGTAGACCTCGAACGAGGAGAGCTGCCCGGCGGGCCAGCCCGTGTTGCCGGTGATGTTCAGCCGCACGTACCTCTTCGTCGTCGCCGGGAAGGTGATGGTCACGGTGTTGCCGGTGGCCGGGTTGAAGACGTGGCCCCGCGACGGCACGACGGTCTCGAAGTGGTTGTCGGGCGAGACCTGCACCGACAGCGTCTGGGTGCGCGTGCCCCAGGCGCTGGACGGCGGCAGCTTCAGCACCAGACGCCCGACCGGGGTCTGCGCGCAGAGGTCGACGGTGATCGACTGGGGGAAGGCGTGGTTGGCGCTCTCCCAGTAGGTGTTCGCGTTGCCGTCGACGGTGTTGGCCGCCACGTAGTTCTGCGTGGTGCTGCTCGCGGTGACCACCTTGTTCCGCGCCAGGTCGCCGACGCCCGGGGAGCAGCCGGGCGGGGCCCCGGTCGTCGCGGTCACCGTGCCGGAGGGCGGCGAGGTGTTCTGCGCGGCGTCCCTGGCGACCACGTAGAAGCTGTAGGAGGTCGACGGCGTGAGACCGGTGACGGTGAACGACGTCCCCGCGGTGCTGCCCACCCTGACGTCGGTGGCGCCCGCCTCGCGGTAGACGTCGTAGCCGGTCACCCCGACGTTGTCGGTGGCCGCGTTCCAGCCCACCGTGATGCTCGTGCCGGACGCCGGGACGGCGCGCGCTGCGCCGGGCGCGGTCGGGGGCTGGGTGTCCCGCGTGCCGCCGGCCCTGCGGGTCTCGAACTCCGTCGCCCAGTACTTCGTCCGGTCCAGGTACGCGTTCTCCGCCGCGGCGCCCGTCTTGCCGTACGCGCCCTCGAACGTCTGGTAGCCGAACCCTGCGGGCGGGGTGGAGTCGGCGGGCTCGATGGAGCTGCCCTCGTGCCACTCGTTGAACGAGGTGATGGAGACCCAGGTCGGCAGGCCGCCCTTGGCCGGGTCGAGGGCGTTGGACCACTCCAGGTCGTAGGTGGCGCCGTTGGCGCGGCCCAGGGTCGGGGTGGTGTTGCCGGGCACCGCGCGGTCGTCGATGTAGCCGGGGGCCACCGAGGGCGCCCAGATCAGGTTGTGCTGCTTGGCGTACGCGCCCGCGTTGGCCCAGCCGGGGGCGGTGGCGCCGGCGATCCCGTCGTAGGTGTACATGCCGGAGAAGTGCGCGATCTTCGACGTGTCGGTGGTCTGGGCGAGCACGATGTTGCCCGCGGTGACCTGGTCGAGCGCGGCCCAGTCGGTGATCCTCAGGCTCTCGAACACGTAGAACGCCGCCCTGTTACCGTGCTCGGCGTCACGGTAGAAGGCGGGGTGGGAACCGTAGCGGGTGTTGATGTAGCGGATGTCCTCGACGGTGGAGGCCGCCGTGCGCCCGCCGTAGGGCTCCAGGTGCCAGGCGACCTTCACGCCGTACTGCGCGGCGGCGTCCATCACGCCCTGGGTGAGCCTGTCCTCGAAGCTGTCGCGGCCCCACCAGCTGTAGACGATGACGCCGACCCCGGCCTGCTTGATCCACTGCATGTGCCGGGTGACGGCGCCCGCGTAGTCGCCCGAGTCGTAGGCGCCCAGGCTGGGATACAGGTCGGCGCCCACGCCGTCGGGCGGGGTGTGTCCGCCCTGCTGCCAGTGCCGCCACTCACCGCTCGTCTGGGGGTTGCCGTACCAGGAGTAGTAGAACAGGTGGACGTTGGAAGACTGCTCGGGGACGGCCGCGCCGCGCGCCGGGAGCGGCGCCTGGGCTCCGGCCCAGCACAGGGCGGCCAGCAGGAGCGCGAGGACGAGCTGGACGCGTCGCCCGGTATGGCGTAAGCGGCTGGCAGATTGATCGGATGTCTTCATCGGCTGACCCTTCGTCACGCGGGGCCGGATCGCCGCGGCCGGCGGGGTATGCGGTCATCACGATCCAGCCGGGTGGGGGGCGGAGAGGCTACCGCCGTCACCGGGGAGATCGGCGAACGGCGTTGTGCACACCATAAGATGGCAACCAGGTGTCCGCAATGTTTCTACTTCTTTTCGCAAAAATATGCCTGTCGAGCGGCTTTGCGTGATAGATCGACCGGCAGAGGGCGACAGCAGGGTTGGGCAGAGGCCGTTGGCCGACACACCACCTGGAACGGTCCGATGTTTTCCCGCCGCGAGGGGTTTCACCGCCGGTGACCGCCTGCCGCCATCGAGAGGCACGGCGCGGCGGGGCGCCCCGACGCCGGGGGAACCTGTGGTTTTTCGCAGGGGAACGCGGAGGGATCTCCCAATGGTCCGGGCGGGGCGGTCTTCATAACGTCGACTGGTGCCTGAATTCAAGATCAAAAATGGTCCGCTCCCCCGGCGCCTCGCCACCGGCCGCCCGGGGGCCCGCGCCGCCACGCTCGCGGCGGCCCTCCTGACGGTGATCGCGTTCCCGTCGGCGTCCTTCGCGTCGGCGTCCCTCGCGTCGGCCCCGCTCGCGGTGGAGCCGACTAAGGCATCGGCGGGAGCGGGCCACGCCATCCGCGAGATCGATCCCGCCTCCGTCGACCGTTTCGTGAACGCCTACCGGGAGGCGACCGGGCTGCCGGGGGTCGCGGTCGCCGTCACCAAGGGGGACCGGGTCGTCCACGTCGCCGGCTACGGCCGTACCGCCTCCGGCGATCCCGTCACGGCGGACACCCCCATGGCGATCGCGTCGCTCAGCAAGTCCTTCACCTCCCTGGCCGTCATGCAACTGGTGGAGAAGGGAGCGGTCAGGCTCGACGAGCCGGTGCGCGTCCGGCTCCCCGAGTTCGCGATGGCCGATCCCCGGGCGGCCCGCGTCACCGTACGCCAGCTGCTGGACCAGACCTCGGGCATGGCCGACGAGGCCTTCCCCGAGAGGAGCCAGCCCCGGCCCGGCTCGCTCCGCGAGGCCGTCGCGCGGCTGCGGGGGGCGAGGCTGGCCGCCGGCCCCGGCACGCGGTGGAGCTACCACAACACCAACTTCCAGGTCGCCGCGCGGCTGGTCGAGGTGGCGAGCGGCATGCCCTTCGCCGCCTACCTCCGCACGCACGTGTTCGGCCCGCTCGGCATGCGGAACAGCACCACCATCGACACCGAGCGCGACCTCCCCGCGAGCGCGCGGGGCCACCTCCACCTGCTCGGCGCCGCGCTCGCCCTTCCCGAGCCCCCGGGGTTCGGCAACGGCTCCGGCGGGGTGATCAGCAGCGCGCGGGACATGGCCCAATGGATGATCATGCAGAACGGCGAGGGGGCCGGTCCCGGCGGCGTCCGCGTCGTCTCCGCCGCGAGCGTCGCGGAGATGCGCACCCCGTCCAGGATCAACGACTCCTACGCCCTGGGCTGGGCGATCGGCACGACCCGGAAGGGCTCACCGGTCGTCGGGCACGGCGGCGACCTGCACACCGCGACGGCCCAGCAGACGCTCCTGCCCCGGTCGGGGTACGGCATCGTGGTCATGGCCAACACCGGCACGGCGTACGCCGACAGCGACGCCGTCGCGGACGCGCTGGTCGCCATGGCCGAGGGGGAGGAGCCCGAGGCGCCCCCCTCGATCTCCCCGAACCTGGCCGTCGACGTCACCATGGCCCTGGCCGCCCTCGTGACGCTCCTCCTGGCGGGCCGAGGGCTGGCCCGTTCCCGCCGGTGGGCGGCGCGGCGTGCCGGTCGCCCGGCGTGGCACACGGCGGCGCGGCTGCTGCCGTACGCGCTGCCGGGGCTGCTGTGCCTGACGATCACCGACGTCTTCGCGGTGCTGGCCAGGGGGAAGGACACCACCTGGCTGCACGTGACCTACCTCTACCTGTCCTTCATGATCTGGCTCGTCCTCGCCACCGGGGCCTGCGCGGCCCTGGTCCTCGTCCGGATCGGCCACCTGGTACGGGCGCGCCGAAAGCCTGGCATCGAGGATCAGCCGTCCAGGTAGCGCAGGATGGCCAGGACGCGGCGGCTGTAGCCGGGGGTGCGGGACAGCCCGAACTTGTCGAAGATCGCGTTGATGTGCTTCTCCACCGTGCTCTGCGACACGTGCAGGCGCTCGGCGATCGCGGCGTTGACGAGCCCCTGGGCCAGCTGCTCCAGCACCTGTGACTCCCGCCGGGTGAGCCTGCCCAGCGGGTCGGTGCGGGTGGTGCGGGCGAGCAGCCGCCGGACCACCTCCGGGTCGAAGACCGCCCCGCCCGCGCGGACCCGCTCCAGCGACTCCAGGAACTCGCCCAGCTCGGTCACCCGGTCCTTGAGCAGGTAGCCCAGCCCCTCGGGGGTCCCGGCGAGCAGCCGTGCGGCGTAGGCCGTCTCGACGTACTGCGACAGCACGAGCACGCCCACCTCCGGGCGGCGCTCCCGGATCGTCAGCGCGGCCCGCAGCCCCTCACCGGCCTGGCCCGGCGGCATGCGCACGTCCACGATCGCCACGTCGGGCCGGTGCTCGTCCACGGCCTGAAGCAGCCCCGGGGAGTCGCCCACCGCCGCCACCACCTCGTGACCCGCCTCCTCCAGGAGGCGGACCAGGCCCTCGCGGAACAGCACGGAGTCGTCGGCGAGGATCAGCCGCATGACGGCTCCCGGCGTCCGGACCCGCCGCGGGGCAGCCTCGCCGTGATCCTGGTCGGGCCGCCGGGAGGGCTGTCCACCTCGAAGGCGCCGTCCAGCGCCAGGACCCGCCGCTCCAGCCCGGACAGCCCGCCACCGGCGGGATCCGCCCCGCCCCGGCCGTCGTCGGTGATCTCCACGGTCGTCATGTTCCCGTCCTCGCTCAGGACCACCAGGACGCTCCGGGCGTCCGCGTGTTTCGCGGCGTTGGCGATGGCCTCGCGGGCCACGAAGTAGACGGCCGTCTCGATCTCGGACACCGGGCGTTCCGCGAGGCCGTACCGGATGGTCACCCGCACGCCCGCCTGTTCCGCCACCCCGGCCAGGGCGTCGCGCAGGCCCAGCTCGTCCAGCGCGGCGGGGTAGATCCGCCAGGCCACGCCGCGCAGCTCGTCGAGGAGGCGGCGCGACTCCGCGTACGCCTGGTCCACGAGGGCGGCGACCGCGGCCGGGTCGGTGCCGTGCCGGGCCCGGCCCAGCAGCATCCCCAGGGCCACCCCCCTCTGCTGGACGCCGTCGTGCAGGTCACGCTCGATGCGCCGCCGCTCGTCGTCGACGGCTCGCACGATGCCGCTGCGGGTGGCGGTCAGCTCCGCGATGCGGCGGCGCATCGCCTCCCGCTCCCCGGGACCGGCGAAGTACGCGGCCAGCCGCCGCTCCGCGGCCACCGTCGCCGCGCCCCACAGCGCGGACAGTCCCAGCAGGACCAGCCCGTACGCGGCGCCCAGCGGCCCGCTGTCGACGGTCAGGCGCACGCCGGGGTACCGCAGCGGGACCGGGGACGACTCCCCGGAGAGCAGTTCCCCGACGCCGCCGGACAGGAACAGCAGCCCGAGGAAGAGACCGGCGAAGGTCACGCAGCTCGCGAGCGTGCCGAACGTCGCCCGCAGCGCGAGGTAGCCGTACCCGCTCCGCGTCGGCCACACCGCCATCCCGCCGGTGTCGTGGCCGAACCACGCCGCCAGCCGGGCGCGTTCCAGCGCGACCAGCCGTGCCGTTCCGGCCTCCGCGAACCGCCGGGCGGCGCGGCGGCCCGCGGGCCACACCGCCAGGACCGCGAGAAGCCCGCCCGTGAGGCACAGGAAGCCGAGCTCGACGACGGCCGTCACGCCCCCCGCCGCCAGGCCGGCGGCGCGCCGGGCGGCCCGCACGACCGGTGCCCCTGCTCGAACGACCGGTGCCCCCGCCCGCGCGGGCCGGGGCACCGGTCCCGGCATGGCGTTCGTCCTGGGTGTCGTCGACATCAGACGAATTGTATTGACCTTTCTTCGGCCCCGGAAAACCCCAATAAAGGTATTGACCGCCGAAACCGGACGGATCCCCGCGGCCTGGAGTCCGAGCGATCACCAGAGAATCGAATACCTACGCAAAACGCCTGGAAGGCTGCCATGGGCACGAATTCACGTTGACCGGCCACCAAGAATTGGACATATTTGCGCAATGATTCGTCTACGTCCCCTCGCGGGAGCGATCCTCACATCCATCCTGCTGACCGGCTCCGTCGCCGCCCCCGCGGCGGCCTCGACCAGGGAAACCGTCGCCGTCTCCTCGACCGAGGCGGCCGCGCGACCGGGTAACGGCAAGATCCTCTACGACCGCATCAGCGGTGGGCGAGGCACGCTGAAGGTCAAGAACGGCACCAGCAGGGACGCCGTCGTCACGCTGGTCCGTGGCAGGTCCAAGGCGATCAGCGTCTACATCCGCGCCCGGTCGACGGCCTCCGTCCGCGACGTCAGGGACGGCACCTACACGATCTTCTTCACCTCCGGCCACCGGTTCAGCACCCCCCGGGGCAGGTTCACCAGCTCTCCCTCCTACCAGCGCTTCACCAGCCGGCTGAAGTTCACCACGACCGCGACCAGCTCGACCATCTGGACCCTCACCCTCAACCCCGTCAGGGGCGGCAACGCCCGGACGACCGGCGTCAACCCGAACGACTTCCCGGCCTGATCCGCGGGGGTCCGGCGAGATCCCCGGACCCGTCCCCCTCCCCCTCCCCCGTACGCCCACCGGCACGGCAACGCCCGCAGCGTCGCCGGAGGACCCGCCGGGTGGCCTTCCCCAGCTGGGAAAGGCCACCCGGCGGCGGGGCGGGACGGCCGTCTCCTTCCGGAGAGCCCCCGGCGACGGGACTTTCCGCCCCCTGCAACCGCGCTCCCCGCTCCCCTGCAACCGCGCTCCCCGCTCCCCTGCAACCGCGCTCCCGGCCCTCCGCAACCGCGCTTCCCGCTCCCCACGGTTGAACTCCCCGCTCCCTACGGCCGAATTCTCCGTTCCCATCGGTCGAACTCTCCGCTTCCGGCGGCCGGGCCGTCCGTTCCCCATGGCGGGGCTCTCCGCTTCCAGCGAAGGAGGCGACGGCGAGCCAGGCGCCGCAGCACACCGTCGCGGGACGTACCTTGAACTGCACGGGTTGTTGTATCTGACCAGACCTGGGGAAGGTGTGAACGCCATGGAAGCCGCCACCGTGGAAGGCACCGTTGAGGTTGTCGAGGTTGAGGAAGAAGAGCTGGTCCTGACCGACGACGACGAGGTGCCCGCAGCCCTGGAGGCGACCGTCGGAGCGAGCACCGATCCGGTCAAGGACTATCTCAAGCAGATCGGCAGGATCCCCCTCCTCAACGCCGAGCAGGAGGTCGAGCTCGCCAGGCGCATCGAGGCCGGGCTGTTCGCCACCGAACGGCTCAACGACGGCGACCTGCTCCAGCCCGACGTGCGCGCGGAGCTCGAATGGCTCGCCGAGGACGGCCACCGGGCCAAGAACCACCTGCTGGAGGCCAACCTGCGCCTGGTGGTGTCGCTGGCCAAGCGCCACACCGGCCGGGGCATGCTGTTCCTGGACCTGATCCAGGAGGGCAACCTGGGGCTGATCCGCGCCGTGGAGAAGTTCGACTACACCAAGGGATTCAAGTTCTCCACGTACGCCACCTGGTGG
This sequence comes from Streptosporangium sp. NPDC002721, assembly GCF_042888905.1. Taxonomy (NCBI): domain Bacteria; kingdom Bacillati; phylum Actinomycetota; class Actinomycetes; order Streptosporangiales; family Streptosporangiaceae; genus Streptosporangium; species Streptosporangium sp. NPDC002721. The sequence continues at coordinate 161,161 of NZ_JBIAQI010000005.1, forward strand.
ATCAAGCAGGCGATCACCCGGGCGCTCGCCGACCAGGCCCGCACCATCCGCATCCCCGTGCACATGGTCGAAGTGATCAACAAGCTGGCGCGCGTGCACCGGCAGATGACGACCGACCTGGGCCGCGAGCCCACCCCCGAGGAGCTGGCCGTGGAGCTGGAGATGACCCCGGAGCGGGTCGTCGAGGTCCAGGGATACGGACGGGAGCCGATCTCCCTGCACAGCCCGCTAGGCACCGAGGGCGACAGCGAGTTCGGCGACCTCATCGAGGACTCCGAGGCGATCACCCCCGAGGACGCGGTGGCCTCCGCGCTGTTGCAGGAGCAGCTGCACACGATCCTGGAGGCGCTGTCGGAGCGCGAGGCCGGGGTGGTGGCCATGCGGTTCGGGCTCGGCGACGGCCGGCCCAAGACGCTGGAGGAGATCGGGCGCGCCTACGGGGTCACCCGCGAGCGCATCCGGCAGATCGAGTCCAAGACCATGACGAAGCTGCGCCACCCCTCGCGCTCGCGGGCCCTGCGCGACTATCTGACCTGATCGGCGCCCGGCCGACCGCCGGTGGTCATCCGGACCGCTCGGCCGTTGCCGCCGCCCGGTCGGTGCCGCTCAGGCGGCCGTACGCGCGACGAGAGCGCCGACCGTCTCCTCCAGCCCGGAGGGCGGCCGGTCCAGCAGGCGCGCGAGGTCGGGGCCGGTCTCGGCGAGGGCTCCGGCGCGCACCGCCGGGAACACGCCCCCCAGCCAGCCCGCCTCCGCGTCGGTGATCTCCCGGTGTTCGACGGACCTGCCCAGCACGCGGGTGAGGACCTCGGCGAGCTCCGGATAGGTCCAGAGCGGGCCGCGCAGCTCGTAGGTCGCGTTCTCGTGCCCGGAGCCGGTCAGGGCCGCGCTCGCCGCCAGCGCCAGGTCACGGAACCTCGCGGTGTTGAGCGGCCTCCCACCGGTGGAGGAGGTGATCTCACCGCTCCGCCCCGCCTGCGCCAGCGCGACCCCCAGGAACGCCTCGGAGTAGAGGGCGTTGCGCAACACCGTGCGGGCGAGCTCGGCCTCGTGGAGCGCCTTCTCCGTCGCCGTGTGGTCGGCGACGGGACCCCGGCCGTCCTCCGCGCCCGCGCCGCTGGTGTAGACGACGCGGCGCACCCCCGCCCGGACGGCGGCGTCGATGACGGTGCGGTGCTGCCGTACGCGGACCCCGGGCGTCAGGTCCGGCCCGGACACCAGGAGCAGGACGTCGGCCCCCGCGAGCGCGGTGTCGACGGACGCGGCGTCGTCATGGTCGCAGTGCCGCACCTCGACGCCACGGTCCGGCAGGTCTCCCGCCTTCTCCGGGGTGCGGGCGAGCGCGACGAGATCGCGGGGAGAGACCCTGGTGAGCAGGTCCTCCACGACGAGACGGCCGAGATTGCCCGTGACACCGGTTACGGCGATCCTGGTCAACGATGTTCCTCTTCTCTCCTGCGGCGTCTCGCGGCCTTCCCGCGCCCCTCCCGCGGTCTCCCACCGGCTCCGGGCCGGTCCCGCACCGGTTCTTCGCGGGCGGGCCGTCACCGACGGCGGGAAGACACCCGGGGAGCGTACCGGCGAAGGCGCACCGAACGCCTCGGATTTAATTCCGCACGCGCCATGACCCGCGTCAGGGCCTGCGCGCGACGAGTATCTCGGTGACGACCTCCTCCTGCCACTCCCCCGACGGGTTCGCCTCGGCCAGTGCCTCGCGCACCGCCTCGGTGAAGGCGGGCACGCGCTCGCCGAGGCGCGCGGGCGAGGAGTAGGAGAACGACAGCTGCAGTCCCACGATGTCGTCGACGGACTGCCGGACCGTACGGGCGAAACACCGGGACTCCAGCCGGTGGAACGCCGACTCGCGCAGTATCTCGTCGTGGTGCCGCCCGCTCTGGGCGTACTCCTCGCTGTTCGCCCGCCACTCCAGCCCGAACACCTGCCGTACGGCCTGCACCACCGGCTCCCAGGGCGGATCGACCGGATCGGTGGTGGGGCCCGCGAGGACGACCGCGCCGTGCGCGGGGAGCACGTCGTCGAGGTGTCGCAGCAGCCGCTCGCGCTCCATCCAGTGGAAGGAACGGCCCATGACGACGTGGTCGATCGGGCCGAGAGACAGTTCCGCGAGCGTCGACGAGTCGCCGCGCAGCCAGCGGATGCCGGGAGTGCCCCACCGGGCCCCCTCGGCGAGCATCTCCTCGCTGGGGTCCACGGCCAGGATCTCCCCGGCCCGTGCCGCGAGGGGGATCGCCAGGGTGCCCGGCCCGCACCCGAGGTCCAGCACCCGTGCCCGGTCGTCGAGGTCCAGGGTGTCCGCGATGTAGTCGATGATCTCTGTCTCGTAGCCGTGCCGGTAACGCGCGTAGTAGGTGGCGGCACCCGCGAACAGCTCGCTCCGAGAGATCATGAGAACCAGTCTAGACACGCTCTTTCGGAAACCGGAGACCGCTGACGGGCTGGTAGGGGTGCCCTGACCGGGGAGAGGACGCCGTCCGCCACGGGCCGTCCGAGACATCGGAAAGGCTTTCGGGACACCGGAAAAGCCTTCGAGGCACCCGGCTTCGAGGCACCCCGAAGGTCTCCGAGGGACCGGGCGGGAAAGGGCGCCTCCCGTTCAGGGCGTCCGGGAACCGGTGGGAAGGAGCTTGCCGAGCCCCCAGGCGACGAGGCCGGTGATCGCCCCGACGATGACGCCGGTGAAGACACTGCTGATCGTGGCGAAGAGGCGCAGGATGACGGACTGCGCCGTCGGGTCGAGGCCGCTCAGGTTCCCACCGATCTTGGGCGGGTTGTCGCCGAAAGCGGCGTCCCACAGCAACTGGTGTCCCACGGCCAGCAGCACGCCGTAGAACAGGCCAGTGACGAGGAGGGTGAGGAAGGGGTTGGGCACCCGTCTCCAGAGGACGACCGCGATCCAGACGATCGGCGGCACGAAGACGAACAGGGCGTTCACGAAGGTACCCTCGTGGATGACGTCCAGGTCGTGAAGCACGATCCGGGGTGCCGCGAGAAGCGCGAGCCCGATCACGGCGATCATGGGCAGCCCCAGAACCGGGTGGCGCGGTCGGGTGTTTCGTGAGGTCATGGCCTCACGCTAGGAAGCGTCGCGGGCGTGGCACATCCGTGTCCGGTCTCGGCCCGAGTACGTCGAAAGGCGACTCCCGGCGTCGCCTCACGCGGGACGCGGCGCGACGGAGCGACATCGTAGGGTGAACTCATGATCGAGAATCGAGCGCGAAGGAGACTCCCGCCCTGGGCGGTCGACGCCCTGATCGGAGCGGGTGTCACCCTCGTCGTGTCGATCGTCATCTCCGCCGGCCAGGGAGGACGGCAGGGCCCGGACGCGATCGCCCACCTGTGGGCGGTGGGGCTGGGGGCGCTGATGCTCGCCCGGCGGCGCCACCCGGTGACCGTGCTCGCCGTCACCGCCCTGGGACTGTTCGCCTACTACGCCGCCGGCTACCCGGCCGTCGGGATCGCCGTCCCCGTCGCCGCGGCGCTGTTCTCGGCGGCCGAGTTCGGCCGTCTCCCCCACGCCGTCGTCACCGCCGCCGTCGTGATCACGGTCTCGGTGTTCTTCCGCCTGGTCGAGGGCCAGGACTTCTCGTTCGTCGTCGGTTACGAGCTTGCCGGGCACATCCTGCTCATGGCCGCGGCGATCGCCCTGGGAGACGGCCTGAGATCGCGGCGGAACGCGCAGGCCGGAGCGAGGCGGATCGCCGAGCTCACCGCCCAGCGGTACCGGCAGGAGGCGGACGCCCGGCTTCACACCGAGCGCCTGGCCATCGCCCGGGATCTGCACGACTCGATCGGCCACACGACCTCCGTCATCTCCCTGCACGCCGACGTCGCCCGCGAGGCCCTCGGCCGCGACGAGTCGCAGACCCGGGCGGCCCTCGACCTGATCAAGGCCACCGCCACCCGTACGATGAGCGAGCTGCGCGGAACCGTCGCCCTGCTCCGCACCCCGGACGAGGGCGCACGGTCGGTCGTCTCGCTGTCGGGCGTCGGCGCGCTCCGCGAGAGCGCCGCGGCCGCGGGAATCGAGATCGACATCGAGATGCGCGTCAGCGCCGAGCTTCCCGCGACGGTGGACGCCTCCGCGTTCAGGATCGTCCAGGAGGCGGTCACCAACATCGTCAAGCACTCGCGCGGCACCCGCGCCCGTATCACCGCCCTCGACGACGGGTCGGTCCTGCGCCTGTCCGTCGTCGACGACGGCCCCGGAGACGGCCCTGGAGACAGCCCCGGAGACGGCCGCGACAGCGACCGGGACCACGGCATCGGCCCAGGTCGTGGCGCTGACCTGGGTCGTGGCGTCGGCCCGGGTCGTGGCGTCGGCCTGTGTCACGGCGCCGCTCTGGGCCACCCCATCGGCACAGGCCATGACATCGGCCCGGGCCGCGGCATCGGTACAGGTCACGGCATCGCCGGGATGCGCGAGCGGGCCGAGACCCTTGGTGGCACCCTGACAGCCGGACGCGAATCCGAGGGGTTCGCGGTCCGGGCCGTTCTCCCGCTGGAGCGGGCGTCATGATCGGCGTGGTCATCGTCGACGACCAGGAGCTCGTACGCGCGGGACTGCGGACGCTCCTGGAGAACGATCCGGGCATCACCGTCGTCGGCGAGGCCGCGGAGGGACGGGCCGCGCTCTCCCTCGTCCGGGAGCTCCATCCGGACGTCGTGCTCATGGACATCCGCATGCCCGGCATGAACGGGCTGGAGGCGACCGCGGCCATCCGCGCCGACGACTCCCTGACGGGCTCGCGGGTGCTGATCCTCACCACGTTCGACGACGAGGAGGACATCGTCGAGGCCGTCACCCTGGGCGCCGCCGGTTACCTCCTCAAGGACACCCCGTCGGAGGACCTGCGCAAGGCGGTGCGCACGGCCGCGGAGGGCGGGAACGTGCTCTCCCCCTCCATCGCCCGGCGCGTGATGGAACGTCTCGCCCAGGCCCCGAAACCGCCCGAGCCCGACCCCCGGCTGGCCACCCTGACCGAACGGGAACTCGCCGTCCTGGCCCGCATCGGTCACGCCGAGACCAACGACAGGATCGCCGCCGCGCTCTTCATCAGCCCGGCCACCGTACGCACCTACGTCAGCCGGATCCTGACCAAGCTCGACGCGCGAGACCGCACGGCGCTGGCCGTCATCGCCCACCGCTCCGGGCTCGACACCGGGAAGAACCCCCGCCAGCGGCAAAACCGCCCGGTTTAAGGCCTGTCTGACAATTCGGCGTGGCGGAGCCAGAGCATGATGGATGCCAGGGTGACGCCCGCGAGGTAGCGGCTGGCGAGCTTGTCGAAGCGGGTGGCGATGGCTCGCCACTGCTTGAGCTTGGCGAAGCACCGCTCGACCAGGTTGCGGTCTTTGTAGGTGATCGCGTCGAAGGCGGGAGGGCGGCCTCCCCTGCTGCCCTTGCGCTTGCGGTTGGCGATCTGGTCTCTGCGTTCGGGGATGACCGCCTGGATACCACGCCGTCGCAGGTACAGGCGGATCTTCTTGGAGGAGTAGCCCTTGTCGCCCAGCAGGCGATCGGGGCGGGTGCGGGGCCGGCCGATGCGGCGACGCGGCCGGAAGGTGGCCATCACTGCTTCGAAGGCGGTGCAGTCCACGACATTGCCGCCGGTCAGATGCACGGTCAGCGGCAGGCCGCGGGGTTCGGTGATCAGGTGGAGCTTGGTGGTGAGTCCGCCACGGGAGCGCCCGAGGGCTTGTCGTCTTTGGGAGGCTTTCGCGTCGATCGTCTCGTCGTGGTCCCCCTTTTTCGGGCTCCGGCGGCGTGCTGGTGGGCGCGGGCGATGGTGGAGTCGATGCTGACGGTCATCTCGACCGTGCCGAGAGAGTCGTCTTTGACCTGTAGATCTTCCAGGTTTCCGGCCCAGGTGCCGTCCTCGTCCCAGCGTTTGAACCGCTCGTAGCAGGTCTGCCAGGGGCCGTAGCGTTCGGGGATGTCACGCCAGGGCGATCCGGTTCGCAACCGCCACAAGATCCCGTTGATGACCTCGCGGTGATCACGCCAAGGGCGTCCCCTGCCGTCCATCGCGGGCAGCAGGGGCTCGACCCGTTGCCAGGCCTTGCCGGTCAGCTCGCCTCGTCGCACCACGAACGGTTATCCAACCGCATCCACCGTGATCATTTGTCAGGCAGGCCTTAGTCGCGTCACCACTGTCGGGCTGATCAGTTCGTCCATGGTGCCCATGGCTGGTCCCCTGTTCATGGCCGGGGCAGCCCTCAGGCCGCCCCTGCCGGTGATGAGTCAGACGGGGGCGATCGCGAGGTCGGTGACCTGGCCGTCCTTGATGCCGAACACGAACGCGAAGGACAGAGGCCCGCCGGGGAACTCACCGTCCCCGGAGGCCACCAGACGGTCGCCCGCGAATGAGATCGGCGTGATCACGATCTTGGGGTTGATCAGGTGCCCCTGGATCCACTCGCGGATCTCGGCCTCGCCGGCGTAGGTCGTCCCGTCATCGCGCACGGTGGCCCCGTCGCCGAAGACCGCGGCCAGCGCGTTCGCGTCGTGCGCGTTGGTGGCCGCGATGAAGTTCTCGACAGCCTTGGGAAGGGTGATGTCGTCCATTTCCGCTCTCCGGTCTTCTCGGGTGCCAGGACGCGGGCGCGCGTCCTGGTATGTCCCTGCAGCACCTCGGCAGCACGATGACGATGCGGGCGGCGACCCGCCACGGGCCGTGCAGCGCGGTGACCGGCTCGAGGTGCCGAGCAGGGGTCAGGTCGGCATAGACATGCGCGGGGCGCATACTGATGAAGGCTTCGTCGGGTCGGTTGTGTGTGGTAGCTCAATCCACCCCGGCGAGGCTCCTCACGTTCTGGCGACAGGCTTAGAAGTCCGCGCCGCGCGAGAGCTTCTCGTTCGCGCGCAGCTCCGCGAGTGCGTTCTCGTGCATCGCGACAACGACGTCGTAGCCAGAGTTGCCGAGCACGATCCGTTGCGGCGGAACGGGTGCGTTCATCGCGCTGATCACGGCCTGCACTCCGCGTTCAGGGTCACCCTCTTGCTTGCCGTTGTGTTCCACGAACGCCGCCTTGACGCCCTCGACCATCGGCACGTAGGCGTCGACGGTCTCGTTGACGGGCTCGTTCTGGAAGCCGGCGAAAGCCTTGGTGCGGAACGCTCCCGGCTCTACGACGAGCACGCGCACACCGAACGGCTCAACTTCATGGCGCAGCGTCTCCGACAGTCCTTCGAGCGCGAACTTCGCCGCCGAGTAGTAGCCGAACCCCTGTGCGCCGACGAGGCCTGCCACCGACGACATGTTCACGATCCAGCCGTCGCCGCGTGCCCGCATACCTGGCAGGACCGCGCGTATCACCTCGACCACGGCGAACAGGTTGAGGTCGAACGTGCGGCGGATCGTCTCGTCGGGGGCCCCCTCGACCGAGCCGAACCAGCCACGGCCCGCGTTGTTGACGAGCACGTCGATCCCGCCGAACCGCTCCTCCGCCGTCTTGACCGCCGCACGCACCTGCTCGGCATCGGTGACATCGAGCTGGAGAACCAGCACGCGGTCGCCGTGCGGTTCAGCCCATTCCTGCAGTTCAGAGGGTCGACGCGCTGTCACCACCACCTGATCGCCCTGTTTCAATGCAGCCTCGGCGTAGACCAGGCCGAACCCTCCGGGTGTCCCGCCGGTGACGAACCAAGTCCTCATGGACTTCTCCTTTCGCTATAGCGGGCAATGTAGCGCTATATAAGCTACTATAGCAACCATGCAGAACGCACGGGATCGACTCCTGCTCGCCGCGGCGGAGTTGCTGGGGAGCGGCGGCACGGTGGTCACGAGGGCGGTGTGCGAACGCGCCGGGGTGCAGGCCCCGACGCTGTACCACCACTTCGGCAGCAAGCAGGGCCTGATCGACGCCGTGCTGAACCACGGCTTCACCCAGTACACGGCGGTCGAGAGCTCCGGCGACCCGCTGGACGACCTGCGCGAGGGCTGGGACAGGCACGTGCGGTTCGGGCTGGAGCACCCGTCGTTCTACGGGCTGCTTTACGGCCGCGCCGAGCCGGGAAAGCCCTGCGCCATCACCGCTCCCGCGCACGCCGCGTTGCGCGAGCGGTTGACCGCCGCCGCCGCCCAGGGCCTGCTCAAGGTGCCGGCGGACGAAGCCGCCGAACAGGTGCTTGCCGCCAACGTGGGCATCACGCTCACCTTGATCAGCCAGCCGGAGCCGGACTTCAGGCTGTCCGGACGCGTCCGCGAGGCCGCGCTGGCCGGAGTCCTGCACACGCCCTCCGCCGACGCCCCCGCGACCCGTGCGAGCGCCGCACTGACGTTGCGTGCGCTGGTCGGCAACGACCCGGGCGACCTCACCCCTGGCGAACGCGCGCTGCTCGGCGAGCTGCTGGACCGCCTGGCCCGTTAGCGCACGCGGTGTTCCTTGGAGGGGCCGCACGACCTCGTCGCTCTGGACGCGCGGCCCCGCCCGGATGTGCCGCTGCGCTACTTGGTTTGAATTGTCAGACAGGCCTTAGGGCACGCTCAGGCCCCGGGGGCCTTCCCGCGCGGGCCTTCACCCCCGGCCCGAAGGCCGGGGCACCGGCCCGCGGTTTGGTAGCCGACACCGCTCCCGGCCCCGGACCGGGCGGTCGTCCGGCCTTCGCGGCTCCCGCGCGTCCCGGTGTTCGCGCGTCCCGGTGTTCGCGGCACCCTAGTGAGGGAGATGCAGGCCGCGCTCGAAGAAGCTCTCCAGCACCATGACGGTCCGCGTGCCGGCCACCCCCTCGATCTCGAAGATCCTGCGCAACACCTCCTGCAGCTCTCGCGTGCTCGCCGTGCGCACCTTCACCAGCAGGGACGCCGGGCCCGCGATGACGTGCGCCTCCTCGATCTCGGGAATCGCCAGCAGCGCCTCGCCCGACGCGCCCATCCACGCCCTCCCCTCCACGAGAACGAACGACAGCACGCCCCGGCCCGCGGCGACGGGATCGACCTCGATGGTCGTCCTCCGGATCAGCCCGCGTTCGCGCAGCTTGCGCACCCGCTCGTGCGCGGCGGCGCTCGACAGTCCCACCGCGGCCCCGAGCTCGGCGTAGGGCCGACCGGCGTCAACCTGAAGGAGGCTGATCAGCATCTTGTCAATCCTGTCCATCGCCGTATCATATTCTGTTATCAAGGAGGATTGCGTGACTGAATCTATAGCAGCGGAGTTCGAGGCGTTCGACGAGCGGTTCGCCGGCGTCGGGGGCGACGAGCGGATCGAGCGGATCCACCACGGGTGCCGGTGGGCCGAGGGTCCCGCCTACGTCGCGGCGGGCCGCTATCTGGTGTGGAGCGACATCCCCAACGACAGGATGCTCCGATGGGATGAGATGACCGGGAACGTGGGCCCCTTCCGCGCCCCCGCGGGCTACACCAACGGTCACACCCTCGACCGGCAGGGCCGCCTGGTCTCCTGCGAGCACGGCAACCGGCGGGTGACCCGCACCGAGCACGACGGTTCCGTCACCGTCCTCGCCGACAGCTGGCAGGGCAAGCGTCTCAACAGCCCCAACGACGTGGTGGTCAGGTCGGACGACTCCGTCTGGTTCACCGACCCCCGTTACGGCATCCTCAGCGACTACGAGGGGCACCGCGCGGAGAGCGAGATCGGCAACGACCAGGTCTACCGTCTCGACCCAGCCACCGGGGAGGTCACGGCGGTGGCCGACGACTTCGCCCGCCCCAACGGCCTGGCCTTCTCACCGGACGAGTCCCTGCTCTACGTCGCCGACACCCAGCGCAAGCATCTGCGGGTCTTCGACGTGCGCGGCGACGCGCTGGAGAACGGCAGGGTGCTCCTGGAGTGCTCGGCGGGCGGCATCGACGGGATCAGGCTCGACACCACCGGCCGGATCTGGGCGGCGACGCACGAGGGGCTGCACTGCTTCGCCCCGGACGGCACCCTGATCGGCAGGCTCCGGCTTCCGGAGAAGACCTCCAACCTGGTCTTCGGCGGCCTCAAGCGCAACTGGCTGTTCATGACGGCCTCCACCTCGGTCTACGCGATCATGACCAACGTCCGCGGGGCGTGAGCCCTTCCCGGACCCCGGGCCCCGGGTTCCGGGACCTTCCTGGGCAGGGCCGGAAGGTCCACCGGAACCGGACCCGGCCCGGCGTGCGACCGGGCGTGGTCAGCCGCCCGCGGGGGCCGGACGGGGATCAGCCGCCCCGCCGGTCCACCTGACCGGCCAGCCGCTCCAGGCTGTCGTCGAGCGCCCGGTCGGCGGCGTCGCCCGGCGGGGCGTGCGCCTCGTCGAAGAAGGACAGGTGGATCGTCACCTCGCTCTCGGTGTCGCCGATGCCGGCCACCTGGAGCCATCCGGCGTAACTGCCGTTGTCGCGGGTTCCCCACTCCATCCGGAGCTGGTCGTGGTCGGTGCGCAGCAGCGCGCGGGCGTCCTGCCCGGTGGCGTCCTCGTGCACCGTCACCGCGGGCAGCTCTCCCGGGCGTACGTGCAGGTCGTGCGGGAGCCACTCGTCGAGGCTGTCCAGGTCGCCCGCCCGCTCGAACACCGCCTCCGGTGACGCGGCGATCGTACGGGAACGCTCGTATTCACTCATCTCGATTCCTCCGGTTCTGGAGCCCCCGGTCTCGGCGCCGGGGTCGCCGGCCGGTCGTGGACGTTGATCGGCGACCTACCCCGCCCGGCGAGATCCATCCACGAAGCACCAGGTCGAACCGGATGCCGAGAGCTCGCGGCCGGGGCTCTCACCGGGATCGCCCGCCGGGGACCCGTGGCGATCTCGAAAAAAGGCCGCGCGGAACCGAACGGCACCGGGTGTCGTTGTGCCGGGAGGGATTCCGGGATCTCGGGATCTCGGGTGGAGCGTCGAGCTCGGCGAGGCGCGTCCCGCTCCCCAACCCTTAAACTCCGTGAACCCTTCGGAACGGAACAAAGCCATGCACGTCCCCCAGGACCCCCGGCCCGGGGCGGAGCCCCTCCGGCCTCCCGGCCCGCCGCCCCACCCGCCCGGCCCTCCTGGCGATCCCGGCACCTCCGGCGCACCCGGCGCCCCTCGCTCCGGTGTCCCCGGCACTCCCGGCGTCCCCAGCGCCCCTTACCCGCCGGGCGCTTCCAGCACGTCCGGCGCTCCCAACGCGTCCGGCATGCCCGCCGCTCCTCACCCGTTCGACGCCCCCGGCACCCCCTACCCGCCCGGCGTCCCCATGGAGCACTTCCCGCCCCCGCCCCGGCGTGACCCCTGGCTGGTGCCGGCGCCGCCCGGCAGCCGCTACGACCGGCTGGCGCGCAACCGCCTGCACGCCTGGTGGCGGCCGGTGCTGGGCACGGTCGCGGGGCTCGCGGGCCTGATGCTCGCCGGGCTCGTCGTCATCCTCGGCGGTGCGACGGTCGGCGTGGTCGTGGGCGCCGAGATGAACGAATCCGGCGGGCAGATCTTCACCGATCCGGTGGTCGACCTGGGGATCAACCTGCTCTCGATCGCGGTCGTCCTGCCGATCGTGTACGGCGTGGTGGCGTGGATCCAGCGGCGCCCGCCCGGCACCCTCTCCTCCGTCATGGGCCGCCTGAGGTGGCGGTGGATGGCGTGGTGCGCGGCGGTGGCGATCGCCGCCGTGGCGCTGGGCCAGGCCGCGGTCGCCCTCACCTACGTCGTCTCGGGCAAGGACCTCGGCGACATGTTCGGCTGGGTCGGCTGGGAGCGTTTCCTGCCCGCCCTGGTCATCACCCTGCTCCTGGTGCCCTTCCAGGCCGCCGCCGAGGAGTACGTCTTCCGGGGATGGCTGCTCCAGGCGTTCGGCGCCTTCCTCTCCAACCCGTGGCCGGGCATCCTGCTGAGCGCCGTCGGCTTCACCGCCGTACACGCCTACATCGACTGGGGCATCGTCGACGTCTTCGCCTTCGGGGCGCTGATGGGCTGGCTGGCGGTGCGGACCGGCGGCCTGGAGGCCGCCATCGCCCTGCACGTGGTCAACAACGTGCTGGCGTTCGGGGTCAGCGGCGCCGACGGGACCCTGTCGGAGGCGCTGAAGCAGGGGTCGGTGCCCTGGCAGACCCTGGCGGGAACCGTGGTGCAGCTCGGCCTCTACGCGATCGTGGTGCTGGTCCTGGCCAGGCGGCGGAGAATCGAGACCGTCTCCCGCTGAGACCCCGGCGGCCACGGCATCGCGCCGCCCCGAGCGACGGAGCGGCGCGAAGGGGGCACGGGGCCGAGGGCGAACAAAGCGGATTCCAGCTCTCCGGCAAGAAGGTGATTACTCAACGCATCCGTACGACTGCCCTTGAGGCATGCCCCCCACCCAGGTCACGACCTACACTCACGACATGGGCGAGAACGCGTTCGAGGTCCCGTTGGACGAGGCAGACGGCCACCTGCCCGATGTCATCAACGCCGCGGCCGAGCGCAACACCATCGCCTACCTCACCGATCACGGCCGCCGCGTGGCGGCGATCGTCCCCGCCGACGAAGCCTGGTACTGGACCTCCGGCTGGCAGTCCGCCGAGAGCGAAGCCGATACGGACGTCCAGGAAGGTCGCGTGCGGACGTTCGACAGCATGGACGACATGCTCGCCGAGATCGACGCCGTCCGGGGAGACGACCCACGGTGAGATACGCGCGTACGGCGTCCTTTCTGCGGGACGCGTCACGACTTCCTGCCGAGCACTACGCCATGTTCAAGGACGCCGTCCACAAACACCTTCTCCCCGCGCTCGAGCAGGGAGCGCACGCCGGCCGCGTGCCATGGCCGGCAAGGCTGCGTATCCACAAGCTCACGGACACCGACATCTACTCGCTGACCTGGAACTTCGCCTCTCCGGACGGGCGCGCCACCTTCCGGCTCGAAACCACCGACGACGGTGAGCCCGTCCTGCTGTGGCGACGGGTCGGCGATCATTCGATTTACAACCACCCCTTACCCACGGACGCACCACGCCAGAACCTCCGGCCGCCCACCCTCCGGCGTCGGCGCCCCGTCGCCCGCCTGAAAACCGGTCGGACCACATACATGCCGGATGCGACACCCGGATCGCCCTTCGCGCTCCTTGACAGTTTATATGTCAACACGGCTATATTGCTGAAGTGGCAACCACATTCGAAGTGCTGGCCGAGCCCAGGCGCCGGGAGATCCTCGACCTGCTCCGCACCGGCGAGCGTCCGGTGGGCGACCTGGTGGAGCGGCTCGCGCTGACCCAGCCGACGGTGTCGAAACACCTGAGGATCCTGCGCGAGGCGGGCCTGGTCGAGGTCAGGCAGGACGCGCAGCGCCGGTGGTACCGGCTGCGACCGGAACCGCTCGCCGAGATGGCCGCCTGGCTGGAGCCGTACCGGAGCATGTGGGAGACCAGCCTGGACGCGCTCGAACGCCACCTCGACACCATGCCGGAAGAGACCTGACAGGACATCAGGAATCCGACAAAACACAAAAAAGGATGATGCAGTGGAAGAACAACAGGCGACCCTGCGGACCGTCGACGGCCGGCCGGTGCTGCGCTTCGAACGGCGGCTGGCCCACTCCCCCGAGAAGGTCTGGAAGGCCGTCACCAGCCCGGCCGAGATGGTCCACTGGTTCCCGGCGGCGGTGGAGACCGAGCAGGTCGTCGGCGCCGAGATGCGCTTCACCTTCGAGGGCGGGGACGACGTCACCCACGGCCGGATCCTGGAACTCGACCCCCCGAAGGTGTACGCCTTCCGCTGGAACCAGGACGTGCTGCGCTTCGAGGTGCTCCCCGACGGGCCGGGCTGCCGGCTCGTCCTCACCCACACGCTGGGAGGCGGGTGGACCGGCAGGTTGACCGCGGGCCGTACCGCGGCAGGCTGGGACACCTGCCTGGCCGCGCTGTCGGCCAGGCTGGACGGCGAGGCCTTCGAACAGCCCTCGAACCTGGTCGATCGCATCGGGGCCTACGCCGAGGCCTTCGGGCTCGCCGAGGGCGAGACGCGGGAGAGCGGCGACGGCCACCTCGTGAGGTTCGCGCGCGACCTGATGTGGAAGCCCGTCGAGGAGGTATGGGACGTCCTCGTCGAGCGGGACGCCCCCCGGCCGGGCGCGGAGCCGCCGGGGTGGTTCACGAACCCGTACGTGCCCGCGGGTCCGGTGACGGAGGCCGGGGCGCCGCGCGTCCTGGAGTACGAGTGGCTCCATGACGGCGAGCCCGCGGGGCGGGTGCGCTGGGAGCTCGCGCACGACCCCGAGCAGGGCACCCGGGTCGTGCTGACGCAGACGGTTCCCGCACGACTGGCCGATCTCCGCGCGACGGCGCTCGCCGCCTGGCAGGCGCACCTGGAGACGCTCTTCGCGGCCGTCCAGGACCGGCCCCGGCACCGGCCCGAGGGCCGCGTGGAGGAACTACGGAAGATGTACGAGCACCGCTTGGGCTGACAGATGCTCTTTTGTACTGCGATGATCGTCACTCGGTTGTTATGATCTCTTCTTGGTAGATATGGCCGGACGGTGGGCAAGCAACCGGTCAACGAGCCAGACCGGCGTCCGAGCAGGTGGTCTCTCGGCGGCGGCGGAGGGAGCCGGCTCCGGTGGGAAAGCTTGATCTGAATCGCGAGGCGCTGGCCAAGCTGCGCGTCACGGTGAACACCCAGGGGAGGAAGCTCGCCACCGTCGGCGACGACTTCCCGGCCAAGGGCGGCGCGAGCTCGTCGCTCTTCGGGACCCTGGCCGGCGCCCAGGAGCTGGCCGGCGCGATCGGCCGGGTCGAGGGGCACGCGGACAGCGAGCTGGGCACGGTGAAGAGCCGTCTTGACGGCGTCGAGCGCGCTCTGGACACGATCGAGGACAACGTGACCGCGGCCGAGCGGGGCACCACGAACCACCTTCCCGCCATATGACCGACATGAACGCCGTCGCGGCGCTGCCCGGGGGGCAGGCCCTGGTCGCGCTGGCGAAGAAGACGGACGGGGACCCCGGCGCGATCCGGGCGATCGCCGCCCGGTGGCGCAAGGCGGCCGGTTCGTCCACCGAGCCGTTCACCCTCCTGAACAACGCGGTCAACCAGGTGGACGTCGCCTGGAAGGGCGCCTCCGCCGACGCGTTCGTGGCGTACATGCGGCGGTACAGCAAGGCGGGCGACTCCCTGCGGGACGCGCTGGGCGACTGCGCGGGCTCTCTGGACACCGCCGCGGACGCCGTCGAGACGGCGAGGTCGAACACCGAGCGCGTCTGCGGTGACCTGCTGGCCTGGGTGGCGGAATACCGGCGCCGCTACCCGCAGGCCACCGAGGAGCAGCTCAAGCCGGGCATCGGCCAGCAGGTCGAGATGACGGCGTCCCTCGTGCGCGAGCACGTCGAAACGGCCGAGACCGCGCTGTCGGCCGCGCGGCGCGAGATCGACAAGCATCTCGGCGACACCACGGTGTTCTCCGCCATCCCGGCCGCGGGCGACCAGGACTTCGTTCCCGGCTCCGGGCACACCACCCGGTGGGTGCCGGTGCCCGAGGAGGAGTTCCGCACCACGCTCGCCGGTACGGAACCCGGCTCCCAGGGCGGCGGCAACGGTGGCGACGGCGGTGGCGGATCGTCGTCCGGAGGCAGCGGTGGCGGCTCGGGTGGCGGGAGCGGCTCGGGTGGCGGAGGCGGTGGAGGCCAGGCGATCCCGTACACGGTCACCGGCGACGGCACCGGGGCCGACGTCGTGGCCGCCGCGCGGAGCCACATCGGCAAGCCCTACGTCTTCGGCACCGACGGGCCCGACACGTTCGACTGCAGCGGCCTGGTGCACGTCTCGCTGAACGAGGCGGGGATCAAGATCGGGGACAACACCGCCGCCGGGTACCAGGCGAGCGGCCAGCCGATCACCGGCCCGCCGCAGCCGGGCGACATCGTCTTCTTCGGCGATCCGGCCACCCACTGCGGCGTCTACATGGGCGACGGCCAGATGATCGCCGCCCCGAAGCCGGGCGACCACGTCAAGATCCAGGATGTGGTGGGGGCGCAGCCCATCACCTACCGGCGCTTCACCTGAGCGCCCGCACGAGGCCCGCCCGGTGACGCCCGGCGTGAACACCGTGGCGGCGCCGTCCCCGGCCCCCCCGCCATCTCGGAAGCGGCGGACGCGCCGCGGGGTCCGCGCGGGCCGCACCCGGCGCCGCCCGTACTCTCGCCGGCCGAGACGTGCCGGACCGCCCGGCCGCCCGCGCACCGGGTGCGGGCGGGAGGGAACTGTCGGCGGGATCTGGCAGGCTGACGGGCGCCCGGCTCACTGGTTTCGCCCCTGTGCACGGAAGCCTGGAAGACAGGTCACCGGCACGTGAACGCATCGAAGGAAGAGGTCATGCTCACCACCAGCTACGTCCCCGGCTCTCCCAACTGGATCGACCTGGGCACGCCCGACACCGAGGCGTCCACCGCCTTCTACGGCCCCCTGTTCGGCTGGAGCTTCCAGTCGGCCGGTCCCCAGGCGGGCGGCTACGGCTTCTTCCAGCTCGACGGCAGAACCGTCGCCGCCGTCGGGCCGCTCAGCGAGGAGGGGGCGGTCTCGGCCTGGACGCCCTATTTCCAGACCGCCGACGCCGACACCACGGCGAAGGCCGTCGAGCAGGCGGGCGGTACGGTGCGCGTCGCGCCGGACGACGTCTTCACCAAGGGCCGGATGGCCGGGTTCACCGACCCCGGCGGCGCCGAGTTCGCCGTCTGGCAGCCGGGCACCACCAAGGGCCTGGACCTCGTCACCGAGAACGGCTCCCTGGCCTGGTTCGAGCTGTACGTCCCCGACCCGGAGGCCGTCCGCCCCTTCTACCGGGCGGTCTTCGACTGGAGCATCCAGGACATCACGTTCGGCGACATGCCCTACCTCCTGCTGTCGACCTCCGAGGGCGACAACCCGGGCCTGGGAGGCGTCAAGCCGCTCCAGGCGGGCGACAGGCCGCACTGGCTGCCGTACTTCGAGGTGGCCGACTGTGACGCGTCCGCCGTCCGGGTCCGGGAGCTCGGCGGCGATCTCGTCGCCCCCGCCTCGGACATCGAGGGCGTCGGCCGTTTCGCCGTGGTCTCCGACCCCCACGGCGCGCGCTTCGCCGTCATCACCAGCGTCGGCTGACCCTCGCGGATCAGGCGGCGGGCGAGGGCTCCGCGGCCGTCGACCTCGGCCACGACCCGGCCGGCGCATCGGTGCCCTCGCCCTCGCCCACGCGTGGGTGAGGGCACCGGGTCAGCCCTGCCGGGCGAGCCCCTTCTCGACCGCTTCGATGATCCTCGGCCGCAGCTCGGCGCAGCTGATGATCATGTCCACCGAGCCGACGTCGACCGCCCGCTGGATGCTGTGCACGCGGTCGAACTCGGTGGCCACCTCGGTGAGCTTCTCGGCCCGTACGGACGAGCGCAGATCGGCCAGCTCGGTGGCGAGCGCGGACCGGGTGGCGGCCGGGGCCTCGGCGACGCGGGCGGCGAGCGCGAGCACGCGGGGGTCGTTGCCGGTCCGCTTGTCGACGTCGCGCGCGAAGACCACCGCGGCAGCCGGGGCGCCGCCGAGCACCGAGGCGAACGAGCCCTCGACCGCGAGCACGGTCATGTTCGGGTTGAGCGCCTTGGAGAACACCACGAACGCGCCACCGTGGTACCGCGAGATCACGCAGAACACGATGGGGCCCTTGAAGTTCACCACCGCGCGGCCGATCTCCGCCCCGTACTCCAGCTGCAGCTTGCGCATCGACTCCGGTGACCCGTCGAACCCCGACAGGTTGGCCAGCACGACCAGCGGGCGGTTGCCGCTGGCGGCGTTGATGGCACGGGCGGCCTTCTTGGACGAGCGCGGGAACAGGGTGCCCGCGGTGTAGGTGTCCGGGCCGTCGGTGGGCGGGAACCCGCGACGCGGCACCGACCGGGACTCGATGCCCAGCAGGCACACCGGCCGGCCGCCGAGATGGACGTCCTGGACCGCGGCGGTGTCGGCGTCGGCCATGCCCGCCCACCGCTCCAGCACCGGGTGGTCCTGGTCGGACAGCGCGCGCATCACGGTGCGGATGTCGAACGGCTTCTTGCGGTCCGGGTTGGACTCGGCGGAGAAGATCTGGCCCACCGTCGTGAAGTCGCTGTCGGGCGCCGCGTGCGGGAACGTCGACACGTCGCGGTCCAGCGGGTCGCCGGTGACCGTCCTGCGCGGCCCGCTCTCGCCCGGCGCGACGTAGCTGTGGTCGTAGTGCGACATCAGGACCTCGCGCGCGCCGCGGATGTCCGGGGCCCAGTACTGTGCCTGGCCGTTCGGGCCCATGATCCGGTCGTACCCGCCGATGCCGTGGTTGTCCTCGGCCGACACGCCGCCGGAGAAGTCGAGCGACTGCTTGCCCGTCAGCACCATCGCGGAGTCGGGCGTCATCACCAGGATGCCCTTGGTGTGCATGAGCATCGTGGCCTCGGCGTTCCAGTACGGCTGGGCGCCGACGTTGATGCCCGCGACCACGATGTTGATCTCGCCGCCGTCCTGGGTGAAGGTCACGATCCGCTTCAGCGCGGCCGCCACCCAGTCCATGTTCTCGGTGCCGGACGACATCGAGATCCGGGCGCCCGCGGAGAGCGCGAACCACTCCAGCGGCACCCGCATCCGCTCGGCCAGGTCGAGCGCGGCGATCACCCGCGCGCACTCGGGCTCCGACAGCGCGCCGAGCGCCTTGGTCGGGTCGCCCAGCAGCACGACGCGGGTCATGCCCTCCGGGTGGCGCGGCGTGGGCGTGCTGACGACACCCGCGACGAGCGCGGCGGTGTTGCGCCCCTTGGGCCGGTTCACCGGCACCAGCTCCGAGCGCTCGTCCAGGTCGTACTCGGTGAACGAGCCGAACGGCCCGGCGAGCATGCCGGTCAGCTCGTACGGGTGGTGGGTGCCCCGGCTGTGCGCGCGCAGCACCTCCTGGCGGTAGTCGTCCAGCGGCTCGATGGGCTCGGTCGGCGGCGGCACGACGGACAGCTGCACGCCGGAGCCCACGTCGTAGCCGATCCGGACGGCGATGTCGACGAGCTCGCCGGTGGCGCCGTCACGGCGCCTGCCGAGGAACAGCACCTCCTCCAGGCCCGCGCCCGCCGTGGTCGGCAGCACGCGCCTGGCCACGGTGTTCAGGTCCTCCGGCGAGAGGTCGTTCGGCGGCCACACGTAGATGACGATCCGGTTCGTGGCGGACGCCTTCGCGCCGGGCTTCTTGGCCCGGCGGATCGCGTCGAGGCAGGTGGCCAGGATGTTCTCGGCCGCGGGCAGCGCGACGAGCCTGCCCTCGTCGTCGCGCAGCGGGGTCAGGTCGCGGACCTGTCCCAGGGCGACGAGGCGCTCGTCGGACGGGTTCTGCCGTGCCGTGGCCCGGAAGAGGTAGACCTCCTCGTCGGGCGCGGGCAGCCGGGTGAGGTCGAAGTCGCGCAGCCGCTCCAGCTGCATGCGCTCGGCGATGCGCGGGTGCAGGCCGCGCAGCAGGCGCTCCTCCACGAAGCCCTCCGCGGACGGCCGGAAGGTGAAGTGGTGGTGCATCACGGCGCCGCTGTCGCCCGCGACGGTCGTGACGATGCGGCCGACCCGGTTCGAGGGCGCCTGCGCGACCACGACCTCGCGCAGGCGCGCGGCCATCTCGTCGGGGTCGCTCGGGCCGTCCGGCCAGGTCAGGTAGATGTCCGCCACCAGCTCGCCGTCACCGGCGAACTCGCCGACCGCCTTGACCGCCCCGGCCAGCGCCATGAAGTCGACCGCGGTGGCCACGACGCGGCCGTCGCCGATCGCGGTGCGGTGGTCGGCGACGACGAACGTGCAGCCCGCCACCCTGCTCACCCGGATGCCGCTGAGCGCGCGGTTGCCGTAGTAGCGGCGGCTCAGCACCTCCAGCAGCGGCACGGGGTCGGTGCCCTCGCGGCCGATCCGCTGGCCGATCAGCCGGACCAGCGGCTCGGCGCTGGCGACCATGGCGGAGATCCGCTCGGCGCGGTCGGGCGCGTCCGGGTGCCGGTCGAGGTGGCGCAGGTGCTTGCGTACGGCCGTGTAGACCTTGGCGCGGGTGCGGCGCAGCAGCGGCTGGGCGAACCAGGCGAACACCACGCCGCGCGCCAGGTCCGCGACGGCGGGGAACCGGACCTGGGTGGCGGCGACCAGGTGCTCCAGCGCCAGGCCGACGGTGACGCGGTCCGCCTGGGCGGGCGGGGCCTCCTTCACCCACCGGCTCAGCAGGGTCGTCACCACGGCGACGTCGGTGGACGCGCGCCGCTGGGCGAGGAAGATCCGGAAGACCGCGTCCTCCAGCTCCGGCGTGCGCTCCAGGCCCTCGACGCCGTAGCGGGACAGCACGTGGGTGAGCCGCTGGCGGAAGCTCTCCGACAGCCCGGCCCGGTCGGGGTCGAGGTACTGCAGGTAGGTGTGGAAGTGCTCGCGGGGGCTGTGCACCGAGGAGTCGGGCTTCGTCTCCTCCCCGGCGGGCCGGTTGCGGCTCAGCTCGCTCAGGTCGGCGAACAGGCGCAGCAGCTCGACCTCGCCGGCCGGCTCGTGCTCGCCCCTGTCGGCGAGCTCGGCGCGCGCGGCCAGGTAGTCGTCGAGCAGGCGCTTCTCGTCCTGCGAGTCGATGTCGAAGCCCAGCAGGAGGTTGCGCAGGTCCTGCAGCCCGCGCGCGACCCGCTCGGCCGCGGGCACGCCCACCGGCTCGGCGGGCAGGTCCAGCTCGACCTCGCGCGCCTCGGCCACCGGACCGGCGGCCCCGTCGCCGTCGCCCAGCGGCTCCAGGCGCAGCAGGCGCGCGCCCGCCTCCACCTGGCTGCCGACCGACACCGCGAGCTCCCGCACCCGGCCGCGGAACGGCGCGCGCAGCACGGTCTCCATCTTCATGCTCTCGACCACGAGCAGCGGAGCCCCGGCCTCGACCTCGTCGCCCGCCTGCAGCGGCGTGGCCACCACGAGCGCGGGCACGGGCGAGCGCACGATGCCGCCCTCGTCGCGGCTGATCCGGTGGGTGACGCCGT
Source organism: Streptosporangium sp. NPDC002721 (assembly GCF_042888905.1). NCBI lineage: Bacteria > Bacillati > Actinomycetota > Actinomycetes > Streptosporangiales > Streptosporangiaceae > Streptosporangium > Streptosporangium sp. NPDC002721. The sequence goes on from NZ_JBIAQI010000005.1 coordinate 182,056, forward strand.
CGACCTCGACCAGGTGGATCGGGCCGTGGGTGCTCATGACGACCTTGAAGCGGACACCGTTCACGGTGATCTGGCCGCTGTGCTCGTCGAAGCGCTCGATGTCGACGTCGGCCGCGTGCTCGGGGCCGCCCGCCGAGATGCCGACGCGGAAGCGGTGGCCGCCGGTGCGGGCGACCCGGACGCGGTAGCCGACGTCGCGGAGCTTGAGCTCCAGCGCGCGCCCGCTCTCGTGCTGCGACTGGGGACGGCCGCCGTGCGCGGTGGTCAGGAAGCGCTGCCGCGTCACGGCCTCCTCGTCCTCGTAGGCCTCGACGGCGGCGGCGATCAGCGCGATCGCGGAGTGCCGATGGGAGACGAGGGCGCCCTGGGCGCGCACCCGGTCGATCCAGCCGGTGTCGGCGGACCCGTCGATCACCGCGGGCTCGTCGAGCAGCGTGCGGACGAAGCCCTTGTTCGTCACGCCGCCCTCGATGATCACGGTTGTCTGCGACATCGCGCGGCGCAGGCGGGCCAGCGCCTCCGTGCGGTCACGGCCGTGCGCGATGATCTTGGCGATCATCGAGTCGAAGTCGGCGGGGATCGTGTCGCCCTCGCTGAACCCGGTGTCCACCCGGATGCCGGGGCCGCTGGGCAGCGCCAGCCGCGCGATCCGGCCGGGCGAGGGGGCGAAGTCGCGGTCGGGGTCCTCGGCGTTCAGGCGCGCCTCGACGGCGTGCCCCCACTCCGCCGGGGCGTCGCCTTCGAGCCTGCCGCCCGCCGCGACGTGCAGCTGGGCCTTCACCAGGTCGACGCCGGTGGTGATCTCGGTGATCGGGTGCTCGACCTGCAGGCGCGTGTTGACCTCAAGGAACGCGAACAGCCGCTCGCCGGGGTGGTACAGGAACTCGACGGTGCCCGCGCCCTTGTAGTCCACCGCGAGCACGAGCCGCTCGGCCGCCGCCTTCAGCTCGGCGACCTGGCCGGCGTCGAGGACCGGGGAGGCGGACTCCTCGATGATCTTCTGGTTGCGCCGCTGCACGGAGCAGTCGCGCACGCCCAGCGCCCACGCGGTGCCCTGCCCATCGGCGATGACCTGCACCTCGACGTGCCGGGCGCCCGTCACCAGGCGCTCCAGGAACACGACGCCGCTGCCGAACGCGCGCGCGGCCTCCTGGCGCGTCAGCTCGTAGGCCTGGGAGAGCTCGTCGGCGTCGGCGACCATCCGGATGCCGCGGCCGCCGCCGCCCGCGGTCGCCTTCAGCATCAGCGGGTAGCCGATCCGCTCCGCCGCCGCCTTCGCCTCCTCCAGCGTCTCCACCGGGCCCCGGCTCCACGGCGCGACGGGCACCCCGACCTCTTCGGCGATCAGCTTCGAGCCGATCTTGTCGCCCAGCTTGCGCATCGCCTCGGCCCCCGGGCCGACGAACGTCACGCCGATCTCGGCGCACAGGTCGGCGAACGCCGGGTCCTCGGCCACGAAGCCCCAGCCGACCCAGGCCGCGTCCGCACCGGTCTCGACCAGGGCCCTCCGCAGGACCGCGTGGTCCAGGTACGGCCGGTTCGCGGCGAGTCCCAGGTCGTAGGAGATGTCGGCCTCGCGGACGAACGTGGCCGTCCGGTCGGAGTCGGTGTACAGGGCGACGGTCTCGATCTGTGTGCCCGTCTCCGCTGCTAGGTCCTGAACGGCGTGGATGAGCCGCATGGCGGCTTCACCACGGTTGACGATGGCGACACGACTGAACACTGAGCGGGCCTTTCGAAGACGGTGAACACGGCGGTCGTCCCCGCCGTAACCGGGGTACATACTCTCGACTGTCCCCGGATCCCGGAATGGTGGGGACTAAGCGTGTTTCGCGGCCGGAGTTGTGTGGCTCGCACAAACGCGCCCGTCGGGGTGGCGTGGCATGCGGCGGGTGTGGTCATGGTCGCGCGGCGGCTCCTGGACTCGAAGGCCCGTTCGGACTGGACAGGGGCGAGGGTAGTCCGTTTGCCGGGCGGCGACAAAGGGCACTGCTCTCGCTCGCGCCTTCCGCGCGTCGCGCCCCCGCTTTCCGCTCGCCGCACCCGTGCCCTCCGCGCGTCGCGCCCCTGCCTTCCGCGCGTCGTACCCGTGCCGCCCGCTCGCCGTACCCCTGCCCTCCGCGCGTCGCGCCCCTGCCTTCCGTTCGCCGCGCCCGTGCCGCCCGCGTGTCATACCCCTGCCGCCCGCTCGCCGTGCCCCTGCCTTCCGCGCGTCGCGCCCCTGCTTCACCGCGCGCCGTACCCGTGCCGGCCGCCCGTCCGCGCCCGTACCGCCCCTGTTGTCCGTGCCCTCCGATGACAGGGGCACCGCTATCGCGTATCAGGGGGCCTGGAAACCCGCTTTGGTCAGCACTTCCTCACCCTGCCGCGACAGCACCAGGTCGACGAACCGCCTCGCCGCCTCGGGGGCGGGCGCCGTGGAGAGCGAGGCGATCGGGTAGTCGTTGATCGCCTTTTCGGCCTCGGGGAAGTCGATGCCGCCGACCTTGCCGCCGGAGGCGAGGACGTCGGTCCTGTAGACGAGGGCGGCGTCGACCTCGCCGAGCTCGACCTTGGTGAGGGTGGCCTTGACGTCCTGTTCCAGGGTGACGGGGGTGACCTTCAGCCCGGCGGCGGCCAGGGCCTTGACGGCGGCGGCGCCGCAGGGCACCTGCTCGGCGCACAGCGCGACCTTGACCTTCGGGTCGGTCAGGTCCGCCAGGGCGTCGACCCCGGCCGGGTTGTCGGCCGGGACGGCGATCTGCAGGCTGTTGCGCGCGAACGTGGCCGGCGAGGCTGCCAGGGAGGCGTCGGTGACGGTCTTCATCGTGGCCGGGCTCGCGGCGGCGAAGACGTCGGCCGGGGCTCCGGCGACGATCTGCTGGGCCAGGGTGGCGCTGGAGCCGAAGTTGAAGCGCACCGTGGTGCCCGGGTGCGCGGCCTCGAAGGTCCTGCCCAGCTCGGTGAACGTGCCGGTCAGCGACGCGGCGGCGAACACCGTCAGCGTCGCGGCCCCGTCCGGCGGCGCCGACGCCCCCGGAGAGGCGGGGGTGGCCGGGGCGCCGGAGCCACAGCCCGACAGGGCGGCCAGGGTGAGGGCGAGGGGGACCGTGACGGCCCACCGGGAAACGCGCCTGGACAACAAGGGCTCCTTACTGGCTCGCCAGGCGAGCGGGGTCGGCGATCTCCACGACGACGCCGGTGAACTCGATCACGGCGACCGCTCCCACCGTCGTGGCCGGCTCGTCCGCGGCCGGCGTCTCATCCGCGACACCGTCCTCCCGTCGGCGGCCCCGCTGAACGAAGCGTCGTCACGGACCATCACGATACCTTCGCGCATGCTGGCCCAGAAAGCCGGATTGGTTGGTGGTTGCAGCATTTCTTGTCACTCCGGTATTGAATTTGAGAGATGGGGAGGTGTTCGCGCCCCCGCGCGCACACCGGCGCCGGAGTGCCGCCCGGGGCTCCGTGCGTACCGGACGCGGACCGTCCGTTCGTGGCCGGGATTTTAGGAGGTTGACGACAAAGACGGGCATGTCGTTGTCACAGCCTCGCGGGCGGGTCTGCTGGGATTCACAGGTGACCCCCACCAGATCCACCAGACGGGGTCGCGCTCTCTCGTCGGCAGGCGACGCGCGTCTCCGTGCGGCTCCGGACACGGAGCCCGACACGAGGAGCGGTCGATGTTCTTGCACACCAAGCATCTGCAGTTCGAGGCCAAGCCGGAGAAGCCCGACCCGGCCTACGCCCACAAGCTCCAGGAACTGATCGGCGGCGCCTACGGCGAGATGACCGTCACCATGCAGTACCTGATGCAGGGCTGGAACTGCCGGATGTCCGGCAAGTACAAGGATCTGATCATGGACATCGCGACCGAGGAGATCGGTCACGTCGAGATGATCGCCACCATGATCGCCCGGCTGCTGGAGGGCGCACCCGCCACCGCCACCTCGAAGATGGCCGCCGCCGACCCCGTGGTCGGCGCCGTGCTGGGCGGCATGGACCCCCAGCAGGTCATCGTCTCCGGCGGCGGCCCCCTGCTCGCCGACAGCAACGGCTACCCCTGGAACGGCCGCTACATCGTGGCCAGCGGCAACCTGCTGGCCGACTTCCGCGCCAACGTCGCCGCCGAGGCCCAGGGCCGCCTGCAGACCGCCCGGCTCTACCACATGACCGACGACCCGGGCGTGCGTGACATGCTCAAGTTCAACCTGGCCCGTGACACCCTGCACCAGAACATGTGGCTGAAGGCCATCGAGGAGCTCCAGACCGACGGCCTGGAAGAGGTCATCGTCCCCAACGACCTGTTCGACGAGGAGTACGCCGAGCACGCCTCGGCGATCTGGGACCTGTCGGAGGGAACCGACGGAACGCTGGGAGGCTGGGCCTCCGGCATCCAGCCGGACGGCCGCCACGAGTTCTCCTACCTCCTCGACCCCCAGCCGCTCGGCGGCCCGGCCAGCGCGCCGCCCCCCGACCCCAAGCTGTACGCCACCTACGACGGCAGCATGGGCGATCCGGCCGGCCCGGCCCTCGGCACCGAGGTCGGCCCGCTGGGCAAGCTCAAGGACAAGCTCACCTGACCGGAGTCCTCCGGGGGCCGCCAAAAGAGCTTCACGGGAGAGGTGATCGGCGTTTCTTCACGGGTGCGTCGGGCACAAGGGGGCATATGGCTCTAAAAATGGATGATTCGGTCACAGTGACTCTCTGCGAGGACGGGCCGCTGCTGATCCGGGGGCCGTACACGCTGCTCACTCAGGACGGGGTGGTCATCGAGCCAGGCCGGGCGACGGTGGCGCTGTGCCGCTGCGGCCGGTCCGCGTCCAAGCCGTTCTGCGACGGCTCGCACAAGCGTTCCGGTTTCCGGGCCGCGGGCGGGCCCGACGCGGCTTCACCGGTCGCGGGCGAGCCTGATCCCCGGGCAGTACCGGGCGGGCTCGACGGGGCTTCGCGGACCGCGATCGGGCTCGACGCGGCTTCACCGGTCGCGGGCGAGCCCGATCGGGCAGCCTCGGGCGGGTCAGACGCGGCGGCCTGAGAGCGCGCCCTGAGGTGGCGGGCCGGGTGGGCGGCGACCGGTATCCGGCAGCCGGCGTAGAAGACGCCACCGCGCAGGATCCGGGTGCCCAGGGCCAGCCAGCTGCAGACGGCCCGCTCCAGCATCCATACCGGGGCGAACAGGGCCCCGGTGCGGGGGAAGATCCGCCGCCCGCCCGCGCGGCGGCGGCCGATCTCGGCCAGGCCCACCGCCAGCCCGGCACCGGCCAGGACCGGCCCCGGACGCCGCCGCAGCAGCGCCAGGACCACGGCGGGCCCGAGGGCGAGGAAGAACGCCATGCGGGCCGGTTGCGCGAGGTCGTCGTAGGCCTGGCGCACCCGCTGGGACCAGAAACGGCGCGGGTCGGGCGGCAGGCGGCGGACGTAGAGATCGAGGCGGCGATCCTCACGGCCCCCGTGGGCGCGGACGGTGCGGATGAGTTCGAGGTTCTCGAACAGCACGTCCCCGTCGTAGCCACCCATCGCGCGGAAGGTCGAGCGGCGCACCCCGAACGTGCCGGGGTAGTCGGCGCCGAGGCCGCGGTTGAGCAGGGTGCGGGCGGTGTCCCAGCGGGCGTGCCAGGGCATCGGGTCGAAGTGGTTCTGCGGGCGGACCAGGTCGGCGTCCTCCAGCAGGGCGTCGACCCGGGCCAGCTGGCCGGCGTCGTAGCGGACGTCGTCGTCGGCGATGATCACGTGTTCGGCGCGGGCCCGGCGCAGCCCGGTGACCACCCCGTTGACCTTTCCGTTGGCGAAACCGAGGTCGCCGTCGGGCCGTACATGCGTCACCAGGCCGTTCCAGCGGGCGGCGTGCCGGGCGAACAGCGCGGCCGGGGAGCCGTCGACGACGATGACGCGGACATGGGGGCGCAGCCGGCGCAGGTAGGCGGTCAGCTCCCCCAGGCCGGCGTCGTCGCTCCAGCGCAGCGGCAGCACGTAGTCCATGCCGAGATCCGCCTCCCCGCCCGCGTCCGGGGTCGTGTCCGGGTTCGGGTACGGCTCTGTCATCGGCTCCCCGCCATCAGGCGCGTCTCGCGCAGCGAGGAGGCGCCGCGCTGCCAGTGATCCAGGACGTGCTCGGCGAAGAGCCGGTCCAACGTCAGGGCGCAGGCCGCGCCGTACAGGACGTCACCGGCCCGCGCGGGGTGCTGGGCCACGAAGCCGCCGCACATGTCGTGCGCGGCGATCTGCTCGTGGACGGCGTCGGCCTGGACGTGCTCGTCGTAGAAACGCCTCGCCGTCTCGTCCCCGCCCAGCCTGCGCAGGCCCAGGGAGTAGCGGTGGTTGGGCGCGGAGGAGGTCATCTCGAACGCCGCCAGGTGGCCCAGCAGCGCCCCGAGGTGGCGCCGGTGCAGCCCGAACAGCGACATGGCGTTGGAGATCGCCAGCGTGACCGCCGGGACCCGATCCAGGTGGGCGCCGTAGGAGTCGTCCAGCTCCAGCCCGCGCAGGGTGGCCCGGAACAGCTCCGAATGCATCCGCTCGACGCGCCCGCCGCCGTACTCGTCGGCCTGGATCTCCACCAGCGCCGCCTTGGGTACGCCACTCAGCCTGGGGATCCCCCAGGTGTGCGGGTCGGCCTCCTTGAGGTGGTAGATCGAGCGGTGCGTGACGAACTCGCGGAACTGCTCCAGGTCGGCCCGCCTGGCCAGGAACGCCGACAGGCGGGGCCCCTCGTCGGCGGCGATCAGTTCGGCCAGGGCGCGGCGCATCGGCACGCCCGGAGCCGGGGACGGACGGGGTACGGCTCGCGCGAGACCGTCCTCGAAGCGCCGCTCCAGCGCCTTCCTGGCCGCCAGCAGCGACAGCTCCCACTCCCAGTCCTCGTTCACCCCCTCGAAGCCCCGGTAGTGCAGCTCGTAGCAGGCGAAGAGCGCCAGCTGGAGATCCTCGTCGTCGAGGACCGATCCCCCGGCCGGGACCGGTGGCGGGTCGAAGGCGTGCGGGGGTCGTCCCAGCCGTTCGAAGAGCGCGGCGGTGAGGGGACCTCGGGGCGCGGGAAGCAGCATCACGATCTCCCATGGCGAAGAAAAGCTCAGGTGAAGGATTCGGGGAGAAACTCGGCGGCTTCATCTTCCGGAAAGGCGTCTCGTCGTGAGGTCGCGCGACTGGTTCACTCCTGAATTCGGTGAAGGCGCATGCCATGGTGACGGTGCGACCGTCAGTGACAAAAATGGTCGCATAACCGGCATATCTGGATTTATCGGAAACTCATGCCATACGCCCCTGATGCCCTCGTCTTTCCCGCATTAACCTCCACACCGGATCCATGACGGGAAAAGTCGTGATCAAGGGCGGTTTGGCGGTGGCTCGTTATTCCAAGCAGTGGTCGGCGGGCAGCAGATCGGCGCGCATGTTGCGCTCCATCATCCGCATCGACGCCTCGGCGAGGTCGGGGTGGATGTGGGCCACGCAGTCGGAGGCCACCCGGACGGAGAACTCGCGTACATAGGCGTCCAGCGCGCTGTAGAGCACGCACTGCTCGGTGACCTGTCCGGCCAGCACGACGGTGTCGATCCCCTCGCGGCGCAGCAGATACTCCAGCGGCGTGCCGAAGAACGCGCTGTGGCGCACCTTGGGCATGAAGGCGCAGTCGGCCGGCGGCAGCACCGGCTCGACCAGATCGGGCCGCCGGCCCTCCAGAGCGCGCCGTTGCAGGTCCTCGCGGGTGGCGGTGAAGTCGCCGTGGTTGTCGTTGACCACGATCAGCTGGGCGTCCCGATGCCGGTGGGCACGCCGCATCAGCCCCGCCAGGGGCTCCACGACCTGCTCGACGCTCTTCTGCAGCTCGTCGGCGTCCTCGTGGTCGTAGGGGTTCAGCATGTCCACCACGATCAGCGCAACAGCACTCATGTCTTCCCCCGACGTGACCGCAGAGATCGTTCTTCGTCCCGGACCTCTCGGATCGTTCGTCCCGGACCTATCGGGCCAGGGGTCGAACTCCGAACGAGCCGCTCGTGCAGGCGCCACTCCTCCAGACGCGCCACGCCCCTCTCGCGCCGCGACGCCTCTTTCCCCGCCCGCGGGTTCTCCCTTGCGAGTTCTCCGCCCGCGGATTCCGGCCGCGGATTCCGGCCCGTGGGTTTTCGCCTGTCGAGCGAGCCCTTACCCGCTCCCCGGTGGGCAAACATCCATGTAGGAGCACAGGATCGCCGGTCCGGCGCACCCGCGCGACACCGCCGGAAAGGTCCGCCGCCCCTCGGCGACGTCACGTTCCGACCGTACGGAGCGGTGAAATCCGCGCGGAGCGCTGGAAACCGTACCGACCGGTGAAAGACCATGATCCGGGGCGCCGGTCCCCGCTCACCCCTGATGAGGGCTGATCCCCGCCACGGTCAGGCCGAGCAGCCGGCCCGCCTCTGCGGCGGGGTCCGGGTGGTGCTCCGTGGCCAGGGCGATGCCGGTGACCAGGGCGAGCAGGTCGGCGACGGTCACCCCCGGAGCCAGCGCGCCGTCGTCCAGGGCGCGGCGCACCAGCGGGTCGCCCGCCTCGGTGAGCTGCGCCGAGCAGCAGTGCTCGTGCGCCACGTCAGGGCCCGCCGCCCGGTCGCGGGTCAGCGCGACGGCCAGCCCCCGGATGGTCGCGGCGTCCGCGGTGACGGCGCCCAGCCACTCCAGCAGCGCGGCCCGGGTGTCGGCCCTGCCGGTCAGCTCGCGGGCGCGGGCGCACAGGGCCTCGACCCGCTCGCGGAAGACCGCCTCCAGCAGCGCGTGGCGGCTGGGGAAGTGCCGGCGCACGGTGGCGGACCCGACTCCCGCGACGCGGGCGATCTCCTCCAGGGAGGCGTCGGCGCCGTGCGTGGCGACCGCCTCCTCGGCCACGGCGAGCAGGCGCGCGTAGTTGCGGCGGGCGTCCGCACGCTGGGCGGGCATGGCGTCACCTCACATCTGCCAAGTGGCGGGGTCCGCCGTACCCTACCGAACCACGAACGGCGGGGCCGCCGTCCGGCGTCGTCGCCCGCCGACCGGGACCCGCCGCCCGCCGCTCCAAGCCCCACCGGTCAGGACCCGCCGCTCACCGGCCGAAGGCCCGCCGATCAGGGCCCGTCGCCCGCCGCTCCAAGCCCCACCGGTCAGGACCCGCCGCCCGCCGGCCGAAGGCCCGCCGATCAGGGCTCGTCGCCGCCGGTCAACGCCCGCAGCACCCTGGCCTGCTCGACGCCGGTGCCCTCGGCCCGCATCCGGGCCGCCTCGGCGGCCGTGAAACCCGCCGCGCGCCAGGCGGCCACCTCCTCCAGCGGTACCCCGGCCCGCCAGAACCCGGTCATCAGCGAGATCGCGTCCTCCCCCGCGCCGAGCACCCTCCCGGCCTCGCGGGCGGACAGGCCGAGCGCTTCGAAGACGCGCGCCTGGCCCGGCTCGATGCCGTGCCTCGCCCAGTCCACCGCCCCGGCACCGGCCCAGCCCGCATCGACGTAGGCGCGTGCCAGGCCCACCGGGACGCCGGCCCGCAGCAGCTCCCGCATGCCTGCGGAGCGTTCCTCGTCGGCGAACGCCTCGCCCGGACGCGCGTTCCGGTGCAGCAGCCGCCACAACCGGCCGCGCGGGTACGGGCGCTCCCCGGCGAGGTGCCGATCGGCCGCCTCCCGGGGCGGGTAGCCGAACTCGCGCCACCGCACCGCGTCCCGCGGCGTCATCCCGGCCCGCAACCAGAGATCCACGGTGTACGGGGTGGCTCCGGCGGTGCGCCACGGCCTCGCGTCGGCGGCGGTGTAGACGCCGGACGCACGCCAGCGCTCCGCCTCGGTGATCGAGAAGCCGTCGCCGATCCACTGCCGCGCCTCGGCGACGGTGAAACCGCAGCTCCGCCACTCGTGCAGCGGCTCGGGGGCAGGCTCGTCGGCGTAGTAGCCCGTCGTCATGATTGTCCTCTCGTTGTCACCCGCCGCGGCGCGTCCGCCGGGACGCGCACCACGGCGGCCCAATCGGGCGCGTGCCCGCCGTCACCGACCAGGCAGACGACCATGTACGCCGGAGGGCGCCGCTCGGGCCACGGTGTCTCCCCGTCGGTCAGCACGACGACGAGGCCGGGGCGGGGCCGCAGGGCCATCGCCGCGGCGATGCCGGCCCGCATGTCGGTGCCGCCGCCGCCGACCAGGTCGATGTCGCCCGCCCGGCGCACCACCTGGACCGGGTGCGGGCGGACGTCGCAGCAGATGGCCCGCAGCCGCCGGTCGGGCCCGGCCACCCCGTCGACGACGCCGCCCACCTCGTCGAGCAGCCGGTCCAGCACGTCGCCGGTGACGCTGCCGGAGGTGTCGATCACCAGTGCCGTGTCCGGGACCGCGCGCACCATCGACGGCGGCACGATTTCGGCGTACGCCCCGGCCCGGCGCGACGGGCGGCGGTAGCCGAAGTCGGTCCGCCCGGCCGCCGTGCCGGCTCCGCGCCGGATCAGCGCGCCGAGGCGGGCCCGCCAGTTCACCGACGGGCGCACGCGCTCCCCGGCCCAGCGGCGCCAGCCGGCGGGCACCTCGCCGCGCGCGCCCGCCCGGTCCTGGATACCGGCCGCGATGGAGCGTTCGAGCAGTTCCCGGTCGAGCCGGGTGAGCCCTTCGCCGGAGCCGCCGTCCTCGTACGGGCGCTCCCGCCCGTCCGCCGCGCCGCCGCAGTCGATCGCCTCGGCGAGTGCCCCGCCGCCACGGCCCATGGCCTCGGCCAGCACGTCGAGCATCGGCACGTACTCCTCGGCCGTGCGGTTGGGCGGGAGGCCCAGCTCGGCGGGCGAGACCACACCGGCCGGGCCGCGCAGGTCCCCGTCCTCCAGGTCGTCGTTGATCTCGGCGTCGGCGGCCTGGTTCCAGCGGTGGGCCTCCTCGTCGCCGGCCGCGCCGGCGGCGTGACCGACCCGGTGCCCCGGCTCGGGACGTACCGGGGAGCGGGCCGCGTGGCCGCGTACCAGATGGCCCACGTGGTGCAGCATCCACCAGCCGATCTCCTCCACCGGGGTGGCCAGCGCGGTGCCCGGTTCCACGTGCAGGTTCCATCGGGTGTCGGCGGGGAACGCGCGGAACTCCGGGTCCGCGACCGGCAGGCCGGTGTCCTCGTCCAGGACCGGTTCCAGGATCACCGGGTTGAGGGCGAAGACGGCCGAGGCGAGGTACGGCGCCCGGTGCGCCGCCCACAGCCGGGCGGCGGCGATCCGGGCGCGCACCGCCTCCCCGTACTCCTCGCGGGCCGGGACGCCGGGGCTGTCGGCGGTCATCGCAGGAGTCCCGCCGACCGCAGCACCGGTGCGAGTTCGAGCATCGTCCCGGGCAGGGTGGCGCCCTCGGGGCGCCCTCGGGCCAGGGAGCGGGCCGCGGTGGCCGCGACGTCCGGTGCCGTACGCGCGACCCGGGCCACCACCGTCCAGGCCCGTTCCCAGGCGTCCGGGGTGCCGTCCACCCGCACGTGCGCCACCAGCGCGCCGAGCAGGGCGTGCAGCCGGTCGAGCCGTTCCGGCAGGCGGGCCTCCGGGTCCTTCAGCAGGGTCGCCGGATCGGGCAGGTCGAGGTTGCGGCGCCAGGAGAGCAGCTCGAACCCGGCCGCCTCGCCGACCGCGCCGAGCACCAGCTCGGCCAGGACCGGCTCGCCGGCGCCCAGGTGGTCGCACGCCGCGACCGCCCTGGCGGCCGTCTCCCAGCTGCGCGGGCTGGGCCAGCCGCGTCCGGCCCGCTCGGGGCTGTCCGGGACCGCCAGCACGAGCTCCGGCCGTGCCCGCAGGAACGCCCCGACCAGCGCCCGCGCCCCGGCCACCTCGGCGGGCGCCGCCGTGTCTTTCATGTCGAACTCGGGCACCGGGAAACCGCCGGCGAAGCCCTCGGCGATGTCCTCGGCGGAGACCGTCCAGTCGAGGTGGATGAGCCGGTTGGCCAGCGGCGCGGACAGCTCCCAGCCGTCGGCGGCCTGTTCGGGCGGGTTGGCGGCGGCCACGATCCGGACCCGCTCCGGCAGCACCAGGTCGCCCACCGTGCGTTCGAGCACCACCCGCAGCATGGCGGCCTGCACGGCCGGCGGCGCGGTGGTCAGCTCGTCGAGGAACAGCAGGCCGTCGCCCTCGGCGGCGAGCCGCTCGGCCCATCGCGGCGGCGCGAACCAGGTGCCGCCGTCGCGCAGCACCGGCAGCCCGGAGAAGTCGCTGGGCTCACGGATCGAGCCGACCACCACCTCGACCGGCAGCCCGGCGGCGGCACCGAGCGCGGTGACCGCGGACGTCTTGCCGGTGCCCGGCGCACCCCACAGGATGACCGGCAGGTTGGCCGTCACCGCCACCGCGAGGGCCTCCCGTGTCACTGACGGCACCGCCATGATCCTCCTCCTCGCCGGCCGCCCGGGGGTTTCCGGGGCGGCGTGTGGTTTCCCTGTGCGGTTTCCCCGCGAAACGCGATCTCCGGGCGGCACGTGATTTCCGGGCACCGTGCGCTTCCACGGACGGCACGCGATTTCGGGGCGGTGCGCACGGGGACGCCGGGCCGCCGTCGCCGGCGTCCGGTGCCGTCCTCGCGGGCTGTTCCCGGTTGGGCTACTCCTGGTTGCGGAACAGCCCCCGGCCGCCGTACTTCCTGTGCACCGCCTGCTTGCTGATGCCCAGGGCCGCGGCGATCCTCGTCCACGTCCGGCCCTGGGTCCGCGCCCGGCGGACCAGCACCGCCTCCAGGCGCTCCAGCTCGCGGCGGAGCTCGACGGTGGCGCCGAGCGAGACGATCGGGTCGTCACCGCTCGTGGCCTCCGCCAGCAGGGTGACGCTGTCGGCCTTCATGCTGTCATCCTAGGTTGACATCCATCCGGCCGTCAACCAAAGATGACAGCCGCCAAGGACCACCGGGGAGGAGGCGAAGATCACGACAGGGTGCGGGCAGTACGATCCGGGTGGACCCGATCACCGGCAGATGGGCCTCGCAATGTCGCAGTCCGATGTCCGTACCGTCGACCACCACACCGGCGGCGAGCCCTTCCGCATCGTCGCCGAGCCGCCGGTCGCCATCCCCGGCCGGACGGTGGCCGACCGCAGGGTCCTCGCCGTCTCCGACCCGGCCGTCGACGGGCTGCGCCGGATGCCGTGCTTCGAACCGCGCGGGCACGCCGACATGTACGGGGGGTTCATCACCCCGCCCGACGACGGCGGCGCACTGTTCGGCGTCCTGTTCCGGCACAAGGACGGGTTCTCCACCGCGTGCGGGCACGGCACGATCGCGCTCGGGACGTGGGCCGTGGAGTCGGGCCCGGTCGAGGCCGACCCCGCCGACGAGCTCTTCCCCGGGTTCGTCCTGCGATGACCGGCCACGTTCCGGTGATCACCGGCGACCACGTGCGGCGGCTGCTCGGCCCCCGCCAGGCCGTCCAGGCCGTCGTCGCCGCGCTGCGGGGCGGTCTCGACCCGGCCGCCGACCCCGCCCGTACCGTCGTCCCCGTCGCCGGCGGGCACCTGCTGCTGATGCCCGCCGAGAGCGGCGCCCACGCGGGGGTGAAGGTCGTGAGCGTGGCGCCGGACAACCCGGCGCACGGCCGGCCCCGCATCCAGGGCCTCTACCTGCTCTTCGACGCCCGCGGCCTCTCCCCGGTCGCCCTGATCGACGGCATCGCGCTGACCACGCTGCGCACACCGGCGGTGTCGGTCGCCGCGGTGCTGCCGCTGCTGCGCCGCGAGCGCGACCCGCTGCGCGTCGCCGTCTTCGGCGCGGGCCCCCAGGGACGCGGGCACGTCGACACCCTCCTCGACACCCTGTCGGGGCACCGCGACCTCTCCGAGGTGACCTATCTCGTAGGCCACCCGGGGCGCGTCGACGTGCCCGTCCACGGCGCGCTGCCGGTCACGGTCGCCGGCTCCGGCGGCGCGCGGGCCGCGCGGGCCGTCTCCCGGGCGCACGTCGTCGTCTGCGCGACGACCGCCCGCGAACCGCTCTTCGACTCGGCCTCGATCCGGGACCGGGCCGTCGTCATCGCCGTCGGCTCGCACGAGCCCGATGCCCGGAATGCGCCTCGCGGGAGTGCGCCTCGCGGCAATGCGGTTCGCGGCAGTGCGGTTCGCGGCAGTGCGGTTCGCGGCAGTGCGGTTCGCGGGAGTGCGTCTCGCGGCAGTGCGGTTCGCGGCAGTGCGGTTCGCGGGAGTGCGTCTCGCGGCAGTGCGGTTCGCGGCAGTGATCGCGTTCATCCGCCGATGACTTTCCGGCGGCCGTGGTCGCCCGGAGGACGATCCGGGGAGAGCGGCCGCAGCGACGGCCAGCGGTCGAGCATGCGGCCGCGCGTCGTCGCGGCAAGGCCGTTGATCCCCGCGAGGCCGGCGTCACCGGCCGTGATCTCGGCGACGACGCCCAGACGGTGCAGCAGGCGCTCGCGGGCGGTGGCCGTGCCCCAGCGCCAGTCACGGTGGGTCACCCTGGCCAGATGGTCGGTACCGTCGCGGTGGGCCCGTTCGACGAGGGCGTCGCCGCGCAGCAGCCAGCCGACGCACGCGTCGGCGAGGTCGCCCTGGGGCTCGGCGCCGGTGGCGGCGCGCCAGGCCGCGCGGTAGGCCTCCTCGGCGCGGCGCAGCAGCGGCGAAGGGGTGGCGGTGACACACCAGCAGGTCGGGAAGGCGACGCGCAGGTAGGCCAGCTCGGTCAGCCCGTTGCCCAGCGCGGCCTGCTCGAAATCGACGAAGCGGACTCCGTCACGGGTGTGCAGATCGTTTCCGGGGCAGGGATCACCGTGCAGCAACGCGTTCCCCGGCGCGCGGGCGAGCCGGTCGAGCACGCCGTCGAACTCCGCGCGAACCGCGGGCCCCGCCGTGACGCCGAGGCGGCCGGCCAGGCGGAGGAACGCGTCGAGGTCCCCCGCCCCCGGCGGGGACCAGCGCGGCAGCGTCCCGGCGTCGGCGGCGCCGGTCGTCGCGTGCAGCCGGGCCAGTGCCGTCGCGTACTCGACCGCCCAGCCGTCGGCCGGGTCCGCGGCGTCGAGATGTTCCAGGACCAGGATCCGGTGGCCGGGATCGGTGCCGAGCACCTCGGGTACCAGCGGCGGATCGGCCCGTGCGGCGAGCCGCAGCGCGGTCACCTCACGCCGGAAGCGCGGGCCGGCGTCCGTACCGCCGACGATCTGTTTGACCACCACGGTGGTCCCGGCCAGTTCGGCGCGCCACACGCGCGAGCGCGGGCTGCTGGTCAGCCGGCGCAGCCGGGTCACGGGACCGAACCGGGCTCGCAGGTGCCGTCCGATCGAGAAGCTCGACCATCCCATCGCCTGTCTCCTCGCCGCGTGCCGTCACCGTTCCGATGCGTACCGGCCGGCGGCGGGTGCCGGCCTCGGTCCGGTCCTCGAAGCACTCCCGCCCTCTTCGCCGAACGCGCTCGGAACCTTCTGCCCGACAGCCACGCAAAAGATCAGAGAAGGTGGCAGCCGACGTCGAACGCCGCGATCATGAAAGGAACGAGCACGGGAAACACTACAGACGGCGAGGACGTCGATGACGAAGGAGCAGGCGCCCCCGGGAGTGGACCCACACATCCCGAACGCGGCTCGGATGTACGACTACTTCCTCGGCGGCAAGGACAACTTCCAGGCCGACCGCGAGCTGGCCGAGCTGGTGCTGAGCGTGCTTCCCGAGACCCGGGAGGGCACCAGGGAGAACCGCAAGCTGATCGGCCGGATCGTGGAGTATCTCCTCGGCAAGGGCATCAGGCAGTTCCTCGACCTCGGTTCGGGGCTGCCCGCCCAGCAGAACGTGCACGAGGTCGCCCTCCGGCTCGCGCCGGACGCGCGCGTGGTCTACGTGGACCACGACACGGTGGTCTGCACGCACGGCCGCGCCCTGCTGGCCGGGGGCGACAGGGCGGCCATGGTGCAGGGGGACGTACGCAGGCCGGAGAGCATCCTCGGCGACCCGGAGGTCCGGGCGCTCATCGACTTCGACCAGCCCGTCGCGGTCCTCATGATGTTCCTCCTGCACCTCGTCGCGGACGAGGACGACCCCCAGGGTTTCGTCGCCGCCTACCGCGAGGCGCTGGCGCCCGGCAGTTACCTGGCCATCTCCCACGTCGGCGGCGACGCCGCGCCCGAGCGCACGGCCCGGATCAGCGAGTTCTACCAGAAGGCGAACATGCCGTTCCGCCCCCGCCCAGGCGAGGAGATCGGCCGCTTCTTCGGCGACTTCGAGCTCATTCCCCCCGGCCTCGCCAACGGGAGGCAGCAGGACCACACGCTGCCGTTCGCCGACCCCGGGTCGGCGATGCCGATCGACGAGGAGATGGCCCGCTTGGGGTACGTGGGCGTCGGGCGCAAGCCCTGACGTTCGCGCCGTGCCCGTGCCCTCGTCGGCCCGGCGAGGGCACGGGCGCCCCCGGCGAGGGCCGGACGCCTACTCGCCGGTGAGACCGTCGATCCGCTCACGCAGCAGGTCGGCGTGGCCGTTGTGCCGGGCGTACTCCTCGATCATGTGGACGAGGATCCAGCGGTGCGAGCAGTCCTGCCCGTGGCGCTGCCGCTTCGCGACGGCGTCCAGCGGCACGTCGGCCGAGAGCTTGCGGGCGATCTCGATCTCGGCCTGCCAGGTGGCGAGGGCCTCCCGGGCGGAGGCGGTGTCCACGTCGTTGAACTCCGCGTCGGGGTCGTCGGTCTTGTAGAGGAGGGGGACGTCCTCGTCGTTCAGCACGCGGCGGAACCAGGCTCGCTCCACGTGCGCCATGTGACGGACCAGGCCGAGGAGCGACAGGGACGACGGTGGCACCGAGCGCTGCCGGAGCTGCTCCTCCGAGAGCCCCGCGCACTTGACGGCCAGGGTCTCACGGTGCCAGTCGAGCCAGTTGTTCAGCATGGCGCGCTCGTCGCCGATGAAGGGTGGAGGGATACGGTTGTCGGTCACGGCCAACGATTCTCGCATCGCGACGTAGCGTCTGGTCATGGCCGATGATCCCCTGGAGTCACTGCGCCGGCTCTGCCTCGCGCTTCCCGAGACCAACGAACGGCTCAGTCACGGCGAGCCGGCCTGGTTCGTCCGGGACAGGAAGATGTTCGTGATGTACGCCGACCACCATCACGACGACCGGCTCGCCTTCTGGTGCGCCGCCCCGCCCGGCGTCCAGGAGGCCCTGTCGTCCGAGGCTCCGCGGCGCTTCTTCCGCCCGCCGTACGTCGGCCACCGCGGCTGGCTCGGCGTGTACCTCGACGTCCCCCAAGAGCGGGCGGAGATCGCCGAGATCGTCACCGACGCCTACCGGGCCGTCGCTCCCAAACGCCTGGTCACCCGCCTGGAGTGAGCCGGCGGGCACGTCCCCCACGAGGCGCGCCGCCGGCCCGCGACCACCGGAACGCCCGGCAAGCGGTCGGTTTGAGTCGCTTGACTTAAATAAGTCAGAAGACTTAGATGATGTCGATCGCGACACTCAAGGGAGAACGATCTTGAGCGAGCCCGGCGCCGAGGCGCCCGAATACCCCTTCCGCAACCCCAGCGCGCTGGAGCCGCCACAGGAGTGGGCCGAGCTGCGGCAGGGCTGCCCGGTCGCGCCGATCCGGCTGGCCAGCGGTGACACCGCGCTGCTGCTGACGCGCTACCAGGACGTCAAGGAGGTCCTGTCGGACCCGCGTTTCACCCGCCAGCTCGACGCCGAGGGGGCGGCGCGGGTGACCGCCAACGAGTCGGGCGGCGTGTTCGGCGGCGGCGCCGACAGCGGCGGCGGCATGACGGGTGACACGCACCGGGCGTGGCGGCAGCTGGTGGGCAGGGCGTTCACCGCCAAGCGGGTCATCGCGATGCAGCCCAGGATCCAGGCGATGACCGAGCGGCTGGTCGAGCAGATGATCGCCCAGGGCGAGCCCGCCGACCTGGTGGGCGCGGTCGGCTTCCCGCTGCCGGTGTGGGCGATCTGCGACCTGCTCGGGGTGCCCGACTCCGACCGGGACAGGTTCGCGTACTGGTCGGACACCATGCTGAGCATGACCAGGTTCGGCCAGGAGGAGATCGACGCGGCCCAGGCCGAGTTCGACGCCTACCTGGTGGCACACGTCGAGGCCAAGCGGGCCGAGCCGGGCGACGACCTGCTGAGCGAGCTGGCCGCGCTGGTCGAGGGGCTGGACGGGCGGCTGACCGAGCAGCTGCTGACGATGACGGCCAAGGGCCTGCTGGTGGCCGGGCACGAGACCACCGCCAACATGATCGGCAAGATGGTGTCGATGCTGCTGGCCGACCGTTCCCGCTGGGAGGCGCTGCTGGCCGACCGCTCGCTGATCCGCCCGGCGGTGGAGGAGGTGCTGCGGTTCGACGCCAACCCCGGCTTCGGCATGCCGCGCTACCTCAGCGAGGGGGTAACGGTGGCGGAGGAGGAGCTGCCCGCCGGTACGACGGTCATCTGCAGCATGGCCTCGGCCAACCGTGACGAGCGGCAGTTCGAGGGCGCCGACGAGATGCGGCTGGACCGCTCGCCCAACCCGCACGTGACCTTCGGCGCCGGCCCGCACTCCTGCCTGGGGCAGGCGCTGGCCCGCACCGAGCTGCAGACCGTGCTCGCCGTGCTGCTGGAGCGACTGCCCGCGCTGGAGCTGGCCGTCCCGGTCGCCGAGCTCAGGCGCCGCGAGGGTCTCGTGGTCGGCGGGCTGGAGAGGGTTCCGGTCCGATGGTGACCGTGCCCGGCAGAACGGAACACGGAAAACCGGAACGCGGGAAGACGAAACGCGAAAAAACAGCGCGCGACAAGACGGGGCAGGGGAAAACAGCGCGCGGGAAGACCGTGCCCGACCAGCCCGTACCCGGCAGGACCGCCCGCGCCGAGGCGAAGCCCGGCAAGCCCACATCCGGCAAGCCCGCGCCCGGCAGGACGGAACGGGCGCAGGAGACGCGCGGGACCATCCTGGACGTCGCCGAGCGGCTGTTCGCCGAGTACGGCGTCAGCGAGGTCTCCAACCGGCAGATCGGCCAGGCCGCCGGCCAGGCGAACAACTTCGCCGTCGGCTACCACTTCGGCACTAAGGCCGACCTGGTACGCGCGCTCATCCGCCGCTACACCACCGAGACCGAGGAGCGGCGGCTGCGCATGCTGGAGGCGATCGGCGACATCGGGGACGGCTCCGCCGGCCTGCGCGCGTTGATCTCCTGCCTGGTACGCCCCGCCACCGACCACCTCGACGCGCTGGGCGTGCCGAGCTGGCGGGCCCGCTGCCTGGCCCAGGTCACCACCGTGCCCGCGCTGCGTCAGATCGTCACCGAGGAGTCCGTGGCGGCACCGTCGATGCGGCGCACCCTGGACGGCATGCTGCGGTTCCTGCCCGACCTGCCGGAGGAGGTGCACGTCGAGCGCGGCGACATGACCCGCCTGCTCCTCGCGTACACCCTCGCCGAGCGCGAGCGCGCCCTGCACGAGGGCGACTCGACGCCCCACGCGAGCTGGGAGGCCGTCGCCGTCGGGCTCATCGACGCCCTGACCGGCCTCTGGCTGGCCCCCGTCACCGCACACCTTCCACTCCGGAGAGCAGACCCCTCCACCGCACATCCCCCACCACCTCGGAGAACGGACCCCCAATGCGCGGACTGAAGGACAAGAGAATCGTCGTGGCCGGGGGCGCCACCGGCATCGGTGCCGCCACCGCCGAACGGCTGGCCGAGGAGGGCGCGCGCGTCCTGGTCGGCGACGTCAACGTCCCCGGCGCCGAGGCCACCGCCGAGCGCCTCGCCGCCGCCGGTGGCACGGCGGTCGCCGTCGGGTTCGACCTGTCCGACGAGGCGTCGGTCAGGGCGCTGTTCGAGCGGGCGGTCGCCGAGTTCGGCGGCGTGGACGGCGTGTTCAACGTGGGCGCCGACCTGTCCCTGGACACGATCGGCCGCGACGGGGACCTGTCGGAGATGGACGTGGCCGTCTGGCGGCGCACCTTCGAGGTCAACCTGATCGGCTACGCCCACAGCTGCTGCGCCGCGATCCCGCTGCTGCTGGCCGCCGGTGGCGGCGCGATCGTCAACACCTCCTCCAGCGCCGCCTTCGTCGGCGAGCCGCTGCGTCCGGCCTACGCCGCGTCCAAGGCGGGCGTCAACGCCCTCACCCGGCACGTCGCCTCCCGCTGGGGCAAGGAGGGCATCCGCTGCAACGGCGTCTCCCCCGGCATGGTGCTGTCGGAGACCGGCCTGGCGCAGATGAGCGAGGAGTTCAAGGCCGCCGGCCTGGTCGGCACGCGCAGCACCCGCCTGGGCAGGCCGTCCGACCTGGCCGCCGCGGCCGCGTTCCTGTTGTCCGACGACGCCGGATGGATCAACGGCCAGACCTGGTCCGTCGACGGCGGCGGTTCCCTGCACGACTGAGGAGATCACCCATGAACGTCACCGTCGACACCGGCAGGTGCTGCGGCGCTGGGCAGTGCGTGCTGCTCGTCCCCGACGTGTTCGACCAGGGGGACGACGACGGCATCGTCGTCCTGCTCGACCCCGCCCCCGCCGAGCCGCTGCACGCCGCCGTACGCGAGGCGGCCGGTGTCTGCCCGACGGGTGCGATCTCGCTGGACGAGCGGCCCTGACCCCCCGATCCACCCGCGCGGGGCAGGTTCGGGCCGGACGACGGTCAGCCGTTGCTGTTACCGTCGCCGTCGCCCGCGGCCTCGGGGGCGAAGTGCCGCACCCCGAACGCGACGGCCGCGGCGAGGTCGTCGTCACCGGTCCCCCAGGCGGCCTGGACCGCGGCCCCCCAGGCGTGGCAGCTGAGGGTGGCGAACTCCTTCGCCTCGGGCGTGTCCTCCCAGGTCCCGGGGTCGAACGTGGTCCCGTTCAGGAAAAGGCCGAGACCGAGCAACGTGAGGTCCCAGCCGCCGCCGAGCCCGATCGTGCCGCCGGGCCCGTAGGTGCGCACCAGCTCGTCGACGATCTCGGCGGGAGAGGCGTGCTCCAGCTCCAGGACGGTGCCGCCGCCCTCACCGCGCGCGAGGCGGACCTCGACCTCGGTGTCCATGCCCTCCCCGAGGATCCAGGTCACCTTGATCAGGTGGGGCTCCTCGCAGCGCAGGATCGTCCCGCCGGCGTTGCCCTTGAGCTGGAACGTGCCGCCGGGCCGCAGGTCGCCGTCGATCGGGGCCAGCCAGCGGCCGATCCGGCCGGGATCGCTGCAGGCGCTCCACACATCCTCGATCGAGGCGTCGTAGGCGCGGCGCAGGAGCAGCGACCGCCCCGCGCCGGTGGCGACCGGAAGGTCGCCGATCTCCCGGTGGGTGGCGTTGATCTGGTTGACGATGTCGATCACGTGTCTTCCTCGTTCTTCATTGAGTTCTTCACTGAGTTCTTCACTGGGAGTCGCTGGAGGGTGCTGGGAGGTGTCCGTACCCGGGCGGCGTCCCGATGAGGTTCTCAGGCCGCTCCCGGTACCCCCGTTCCGCTCACCGCCGGTGAGCGGTTCCGGCGGCCGGCGTCGCGCCGGATCACCGGGGCCCCGAAGTCCCGCGCGGCATCGAGAATTTCATCATTGGCTTATATAAGTCAAGTCTTATCTACTTTCGCGATCGGCCACGGCCTCGACCACCCTCACGGCGTACGGCTCGCCCCGGCGTCGCCCGCGTCCGCCGGCCAGTTGCGGAGCGCGACGTCGAGCGTGTCGAGCATCCGGCCCCAGGACTCGTCCGCGCCGCGCGGGTGGTGGCGGAAGCCGCCCGCCCGCTCCAGGCTCACGAACCCGTGGAAGGCACTGCCCAGCAGCCGGACCGCGTCGGTCTGGTCGGGCTCCACCAGCGAGTAGCCCCGCAGGATGGCCCGCATCATGTCCGAGTGCCGTCGCGCCGCGCTCGCCCTCGCCGTCTCCGGGTCGAGCTCGACCTGCGCCGCCGCGTACCTGCCCGGATGCTCCCTGGCGTAGTCGCGGTAGACGTCGGCGAAGGCGACGAGCGCGTCCTTGCCCGCCCGGCCGGCCAGCGCCGCCGCGCCCCGGTCGGCGAGCTCGGCCAGCGCCAGCACGGCCACCCGGACCCGCAGCTCGCGCGCGTTCCTGATGTGCGAGTACAGGCTCGCGTCCTTCACGCCGAACCTGCGCGCGACCTCCGAGACGGTCACGTTCTCCAGCCCCACCTCGTCGGCCAGCTCCGCCGCCGCCTCGGCCAGCCGCTCGACGGTCACTCCGGCACGCGCCACGAACCATCTCCCTTTCCTAGGACCTCTAGGTAAACACATAATAGTTTGCGATCTGTTTATACGGAAGCTAGCTTTTCGGCTATGAGACCGCTCGCCGAGCACGAGATCCGTGCCTCTTTCGTCAACTGCACCAAGGGTGAGGTCAAGCGCCTCGCCGCACCCAGGGACCTCGACGCCCTGCCGTGGGAGGACCTCGACTTCCTGGGCTGGCGGGACCCCGCGTCCCCCGGCCGCGCCTACCTGGTCGCCGAGTACGGCGACCGGCTGGTCGGGGTGGCGCTGCGACGGGCCACCCCCGGCGCCGGGCACATGCGGCGCAGCATGTGCTCGCTCTGCCTGACCACCCACACCGGCGACGGCGTGTCGCTGATGACCGCCCGCCGCACCGGCGGCAACAGCGACTCCGTGGGCGCCTACATCTGCACCGACCTGGCCTGCTCCCTCTACCTGCGCGGCAAGAAGGACGCGGGGCCCGGCGGGCGGATGCCCGAGTCGCTCACACTCGAAGAGAAGATCGAAAGGACCGCGGTCAACGTGACCGGCTTCCTCCTGAAGGTGACCCGATAGCCGACGCCCCCCACCGGGCCGGGCGCCCCGAACTCAGCTCAGCGATCACTCGCATCATGTTCGAGCCTTCCCTGCCGCTTCACTTGAACGCGGTGCGGGTCGCCGCGGGGGCCGGAGCCCACGGCGAGCGGGGAAGGCGGTCAGCGACCGGGCGGGCCTTCCGGCGGCGCGACCGGCAGGACGCAGGACAGGGCCCGGCGCAGGGTGGCGGCGAAGGACTCGGTGTTGCCGGGCTCCAGCCAGTGCCGCCCCGCCACGCGGATCGCACCGGCGACCGCGGCGGCCGTGACGGCGGGGAAGAGGTCGCGCCCGGGGTCGGCGCCGGTGCGCGTCGCGATCGCCTCGGCGAGCGGGCCCTCCGCCATGGTGAACGCCCTCAGCGCCTCGCCCTCCAGCTCGGGCGTCGACATGATCATGCGTAGACCGGCCTTGTCGGGCTCGGGGTCGGTGTAGAGCTCGACCACCGCGGCGACGACGGCCTCACCGAGCGGCTCGCCGGCGGGCCGCGAGCGCAGCGCCCGCCCCAGGCGCTTGGACTGGTCGGCCTGGAAGGCGCAGATCGCCTCGGCCCTGCTGGAGAAGTAGTTGTTGTAGGTGCGGGGCGAGACTCCCGCGGCCGTGGCGATGTCGTGGACGCGGACGAGGGCGAGCCCGTTGGGGCCCTGCTCGATGGCCAGGCGCAGCGCGGCGTGGCCGATCGCCTCCCGGGTGGCCTGGCTGTTGCGTGCCCGGAGGTCCATCGCGTCGTCGTTCATGCGGCGATCCTACCGATATTGCGCACCCCGCACTATGTGCGTGACACGCAAGTTGTGGATAGAGTGCGGTGGAGCGCCTGGCACTCACGCCTGGAGAGTGCCAACCACGAGGCGCGTGCCGGGACGGCGAGGCTCGCCGGCGGGTCGGCCGCCCGCCGCCGGACCGTCCGTCGCGGGCGCCGTCCCGGAGACCCCCGTCGAGAACAGCCGAGAGCAGTCGAGAGCAGGAGCAGGAATGACGTCGAAAATGATCGCGTTCAACGAGGACGCCCGGCGCGGTCTCGAGCGCGGCATGAACCAGCTCGCGGACGCCGTCAAGGTGACCCTCGGCCCCAAGGGCCGTAACGTCGTGCTGGAGAAGAAGTGGGGCGCCCCCACCATCACCAACGACGGTGTCTCCATCGCCAAGGAGATCGAGCTCGAGGACCCGTGGGAGAAGATCGGGGCCGAGCTCGTCAAGGAGGTCGCCAAGAAGACCGACGACGTGGCGGGCGACGGCACCACCACCGCCACCGTGCTCGCCCAGGCTCTCGTCCGTGAGGGTCTTCGCAACGTCGCCGCCGGCGCCAACCCGATGTCGCTGAAGAAGGGCATCGAGGCCGCCGTCGAACGAGTCAGCGAGGAGTTGTCCGAGCTCGCCAAGGACGTGGAGACGAAGGCGCAGATCGCCTCCACCGCCTCCATCTCCGCGGGCGACCCGCAGATCGGCGAGATGATCGCCGAGGCGATGGACAAGGTCGGCAAGGAAGGCGTCATCACCGTCGAGGAGAGCAACACCTTCGGCCTTGAGCTGGAGCTCACCGAGGGCATGCGCTTCGACAAGGGATACGTCGCCCCGCACTTCGTCACCGACCCCGACCGGCTCGAAGCGGTCCTGGACGATCCGTACGTCCTGCTCGTGAGCGGCAAGCTCTCCGCCAACCGGGAGATGGTGCCCCTGCTCGACAAGGTCGTGCAGGCCGGCAGGCCGCTGCTGATCATCGCCGAGGACGTCGAGGGCGAGGCCCTGGCCACCCTGATCGTCAACAGGCTGAAGGCCGTCCTGCGGTCGGTCGCGGTCAAGGCGCCGGGCTTCGGTGACCGCCGCAAGGCCATGCTGGGCGATATCGGCGTCCTGACCGGTGCCCAGGTCATCAGCGAGGACCTCGGCCTGAAGCTGGAGTCCACCACCCTGGACCAGCTCGGCCGGGCCCGCCAGGTCATCGTCACCAAGGACGAGACCACCATCGTCGACGGTGCCGGCGACGCCGAGCAGATCGCCGGCCGGGTCAACCAGATCCGCGCCGAGATCGACAACACCGACTCCGACTACGACCGCGAGAAGCTCCAGGAGCGTCTGGCCAAGCTGGCCGGCGGCGTGGCCGTCATCAAGGCCGGCGCGGCGACCGAGGTCGAGCTCAAGGAGCGCAAGCACCGCATCGAGGACGCCGTGCGCAACGCCAAGGCGGCCGTCGAGGAGGGCATCGTGCCCGGCGGCGGCGTGGCGCTGCTGCAGGCCGGCGCCAAGGCCTTCGACAAGCTGGAGCTGTTCGGCGACGAGGCCACCGGTGCCGCGATCGTGAAGAAGGCTCTGGAGGAGCCGCTCAAGCAGATCGCGGTCAACGCCGGTCTCGAGGGCGGCGTCGTGGTGGAGAAGGTGCGCAACCTTCCCGCGGGTGAGGGCCTCAACGCCGCCACCGGCGAGTACGTCAACCTGTTCGAGACGGGCATCATCGACCCGGCCAAGGTGACGCGTTCCGCTCTGCGGAACGCGGCGTCCATCGCGGCGCTGTTCCTCACCACCGAGGCCGTCATCGCCGAGAAGCCCGAGAAGGCCGGAGCCGCCCCCGCCGTGCCCGGCGGCGGCGACATGGACTTCTAACCGATCGTTTCAGAATGAGGTTCGCGGGCGGCGGAGGCATATGAGGCCGCAGGCCGGTTCGGGCAGCCCGTGGTGGAGGTCGGCGCGTCGTTCGTAGCGGGTGCGGAGTCGTTTGAACTGGTGCGGCCAGGCGAAGGCGCGCTCGACCACCCAACGCACCTTGCCCAGTCCCGAGCCGTGGGCGAGACCGCGTCGGGCGATCATGGGTTTGATGCCGTGCTTCCACCGCAGGCGGCGGTACTTGTCGAAGTCGTAGCCCCGGTCGGCGTACAGACGCCGGGGCTTGCGGCGGGGGCGTCCGCGCAGACCCCGGATCGGTGGGACCGCGTCCAGCAGTGGCAGAAGCTGGGTGACGTCGTGCCGGTTGCCGCCGGCGAGCGTGACGGCGAGCGGGGTTCCGTGACGGTCGACGATCCTCGGTCCAGTCCCGCAGCCGACGCCAGGCCGTCACCCCGGAGCAGCCCACGGTCTCCGGGGGGACGTCGCGCCAGGCGACACCGGTCCGCAGCACGTACATGACGCCGGCGAGTGCCACGCGGTCCGGAACGCGCAGCCGCCCGGGATAGCGGTGGCGCCCTTCGAGAGCAGGCGGCGACAGCGGAGCAACCCGCTCCCACAGGTCGTCAAGAACAAGATCAGCACACATCCCGGACACACCGCCGACCGAGATCGTCGACACAAGACCCGCAACTCAACCCATTCTAAAACAATCAGAGTGACCAATTCGTTAGCTTTACTGGATTCAGCATCAGCCACACATTCGTGATGCCTTCATCGCTGACGTCAAAGGTAACCATTCCGTATCGACGCCCTTCATTTCGAAGAATGTATCCGAGACCGTCAGCTGTGTCGCGTCGCTCAAGACGGAGGGCGGGCTGCTTGCGCATCACTCCCATGAGCCACCGGGCTACATGATCCGGCCCACGGATGACCTGAGGTGCGGCATTGACGAAGCCGCCGCCGTCTACTCGTAGTTCGACGTCTGGAGCCAACACGCGGAGCAGGTCCTCGATGTCCCCTCCGACAGTTGCACCACGGAATGCCCGAACAACCTCATCATGCTGGTGGGGAGAAACCTGTGCGCGTCTTCCTCGTCGGACGTGGCGGCGTGCGGACGTCGCCAGTTGCCTTGTTGCTGCTGCTGAACGACCTACGACACCAGCAATCTCGTCAAACGGGACGCCGAACACATCATGCAGGACGAACGTCACTCGCTCTGCTGGGGTCATGGCCTCGAGGACCGTCAGCAATGCCATGCTGACGGCATCATCGAGGGTGACACGTTCGAGCGGATCAGCAGCGAGATGACTGGAGTTCAGTGGCGCAATGGCTGTGTCTGCAAAGAGGTCAGCCGGAACCGGCTCCGGCAGCCATTGCCCGACGTACGTCTCCCGTCGTGCCCGCGCGGAACCCAGCAGGTCGAGTGAGATGCGGCTCGCAACTCGAATCAGCCATGCCACAGGCGCGGCAATTTCGTCGCGTTCCTCGGGCTCAAGGCGGTACCACCTCACATATGTCTCTTGCACGACGTCCTCGGCATCGGCCAGGGTGCCCATCATGCGAAAGGCTAGCGACAGCAGACGATGCCGCTCCGCCATGACCGAATCGAGAGCCCGTGATTCGTCACGCTCGGCTTTTCCGAACTCTGCGGATTCGACAGGAAGATCTTCCGACATGGGGCACCCTTTCCCATTGGGCGCAGCACGCCTAACCTGTTGCCTGGCGGTCAGACGTTCCCGCCTCTCTCCACTATCGCATTCAGGCGGTGGGGATCCCTGTAATCGGGTACCGCACGCTGCCTGTCCGGCACGCGCCGCGCGGAACCATGGCATCGAGGGGCTCCTGTCCGTCCACGGTCACAACCTCACGATCGTCTCCGCGATCGGCCAGAGTGGCACGGAAGAGGTCGTCGTGGTAGAACCGGTCGGGTCCAGCGATCTCGACCACACTTCCCGGCTCCAGCGTCGTGACAGCCTCGGCGAGCAGCTCGACGACTTCGTCCAGCTCGACGGGCTGGACGAATGACCTCGGAGCGAGAACCTTTCCGTCCACGGTGTGCTGGTCAATGAGGACAGGGATGTAGCTCTGGAACTGGGTGGCCCGAATGATGGTGGCGGGGATCGAAGCGGATCGCACGGCCTTCTCCTGCGCCACCTTGCCGAGGTAGTACCCGATCTCAGATGCGTCCCCTTCCCCAACGCCGACAATGGAGAGCACGATGTGATGACGCACACCTGCCCGCTTGCCCTCCGCGGTCAGGTTGTCGATCGCTCCCTCGAAGAACGAGATTGCCCCCTCCGCGTCAAAGCGGGGGGTGTTGAGGACGTTCACGATGGTGTCGACTCCGGCGAGAGCCTCGGTGAGCCCCTTGCCCGAGATCACGTCGATCCCGTCCTCGAGTCCTCCCGAGACCACCTCGATGCCCTTGGCCTCCAGGTTGTCAGCAAGGCGGGACCCGACACGGCCGCGCCCACCAGCGATGAAAACCTTCATTTCCTCACTCCGTTCCGGGGCACCAGTCGCCGCCCTCGCCAACAGGACGACGCAGGCCGGAAAAATGTGAGGTCGCGAAGCAGGATTGCTGCCACACCGTGTCCTGTGCGGTGAGGCGGAGGAGTCGCCCGTAGCGGCACAGGGCGGCGGCGAGTCCGAGAAAGGCCAGGTGGTTACGGGGATCGCGTTCGTAGCGGGGGCCGAGCCGGCGGTAGCCTGACAGCCAGGGATGGTGCGTTCGACGACCCAGCGGCATCGCCCTAACTGATTGTTTCAGAATGGGTTGAGTCGCGGGCCTTGTGCTCGACGATCTTGGTCGGCGGTGTGTCCGGGATGCGTGCTGATCTTGTTCCTGACGACCTGTGGGAGCGGGTCGCTCCGCTGTCGCCGCCTGCTCCCGAACGACGCGCCGACCTCCGCCACGGGCTGCCCGAACCGGCCTGCGGCCTCATATGCCTCCGCCGCCCGCGAACCTCATTCTGAAACGATCGGTAAGTCCGTCCCCGGTCACGGGCTTCCGGGTCCCTGGTCACGGACTCCGAGTCCACTTCCGATCGCGGCCGGACGGGTCCCTCCGGTCACGCACTCCCGCGTCCGCCTCCGGTCACGGCCGGACGGGCCCCTCCGGCTCCCGTACGCCCTCCAGGAGGGTCCTGGCCAGCGCGGCGGCGAACTCGTCGATCGGCTGCGCGGCCGGGCCCGAGGGCGGGCGATCCCCGGCGAAGGCGTGCAGGAAGGCGCGCTGGAAGCACGCCCCGAGGAACAGGGCCGCCGCCGCCTCGGGGTCGGCGCCCGCGTGAAGACGCCCGGCTGCGCGCTGCCCGCGCAGGTAGGCGGCGAGGGCGTCGAGCGGCTTGTGCGGGCCCATGTCGAGCCTGTCCATCTCCTCGCCGTGCCGCCGCAGCAGCGCCGGGTCGGAGAACAGGGAGGCGGCGATCGGGAAGGTCGACGCGTAGAACGCCACGGCGTTCTGGGCGATCTCGATCAGGGTCTCCTCGACGTCATGACCGTCCCCGGCCCCGCTCGCTCCCCCGCTCTCCAGCTCGGCGAGGAGCGGGGCGAGCCGGGGCAGCCGTTCCCTCAGCACGAACGTGAACAGCTCCTCCTTGCTGTCGAAGTGCTTGTAGAGCGCGGCCTCCGAGCATCCCGCGACGCGGGCGATCTCCTTGGTGGTGGTGCGGGCCAGCCCGACGGTCCGCATCAGCTGGTCGGCCGCGTCCAGGATCCGGACCCGCGTCGGCTTCATGCTGGGCGCTCCCCGGAGTTGACGAAGGGGTGGGTGAGCACTCACCCTACTGGTTAGTGAGCACTCACTAACCAGGAGGGCACCATGAAGCTGACAGTCTGCGGAGCGACGGGCGGTACGGGCCGGGAGGTCGTACGACAGGCGCTGGAGGCGGGGCACGAGGTGACGGCGGTGGTACGCGGCCCCGCGCGACTGCCGGACGGCCTCGGCGGCGTGCGGGTGGTGACGGCAGACGTGACCGACCCCCAGTCGCTGCGCCCCGCGATCGAGGGACGGGACGCCGTGATCTCGGCTCTCGGCCCGCGCAGCAGGAAGCACGCCCGGGACGGCGTCGTCGCACCGGCGACGCGGGGGATCCTGTCCGCCCTGGAGATCTGCGGGGTGCGCCGCCTCGTCGCGGTGAGCGCGGCCCCGGTCGGCCCGTCACCGCAGGGCGACCCCTTCCTCGACCGCGAGATCATGACCCCGCTGATCCGGAGGGTCCTGCGCGACGTCTACACCGACCTGGGGGCGATGGAGGAGGCCATCCGGGGCAGCGACACCGAGTGGACGGTCATCCGGCCGCCCCGCCTGCTGGACAAACCCCTCACCGGGACCTACCGGCTCGCCGTCGGCGGCAACGTCCCCGGCGGACGCACGATCGCCCGCTCCGACCTGGCCCACGCGATCCTCGCGGTGCTGGACGACCCGGCGACGGCGGGACAGGTGGTCGGCGTCGCGTACTGACTCCCCCGAACCTCCGTCAACCGCTCCCGCCCGGACGTTCCCGGCGGCACCCGCACCCGGCAGGACCCGGCACAGAGCCGCTCCGAGGACCATCCGGCGCAGGCCGGACCGGCATACGACCGTCCTGAGAGGAGGACCATCCGGGGCAGGGCCGGACCGGCATACGCCCCTTCCGGGAGCCCGGGGACCGGCGCCCTAGCCGGGCTCGTCGGTGAACACCCGGGCGAACGCGTCGTGCGTGGGCGTTCCGGGAGCGTGGTCGAGCACGGCGAAGACCACCTGCTCGAAACGCCCGTGGAAGGCCCCCGAGGGGCCGAGGTGCGTGGCGAAGCAGCCGGCCACGAGCGCGGGCGGGTTGCGGAACACCCCGCACCCCCACGCCCCCAGTACGAGCCTGCGCAGCCCCGAGGCGGCGAAGAGTTCCAGCGCCCTCCCCGAGCGCTCGAACAGCACCTCCGGCAGGCGGGCGCGCCGCTCGTCGTTCTCGTCCATCGCACCGGCGTTCGGCGCGGCCACGGTCAGGAACGAGACGGGGTACGGGCGGGCGAGCAGGCTGTTCCGATCGTCCCTGAACACCGGGACGGCGGGCGAGAGGATCGCGCGATCGCTGTAGAGCGGATCGCCCCGCTCGCGGTGGAAGGCGTAGAAGTCCGGCGCCTCGACCAGGCAGCGGTAGAGCCCCGACGCGTACGCCAGGCTCTCCTCCTGCGCCTGGGTCCCCCTCAGGAAACCACCCCCGGGATTCTTCGCCGAGGCGAAGTTCAGGCAGCCGACGGCACCGCCACCGCCACTACCGTCACCGCCATTCCTGTCACCGTCGCCGCCGTCAACGTCGCCGCCGACCATCCGGCGGGCGGCCGACAGGGAGGTCTCGTTGACGACCTCCACCGAGGTCGCGACGGCCGGAGGCGCGGTGGGCGGCCCGACCGGCTCGTCGGGCCCCCACAGCCGGGTGCCCGCGACGGCACCGGCGAGTTCTTCGGCGATGGACACCCGCCCCCGCGAGGGGTGGTCGTACCAGCCGCGCTCCAGGATCTCCACGGTCTCCGCGGCGAGCGCCCGGCGTGCTTGCGTCATTCTTCCTCCCGGCTTCCCTCCGGGCACAAGTTATCCTCATGCTGAGAAATTCTCAATACGAGAAAGACGTGAAGACGATGCTTTTCGCGCACGACCTGCGGCCGGGCGGGCGCGGCGCCACGGCGACCGGCCACGAGAGAATCACCGCCGCTCCGGGAGCTCCGGCCGGGCGGGATCGGGTCACCTTCCCCGGACGAGCGGCGAGCTCTCAGCGGCGGACCGCGGTGAACAGCGCGTAGCTGATCTGCGGGATCTCCCCGAAGCGCCGGTATATCCGCTCGCGGAGGGCGAGTTGCTCGCCGAGCCCACCGCCCAGCTGGATGACGGAGGCCGGGAGGATGTCGTCCACGAGCTGGAAGGATCGGCTGATATTTGGCCATATGTCGTGAAATATCTCGATCTTCAGCCCGGCGCGGTCCATCTCCTCGTAGAACTCCTCGACGGTCGGCAGGAAGTGGACGTCGAAGCTCCGCGAGAAGTGCTCCAGGTCCGCCGCGTCGTCGGCGGCGAGGAGGCCGAGCAGGTACCACTCCCCCACCACGAACCGCCCGCCGGGGCGCAGCACCCGGGCGATCTCGGCGAGGGTCGCCGCCGGGTTCTCCATGTGGACGAGTGACTCGATGGCGTACGCGGCATCAAAAGAAGCGTCGTCGAAGGGGAGCCACATCGCGTCGGCGAGCTGGAAGTCGGCGTGTCCCTGCCCCTGGCCCGCCTCGGGGCGCCCCTCGGCCAGCCGCACCAGGTTCTCGCTCAGGGTGACCCCGGTGACGTGGACGTCGCGCGCGGTGGCGATGCGCACGGCGGGCCTGCCGGTGCCCGAGCCGACGTCCAGGACGCGCTCGCCGGGAACGACCTCCAGGCGCTCGGCCACCAGGTCGGTGAGGTGGTCCGTCGCCTGGGCGACGGGCGCCTCGTCGCGGTCGTCCGTCCAGTAGCCGACGTGGAGGTTGCCGCCGAACGCGTCGGCGCGGGAATCGGTGAGCCGGTTGTCCATCTCGCCGATCACCTCGGGCGAGGGCTTTTCCTGACGGGCCATAACCAACCTGTCTCTCAACGGCGGTCCGCGTGGAACCCCATGGCGGGACGGCCCCATGAAAGACGCGCCCGCCGGGGACTGTGCGGCCGCGTGGGACCGCACGCTCACCCGCCCGCGACATTTCCTGGAGATCCCGGGACGAACACTCACGGTGCGGCGTTCATGGCGTTCTCGGTGTCACCGCGCTTCACTTCGTGCGGTCGCCAGATTACTCAGGGCACCCCCCGGCAGGCGCCGGGCCTGCGCCGCCTGTTCGGTAAACCTTCACCCATGACACCACCCCCGGCGGGCCTCATCCGGTTCGCGTGCCCGGCAGCAGCTCCACCCGCCGGTCCTCACGCTCGACGACCACGAACGTGCGCCCGTTCCCCTTCCTCCAGTCCGCCACCGTGATCACCGGGATCAGGTAGTAGCGGTCCCCGCGCGTCATCAGCAGCCGCAGTCCCTCGTAGCGGAACGGGTAGGTCCTGTCGGCCAGCGGGACGCGGGTGACTCCCGGCGCGTTGAGCGCGAGCGTCTTCCCGCTGTAGACGGCGACCGAGGTGTGGTGCGGCAGTGCGGCCACGAACTGCTCCGCCACCGCCTCTCCCTTGCGGTACGCGTGCAGGGACGCCGCCCACAGCAGGCAGAGGACCGAGGTCACCACGGCGGCCGCGAACGCCGTACGGCCGGCCGCCAGCCCGCGCGTCGGCCAGGTGAGGAGCAGCGGGCCGGCGATGCTCAGGGCCAGCACGAGGAAGGTGTCGACCTGCCGTCCGGCCAGCGCGGCGAACGCCAGGGCGGTCCCGCAGACCGTCACGACGGCCCCGCCGGACCTCGGGTCCGCCGCGATCTGGACGGACCTCCTCGCGGCCAGCGCCGCGCCCGCCGCGCGGACCCGTCGCGGGAGCGCGGCGGTCAGCGACGACCGGTACGTCGTGGCCGCCAGAAGCACGGCCGTACCCCCGACCATGAAGGGCAGGAAGACCGGGGAGAAGATGTTCAGGCCCCGCAGGGCGTACTCGTCCACCCCGAAGCCCATGTCCGTCGCCTTCAGCTGGAACGACCCCAGATAGCCGTCCAGGTATGCCCACCCCATGTAGACGAGCACCGCGCCGCCGACGGTCAGCAGGAGGGTGACCAGCCCTATCACGTCGAGCGGCCTGGACCGTTCGGGGCGCTCCTGGCCGGCATGCCGCACACTCACCCCGTCTGGAGGGGGGACGGCGGGTCCACGGAGGGGACCGGCTCGGGAGAGATACCGGGTGGATCCACGGAGGGGACCAGTTCGGGAGAGGTCGTGGTCGGTTCCGGCTCCGGAGCGGTGAGGCTGGGCGACGGCACCCTGCGGCCGACGCTCGGGCAGGGGCCCTCGACGGGGTCCCCGCCACCGGTCGGGCACGGTTCCGCCGACGGTGCGGGATCGGCGGTGGGCCGCTCCCGCGACGGCTCCGGCTCCGGCGTGTCCGGAGGCCTCTCCGGTCTCCTCGACGGGGCGGCCGGATCGGCGGTGGGCCACTTCCGCGACGGCTCCGGCGTGTCCTGAGGACTCGTCTCCGACGATTCCGGGGAAGCCGAGGAGGCCGGGGCGTCCGGGCTCTCCGTCACCGTCACGGTGGTCCCCGGCGGTTCGCCGCCGCCGCAACCGGCGAGCACGAGCGGGGCGACGACCGTCAGTGCCGCCCGGCACAGAAGGACCGCCATCCTGTTCCCGTACGGCTCGGTCATGGTCGGCGGGCTCCCGGGGACGCGAGTGACGCGGTTTCCTCATGTGCATCCACCCGCCGTGGCCGGCCGTTACCCGACCGGCGTTTAGGTGCCCGGCTCTCCCCTCCAGCGGGACGTCCGGAAAAGGGGGCCGTATGTCGCCAGGTCAGGTGATGGGCGGACGGAGACGGCCTTCCCGTCGATCCGGGCGGCGAAGACGTCCGCGGATAATCGGACACCGGGCGAAGGCCCCACCGGCCACCCCGCGTTCTCCGGCACCGGACAGCGGGCGAAGACCCTGGCGGCCGCCCCGCGTTCTCCGACACCGGACAGCGGGCGAAGGCCCCACCGGCCGCCCCTTCCCGCCCCCGGTGGCTCAGCCGTCCTTGCCGTTCACCCCCGCCGCCTCCAGGAGCACCAGGGCCAGGCTGTCGGCGGCGTCGACGCGGCCGAGGGCGCCGGCGGCGCCGGCCATGGCGGCGCGGGCGTGCGGGTCGCGCAGGAGGGCGTCGAGCTCGGCCAGGAGGTGGTCGGCGGTGGGGCCGTCCTCCAGGAGCGCGCGGGCGGCGCCCGCCTCGGCGAGGTAGCGGGCGTTCTGGCGCTGCTCGTCGGCGGCGGAGGGCACCAGGGGGATGAGGACGGACGGCTTGCCCACCGCGGTCAGCTCGGCGACCGTGCCCGCCCCGCTGCGGGAGACCACGACGTCCGCGGCGGCGAACACGTCGGCCAGCTCGGCGCCGACGTAGGGCACCGGGCGGTAGCGGTCGCGCACGCCCACGGGCAGCTCCGCGGCGGTACGGGTGAACTGGGCGATCCAGCCGGGCCCGCACTGGTGGATGACCTGGGCGCGGGAGAGCAGCGCGGGCAGGATCGCCTCGACCATGGTGTTGATCTGGCGGCTCCCCTGGGCGCCGCCGGTCACGTAGACCAGGGGCAGGTCGGAGGAGAGCCCGAAGTGGCGCCGTCCCGCGTCGACGTTGCCGCGCAGCAGGTGGGGGCGGACCGGGTTGCCGGTGATGACGGCCCGGTCACGCGCCCCGGCGGGCAGGTGCTCGATCGAGGAGGGGTGGGTGAGCGCGATCCGCCGGGCGAAGCGCGACAGGATGCGGTTGGCCAGGCCGAGCGAGGTGATCTGCTCGTGCATCACCAGCGGGCGGCCCAGCACCCGGGAGGCGACGCCCAGCGGCACGCACACGTACCCGCCGGTCGACAGCACCACGTCGGGGCGGTAGCGGGCGGCGATGCCGAAGGCCTGGAACACCCCGACCGGGATCCGGAACATGTCCGCGAGGTTGGTGGCCAGCTCCCGCGGGTTGGGCGAGCGCCGCAGCTTCCCCGCCGTGATGGCGCGGAACGGGATGCCGTGCTCCGCCGCCACCCGGGCCTCCAGTCCGGCCGCCGTACCGACCCAGAGCACGTCCAGGTCGAGCCCCCGCGCGGCGGCGTGGTCGCGCAGGGCCGCGACGGTGGTCAGCGCGGGGTAGGTGTGACCACCGGTCCCGCCTCCGGTGACGAGCAACCGCAGGGTCCGGCGATTTCCGGTTTCCATATGTCTTCCATCCTTCCGGTGTCGCCATGGTCCGTGCCCGGTCGTGTTCGGGTTCGTACGCGATTCGCGTCCGAAGCGCGCAAGGGCCTCGGGCACGGTACCCGACGTCAAAGCGAAGATCCACTTTGCCCTCCGTCGCCGCACGGTCGCGCCCGGTGCTCCTCCGACACGCCCGCCATCCGGGAGCGTCATCCGAACGGCTTTCGGATTTCGCGGCGATGAGTACGGTATGTGACATGGATCTGACGGATGAGCATTTCTCCGGGGCGTCGGAGCGTCTCGGTGACGCGTTGGCGGTGCTCCGGCAACAGGCCGGGGCCGGCGCGGAGGCACTGGACTATTTTGGCGACATCGCGGAGGAGTTGCACCCGATCGGATCCTGGCTACGGCGACCGGCCCAGGCCGGGGAGTGGCCGCACCACATCATGCCTCCCGTCTACGGCCTGCTGTTCGCCCAGGCGTGGGCGCTGGCGTTCCCCGGCGAGACGCCCCCGGTCTTCCCCGACGGCGCGGAGCGGACGGAGGCGGGGTGGATCGTGGACCGG
The DNA here is from genome assembly GCF_042888905.1 of Streptosporangium sp. NPDC002721. Classification (NCBI taxonomy): domain Bacteria; kingdom Bacillati; phylum Actinomycetota; class Actinomycetes; order Streptosporangiales; family Streptosporangiaceae; genus Streptosporangium; species Streptosporangium sp. NPDC002721. The sequence goes on from NZ_JBIAQI010000005.1 coordinate 217,657, forward strand.
GCCACGATCTGGTTCGGCGACACCTACGTTCCCGGCTGGCTCGACGTGAAGGCGCCCCTGATCGTGATCGGCGGGCTGGTGGTGGAGGGGCTTCTCGACGACGGTGACGTCTCGGAGAGCTACCTCGCGGTCGCCGGTGACCTGCGGGCCCGCGCGCTGCACAGCGCGGCGGACAACCTCGTGCTCGGCAACGTCGCCGCGGGAGTGATCTTCTGTTCGGGCAACGACGGGGTCCTCGTCACGGGCGGGGACATCGTGGCGGACCTGTTCGTGCCCGCCGAGCACGCGTACGAGCACTACGGGCGGCTGCTGGCCGGGGTCATCGGCGCCGGTGACCGCGACGACATCGTGGCCGAGCGGCTGGCGCCGTGGCTGCCCTCGGGCTACGTCCGGCTCGGCGGGTACGGCGCGCCGGTGGACAGGTGGCGCGTCCTGCAGGAGGCCGCCGCGGGACGCTCACCGGTGCTCGCCCAGCCCCGGCCGGTGATCCTCCCGCCCCCGGCGCTCCTGCTCTCGGCCCTGGCCTCGCCCTCCGGGGTGGAGGAGCTCGACCTGTCCGGCAGCCGCCTGCACCGGGTCCCCGAGGACATCTCGGCCCTCACCTCGCTGACCCGGCTGGACCTGGAGCACACGCCGCTGACCGGCCTGGACGGCATCGAGGGCCTGCGTACCCTGGAGCACCTGTCGATCAGGAACACGCCCGTGCGGGCGCTGGCCCCGCTCCAGGCGCTGAAGGACCTCCGCCACCTCGACGTCTCCTACTGCGACGACGTCCAGGACTGGGCCGTGCTCCTCGACCTGCCCGCGCTCGACACGCTCGTCGCGCACGGCTGTGCCCTTCCGGCGCACGTACGCGCGCAGCTCGTCGCCAGGCTGGGAGACCGGATCATCGGGCAGGGATCGGGCCCGGCCGGCTGACCGGCCGGGCCCGCGCCCCGCCCGACCCCGGCGGCACGCACGCGCTCGGGCGCCCCGCGCGTGCGGCTCAGGCTCCCCGCGCGTACGAACTCAGGCGCCCTCGGCGCGTGCGGCTCAGAGGCGCTGCCAGAGGGCGGGGGTGGTGGACGGCTCCCAGCCGGCCTGGGCGGTGTGCGCCTGCAGGCACCGGTAGCCCACCCCGGAGTAGGTGACCTGGGCGCCGACGGCGTAGGCGGTACCGGCCTTCCAGGACGTGGCGCCCGGCTGGGTGGGCGTGGGGGTCGGCGTCGGCGTCCGGGTGGGGGTGGGCGTCGGGGTGGGGGTGGGCGGGGTGGTCCCGCCCTCCAGCTGGTAGCCGCGCATGTTGCGCAGGAGCAGGTAGGTGTTCTGCAGCGAGCCCGAGGTGTCGCCCAGGGAGCGGTAGATGCCCCACTTGGGACGGACGCGGTCGGCCAGGAAGGTGTCGACGCCGGTCCTCGTTGCGTCGATCACCGTGGTGCCGCCGCTGCGCAGGACCCAGCGCACCGACCCGGCGGTGCCGTTCCCGATCTTGATCTCGTACTCGACGTCGACCCACCTGTCCTGCAGCGGTTCGAGGTCGGTCCGGCCCACCAGGATGTTCTCGGCGAAGATCTTGTGTTCGATGGTCTGCTTGCCGCCGACCCTGCGCAGCGAGGTCACCGTGATGGGAGAGGTGCCGTTGCCCGGCTGCTTGGTCTGCATGATGTGGGTGAAGGTGGTGGTGGCCTTCAGCGTGCTCGGGATGTACATCGAGTAGGTGACCCGCCAGGTCTCGCCGAGCCGCCACTGCAGGTACGAGCCGCCCTCGCGCATGCCGGTGACCTCGTGGCGCTGCCGGTCGGCGGCGGTGTCGCGGTCGGCCGTGTGCATGTCGAAGCGGAAGTCGCCGCCCGACACCTTGATGTGCGGGGCGGCCGGGGAGTGGGAGCCCGCCCGGTCGTCCTCGACGGTCTCGAAGGCCGACAGGCCCGTCTGCGCGGCCTGCGGCGCCCAGCGGAGCCGCCAGGTGGGAGCGGTTCCCGCCGACACGGGCAGGGAGGAGGTCGAGAGCAGCAGGGTCGCGAGGACCAGCAGAGCCGTGCGCGAACGTTTCATGGCGGCCACCTCGGAGTCGCGGTGTTTCGGGGGGTGAACGCCATCCTGCCCCGGCGAAAACCGTTAGGAAAGCTTCCTAACGATTAAATTTTCTTAATCCGGCAAAGGGAGCGAAGGGCTTGCATGACAGGCCCGCGCCACCTAACGTCACGTGTCACGTTAGGAAAGTTTCCTAATAAAGCGCCATGATGTGCCCCGACCCCCCACTCAAGGAGCGATGATGCGGCGCACCACCCCAGCCCTGGTGCTGACCGGGCTGCTGACGTTACTGTTCACCCTGATCGTCCCGTCCGCCGCCCACGCGGACACCGCGACGTTCACCAAGGCACAAGACTGGGGCAGCGGCTACAGCGGCCAGTACACGGTCAAGAACACCGGGACCTCCACGCTGAACGGCTGGACGGTCTCCTTCGACCTCCCGTCGGGCACGAGCCTCGGCACGTACTGGGACTCCCTGATGACCAGCAGCGGCAGCCGCTACACCTTCAGGAACCGCGAGTACAACGGCACCCTGGCCCCCGGGGCGAGCACCACCTTCGGCTTCACCGCCTCCGGTCCGGGCTCGCCGCTCAACTGCACGCTCAACGGCGCCCCCTGCGGCGGCGGGCAGAACCCCGGCGACACCACGGCGCCGAGCGTGCCGTCGTCCCCGCGCAGCACCGGCACGACGTCCTCCTCCATCAGCCTGGCCTGGAACGCCTCGACCGACAACAGCGGCACGGTCAAGGACTACCGGGTCTACGAGGGCTCCGCCGTGGTCGCCACCGTGACCGGCACGAGCGCCACGGTCTCGGGGCTGGCCGCCTCGACGACCCACACCTACACCGTCACCGCCCGCGACGCCGCGAACAACGAGTCGGCCAGGAGCGCGGCCGTCACGGCGACGACCCAGGCGGGCGGCGGGGGCGGCACCCCGGTCGCGGCCAACGGCCAGCTGCGGGTCTGCGGCACCAAGCTGTGCAACAAGAACGGCAAGCAGATCCAGCTGCGCGGTATGAGCACCCACGGCCTGCAGTGGTACCGGCAGTGCGTCACGACCGGCTCGCTGAACGCGCTGGCGACCGACTGGAAGGCCGACGTGGTGCGCCTGTCCACGTACGTCCAGGAGGGCGGCTACGAGACGAACCCGCGGATGTTCACCGACCTCGCGCACACGCTCATCGATCAGGTCAGCGCGCTGGGCATGTACGTCATCGTGGACTGGCACATGCTCACCCCCGGTGACCCCAACTACAACCTCGCGCGGGCCAGGACCTTCTTCACCGAGATCGCCCAGCGGCACGCCTCCAAGCCGAACATCCTCTACGAGGTCGCCAACGAGCCGAGCGGCGTGAGCTGGAGCACCATCAAGGGCTACGCCGAGCAGATCATCCCGGTGATCCGGGCGCAGGACCCCGACGGCATCGTCCTGGTCGGCACCCGCGCCTGGTCCTCCCTCGGGGTCTCGGAGGGCGCCACGGAGACCGAGGTGACGGGCAACCCCGTCAACGCCTCGAACATCATGTACACCTTCCACTTCTACGCGGCCTCGCACGGCGACGAGTACCTCAACGCGCTGTCCCGCGCGGCCGACCGCATCCCGATGTTCGTCACCGAGTTCGGCACGCAGAACTACGCCGGGGAGGAGGCCAACAACTTCACCATGTCCCAGCGCTACCTCGACCTGATGGCGAGCAAGAAGATCAGCTGGGTGAACTGGAACTTCTCCGACGACCAGCGCTCCGGCGCGGTCTTCAAGGTCGGCACGTGCAACGCCGGCGGCCCCTGGACCGGCACCACGTCGCTGAAGGAGGCCGGGGTGTGGATCCGCGACAGGATCCGCACCGCCGACGACTTCTGACCTGGAAGGGCCTTTCGGAACCCTGAAGGCGCGGGAAGGACGTTGAGAAACCGGAGGACCCGGAAAGGCCGGGAACGTCCGGGATGACGGAGAGGGAGACCGGCGCGACAGCCGGTCTCCCTCTTCTTCCGGCCTCCTTCTCCCGGCCTCCTTCTTCCGGCCTCCTTCTTCCGGCCTCCTTCTTCCGGCCTCCTTCTCCCGACTTCCCTTTCCGGCTTCCTTCTCCCGGCTTCCCTTTTCCGGCTTCCCCTGCGACGGGAACCGTGCGGGTGTCGTCCGCCGGGCGCCGCCCAGGTCACCGCGCCGGTGATCCCGGCGTGGGCGTGACCGCGAGAGGGTCTCCCGGAGCGGACGGATCGGCCAGGAACGGCAGTTCCCCGCGCTGGAGCAGCTGGGCTGCGAACAACGCGGACGGGGTGCCGGTCAGCGTGAGGGTGGCCCGCAGGACCGTGCGGTCACCGTGCCGGACCTCGTCGTGCGCGATCTCCCCGGCGAACTCGCCGAACGCCCTGCCGCCGCGCGAGGTGGCGGCCGTGGTGAGGCGCGCGCCGAAGGTCCTCCCGACGGCGGCGACGGAGGCCGGGCGGGGCAGCACGCAGATCACGTTGACCGGCCGCTCCCCCGGGCTCGCGGGGCGGCGCAGGCCCACCCCGTACAGCGTCACCGCCCCGGAGCCCTGGGAGGCCGTGACGGTCGCGGCGGCGACGTCGCCGAGGCAGGCGCCCACCGCGGCGTGGTCCCCGCTCCCGGCCAGCGACCGCCCGCCGCCGAGCACCGCCGCCAGGGGCCCGGTGTCCGGGGCCACGGCGACCGTCGTACCGGTGACGACGACCTGGTTGAACTGGTTGGTCACCCCGCTCACCGGTACGGGGGGCCGCAGCGGGTTCACGTCGGCACCGGCGGCGAACGAGAGGCCGTCGTGACCGCCGACGCGACGCGGCGTGGCCCCCAGGCCCTCCAGCCTGGACCGGATGACGTCCTCCCTGACGCCCCCGTCGAAACGGAACGCCTGGCCCGGAGCGACGCCGATCGTGATCGCCCGCTCCGCCGCGAGGGGCGCCACCCCCGTCACCCCGGGCAGTCCCGCCGCGGCGGGGGCCAGCCCGCCGAGACCCCAGGCGGTCGCGGGAAGCCAGCGCCGCTCCGCCGCCCCGCCGGAACCCGCGCTCACGCCGAGCTCGCTCCACCGCGCGGGCTCCCCGTACTCGAAGTACGCGGCGGCGGGGCCGTCACCGGAGACGTCGGCCATCGCGTCCAGCAGGCGGGTGGCCACGGGCTCCCCGCTCCTGTCGGGCTTTCGGGTGGCGGGCTTGCCGGTCTTGACCGACTTCTGGGTGGTGGGCTTCCGGGTCCTGGCGGGCTCCCGGGACGTGGCGGGCGCTTGTGCGCAGCCCGCCAGGACCAGGACCGCCATGAGCGCCGTACCGGCTTTTCGCATGGGCGCGACGCTATGAGGTCCCACTTGGAGGTCGCTGGAGAACGACCGCAAGCCGCCACAGCCCGCCGCGGCCCGGCGTCGTCGGCCGGGTCGGGACGGTCCGCGCCGGAGGGCGTTCCGGGGCCGGTCATGTCGTAGCGGATGTCGGAACCGGCCATGAGCTCGGCGACGCGCCGCCGGTTCTCGTCGTGTTCGAGCAGCTCGGCGAAGAGCGTGCGCAGCGCGGTGACCTCTCCCCCGGGCGCGAGCAGGGCGGACTGCGCCTGGGTGTGCATGACGACCCGCTCACCCACCGGGTACCGCTCGCCGTGATAGGTGTCGAGCAGTCCCGGCGGCGCCCAGCCGTGGACCTCGGCGGCGAGTTTCCAGCCGAGGTTCACGACGTCCTGCAGGCCGAGGTTGAGCCCGGGACCACCGGCCGCCGAGTGGACGTGCGCGGCGTCCCCGGCCACCAGCACGCGACCGGCGCGGTAGCGGTCGGCCAGGCGGGTGTTGCCGCCGGTGACGCGGCGCAGCACGTGGGGGCCCGGCCCCTCGGGCGGGCTCAGCGGCAGGTCGGCCCCGAGCACCCTGCGCACGCTGTCGCGCAACTCCTCCAGGGTCATCGGCACCCGCTCGTCGACCTGTTCCCGCTGTCCCCACTCCATGGTGCTCAGCAGGTGTACGCCGGGCTCGAACGAGGCGAGGCTGAACACGCCGTGCGCGGTGCGATGGATCATGAACGGCCTCCAGCGCTCCCCGGCCAGCGGCAGCTCGCCGGTCGCGGGGTCGAACAGGGAGGCGGGCAGGGCGGCGTGGGCGCTGCGGGACACGACGTCCTCGTCGGTGACGCCGGGGAAGCCGATGCCCGCCCTCTTACGTACGAGGCTGCGGGCGCCGTCGCAGCCGACCAGGTAGCGGGTGCGCAGCTCGTAGTCGCCGTCGGGGGCGCCGGGGGCGTGAACGGCGACGGTGACGCCGTCCTCGTCCTGCGACATGTCGACCAGCTCGTGACCGCGCCGGATCTCCACCCCGAGTTCGAGCGCCCGCTCCTGCAGCAGTCGCTCCAGGCGGCGCTGCGGGATCGGGAGGGTGTGCAGCGGGCCGGGATCCAGCGCGCTCAGGTCCAGGAGCATGCCGCCGAACATGAAGAACGGCACCGGCTTCGGGGGTTCCGAGGCGCCGGTGAAGCGCCGGTACAGGCCCCGGCCGTCGAGAACCCTGACCACCTCCCCCACCAGGCCGTTCGCCCTGGGCTCGTCACCCGGCTCCGGCAGCCGCTCCAGCAGCACCGGGCGGACACCGGCCAGGCTCAGCTCGCAGGCCAGCATCAGCCCGTTCGGGCCGCCACCGGCGATCACGACGTCAACGGACATCGGGCACCTCCTTGGTCGAACTTCTCGGATCTGTCGAACGTGCTCGTACGGGGGAACGGGCGCGGTGACACGCCGCTCGCCGGGAACCGGGGCGGCCGAAAGCAGGGCACAAGAACAGCTACGGAAACGGGCACGGAACCCGTACGCGACCAGGTGAGGAGACCCGCCCCGGGCCCGCGCACCCCCACTTCCGTCAATACAAGTTGACATCATGTCCACGTCAACCATGGTTGACGGAAGGCGGAGATTTCCCCGTAAGGACGGCCGTGACGCCGGGATACCGGATTCCCTCGGAACGGCGGTTCCTGCCAGGATTGCGACATGGTGCGGATCGGGCAGGTGGTGCTGGGCGTCACCGACATGGGGCGGGCCGTCGGGTTCTGGACGCGGGCGCTGGACTACGCGCCCCGCGAGGGCCAGGCCGGCGACGACTGGACCGTGATCGAGCCCGTGGAGGGGAACGGCGTCCCGCTGGCGCTCGACGTGACGCTGACACCCGTTCAGGAGCACCCCCGGATGCACCTCGACCTGTTCGCCCCCGACGCCGCCGCACAGGCGGCCGAGGTGGAGCGGCTGGTGTCGCTGGGCGCCGAGCGGGTCGACTGGGACCTCTACCCGGACGATCCCGACTTCGTGGTCCTCGCCGACCCAGAGGGCAACCTCTTCTGCGTCATCGACCTCGACCACGGCCCGTGATCCTCACCACCGGCCGCCTGACCCTGCGCCCGGTCGGGACGGGCGACATCGAGGCGCTGCGCGAGCACTGGGACCACCCCCTCGTCCGGCGCCACCTGTTCGACAACGAGCCCGTCCTTCCCGCACTCGTGAACCGGCTGGTCGAGGAGAGCCTGCGCGACTTCGCCGAGCGGGGCTACGGCCTGTGGGCGCTCGTCCCCGACTCCGCCATGGCGGGGGTGTGCGGCCTGCGCGGAACCCCCGACGGCGAGGTCGAGCTGCTCTACAGCCTCTCCCCCGGCCTGTGGGGGCAGGGCCTGGTCACCGAGGCCGCCACCGCGGTCCTGGAGTACGCCTTCGCGACGCTGTCCCTGCCCCGGGTGATCGCCGAGGTCGACGGGGGCAACGCCGCCTCCGCGCGGGTGGCCCTGCGCCTGGGAATGACGCGAGAACCGGCCTCACGAAACTCCATGACACGAGAACCCGCGCCGGGAGGCTCCTCGGGCACGGTCCACCGGTTCCACCTCACCGCCCCGGCGAAACCGGAGACCGGAAACCGGAGACCTGAAGCCGGAAACCTGAGTCCTGAATCCTGAGGTCACCCCGGATCATCCGGCATCCGTCCCGTACCACACCATCACCAGGAGGTCCCTTCCGTGCACGCCATGCAGTACGAGATCGGCCTGCCCGCCGACTACGACATGGGGATCATCCGTGAGCGGGTGGCGACCAGAGGCCACGCGCTCGACGGCTACGCCGGGCTGGGGCTCAAGGCGTACCTGATCAGGGAGCGGGGCGTGGACGGCTCCGCGGTCAACCAGTACGCGCCGTTCTACCTGTGGAGCTCCCCGACCGGCATGAACGGCTTCCTGTGGGGCGGGGGCGGCTTCCAGAACATCGTGCGCGACTTCGGCAGGCCCGTGGTCCGGCACTGGACCGGCGCCGGCTACGAGCGGGGGCCGTCGGCGGCGTCGGTCCCCCGCGCGGCCTCGCGCCGCACCGACCCGATCCCCGCCGACGCCGACCCCGGGCCCGTGGTCGAGCGGGCCCTGGCCGAACTGAGCCGCCACGCCGCCACGGCGGGCGTGCACTCCGCCGCCCTCGCCGTCGACCCCCGGCACTGGGAGCTGGTGCGCTTCACGCTGTGGGAGCACGAGGTGCCCGGAGAGGACGAGGGGACCGCCTACCGGGTGCTGCACCTGTCGACACCGCACCTGGGCGACATCGCGACGGGCCGCCACTGGTGAACCGGGCCGGCTCCCCCTACCCGGCCGCGACGGGCGAGCGGTCGGTGGCGACGCGAAGGGCGAGCCCGCCGAGTACGGCGCCCATCAGATAGCGCTGCACGCGCATCCAGGTGGGCCGCCCGCCGAGGAAGGCCGCGACCGAACCGGCGGTCAGCACGATCAGCGCGTTGACCGACAGGGCGACGGCGATCTGGGTGACCCCCAGCAGGAGGCTCTGCGTGCCGACGTCACCGCGCGCGGGGTCGACGAACTGCGGCAGCAGCGACACGTACAGGATGGCGATCTTGGGGTTGAGCAGGTTGGTGACCATCCCCATGGAGAACAGCCGCCACGGCGGGTCCACGGGGAGGGCGCCGGGCGTGAAGATCGGCTCGGCGCCGGGCCGGATCGTCCTCCAGGCCAGCCAGAGCAGGTACGCCGCGCCCGCGAGCTTGATCGCGACGTAGAGGGCGGGCACCGTCGCGAAGATCGCGGCGATTCCGGCCACCGCCGCCAGCAGGTAGACCAGGAAGCCCGCCGCGACGCCCGCCAGCGAGATCATGCCCGCCGGGCGTCCCTGCGTCACCGACCGCGACACCAGATAGATCATGTTGGGCCCGGGGGTGAGCACCAGGCCGAGGGCGACCGCGGCGATGCCCGCGAGAGCGCTGACAGAGATCATGAGCACATCATCGGGCAGCCTCCCCGCCGGGAGAACGGCCAATTCCCGGAATTGGCCCGGAACCGGACCGCGCCTCCACGGTTCCGCGCCTCCACGGTTCCGCGCTTCCACGGTTCCGTGGTTCCGCGCTTCCGTGGTTCCGCGCTTCCGCTGTCACGTCTCCCGTGCCCCGCCGGCCCCTCGGGCAGCGGGCCGTCTGTCACGGCGGGTGTGCCGCCGTAGGCGCGGATGAGTGCGATCACCGTGCCCGCGGTGCGGTCGAGGTGGGTACGGCCGTCGGGCAGCCGCGCCTCGGGGCTGATGTAGCTGCACGGCCCGACGTGGGTGGCCGGGTCGAGCCGGTGCACGGTGATCTTTCCGGCGCGGCGGGCCCGGTTCCACCCGCTGCGCCGGAACAGCCGCCAGCGCTGAGGGAAGATCCAGGTGCCGGTCCGCTCGATCCAGTCGAGACCGCTGGTGAGCTGGTGCAGGTGACGGGCGTGGGTGAGATCGTTGGCGCCGTTGTGGAACCCGCCGACGGTGATCAGCAGGAGCGGGGCACGCAGGTGGGCGCGCAGTTCCTCGACCGCCCCGGTGGCGACCTGGGCGCCGCCGCTGTAGCTGAGCAGCACCACGGGCGTGCCGCTGCCCTCCCGGTAACCGGCGAGGCGCAGCTGGGCGGCGATCTGGGCGCCCACCGCCCGGTTGTACAGGGGACGGTACCTGCGGTCGGCGGCGACGAAGATCTGCATGACGTTGTGCAGGAACAGCGGCAGCCCGGCGCGGTGGCGGAGCCGGTCCCACACGGGCCGGTCGGCGAGCGGGTCGGCCAGCGGGGAGTAGGGCTGCACCTGGCCCAGCACCCGCAGCTCCGGCGCTCCGGCGATCAGGGCCTCGACCAACCGGCCCCCGTCGCGGGTGTCGCGGAAGCGGCGTTTCCCGATGCCGTCCAGATAGACCAGGTAGGCGTCCGGGGGGCGGCCGGGGTCCGCGCCCCGCGCGTAGGGCATGCCCTGGGGGAGCTCGACGGTGGGAGCCCGCCAGCCGGCGGTGTAGGCCAGCACCTCGTAGCGGGCGAGCAGGGCCTCGGCGAGCAGGACCAGCCCGAGCACCAGGAGCAGGGCCAGGACGAGAAACGGGAACTCGGTCATGTGACCGGCTCCCGCCTCCCGGAGGTGCTGATCCTCACGACCAGCCGCCGGACGCCCTCGACCGCGACGGCGAGCCCGGCCCCGGCGACGGCCAGGCAGCCCGCGGCGGCCCACCAGCCCAGCCCCGTCGCCTCGGCGAGCGGGGCGGCGAGGCCGGCCCCGACCCCCACGACGAGCAGCAGGTGCAGCAGGGGCCCGAGCAGGGGGAACGCGAGGACGGCGGCGAGAACCAGCGGGGCGACCCGGCCGGGCGTCCAGATGAGCGCGGCCTCGCCCGAGCGCGTGGCGGGCACCAGCAGCTCGGCGAGGGTCCACGCGAACACCGGCCACAGCGCGAACACCGCGCCCTCCACCAGGGCACCGGTCAGCAGGAGCCTGATCGCGACGGACCGCGGCACGCCGCAGGACCGGCGGGCCAGCAGGGGCAGGATCCGCCCGGCGGCCTCGGACAGCCCCGCGAGCAACAGCAGGACGACCACCGCGGGTGACATCGGTCAGCGCTCCCGCGGCGAGTCCGCCGGGGCGGCCGGTCGCCCGCCCCGCCCGCCCGGTTCACCCCGGTGCAGGTAGCGCTCCAGCTCGTCGGCGGCGCGCAGATGACCGCCGGCCTCGCGCTGGGCGACCCGCAGCGTGGCCGACGCCACCCGGAAGCGCCGCTCGCGGAGCAGGTGCCGGGCGAGGGCGTTCACCGTTCCCACGGCGACGTCCCGGGTACGGATCGACAGGCCGGCACCGAGCTCGACCACTCGCCGGGCCACCAGCGGCTGGTCCGCCCCCTGGGGGACCACCAGCATCGGGACCCCCGCGTGCATGGCCTCGTTGACGCTGTTCATCCCGCCGTGGGTGACGAACAGCGCGGCACGGGCCAGCACCTCCGGTTGCGGTACGAAGCGGCGGGCGAGCACGTTGGCCGGCAGCGGATCCAGCTCGGCCGGGTCGGTGCGCCCGGTGGAGATGACCACGGTGCCGCCCAGCGGCGCGAGCGCGGCGGCGAAGGGGCGCAGCAGCCACGGGGTGGCGTCGAACACCGTGCCCAGCGAGGCGTACAGCACCGGGTCCCGCAGCCGGTCGGCCGGGAACGACGGGTCGGGCGGACGGGCCCCGAGGCTCGGGCCGACGAAGCGGTACGACCGGTCGAAGGCGTCGGCGCCGGGCTGGAAGGCGCGCGAGGTGAAGACCAGGTTGAGCGGCTGGCGCGCGTTCGCCAGGTCGAGCAGGGGCAGCCCGCGGGTGTCGTAGCGGCGGTACAGCTCCCACCGCGACCGCAGGTAGCCCCAGGCGTTGCGGGGCCGCCTCACCGCCGAGACCAGCAACTCCCGCGAGGCGTGGGTGGGGCTGGGCGCGTGCCGGTTGAACGCGAACGTGGTGAACGTCGCCGCCGCCGGCACCCTGAGCTCCCGGGCGGCGACCGCGCCCCAGGGGCACATGGCGCCGTGGACCACCAGATCCGGCCGTACGCGACGCAGGTCGGAGAGCACGGCGGGCAGCAGCCCGACGGCGGCGCGGGCGAGCCCGTCCAGCATCGTGAGCGGCATCGGCGGGTCGGGGAGCGGCCGGTCGCCCCCGGGGTAGAGGAACACGGTCGCGCCGGTGGCCGCGATCTCCTCCGAGAACGCGGGCGAGGTGTGGTAGACGACGGAGTGGCCGCGGCGGACGAGCTCGGCGACGACCGGCAGCGTCGGGTTGACGTGCCCGTGCATGGCGATGTTGAGGAAGGCGACGGTGCTCACCGGTCGGACTCCCGGACGGTGGACCGCGTCCTTACCGGACCGGCCGGACCGGCGAATACCGACGAAGGGCCGTCGATCCGGTACAGGCCGGGTCCGTCGACGCGCGGCCCGTCGAGGAATTCGCCGCCGAGGAGAGCGTCCCCTCGTCGCCCGTCATGACGTGACGCTGTTCGTCACCGTGCTCCCTGGCCCGTCGCCCTCGCTGACGCCATGGAGAGCCGAGAAGACCGGTCTCTGGCGATATGCGACATTCATGGTCCGTCCTCTCCCACCACGGCGCCTGATCAGATGCGTTTTCGCTCGAAACCGGGCGGCTGCCGAATCACCGACCCCCGTCGGCCGACATGTTCGCTCGAGTCGTCACCGTGGTCGGCGACGACGATCGCTGTCGGGGAGGCTGCCAGAAGGCCCGGTGGCAGGCCGGCGGCTTCGTTCTGGAAACCGGTGTGATTGAGGCCCAGGGTACAGGGCCCTTTCTCATGGGAGGGCAACGACATGGTCCGCAGCTCACGGCGCCGCCGGCGGAAAGGATTTCGGTGACCTCATGCGGCCCAGCGGATCCGACGCGACGGACGAGCTCCGGATGGACGTGCCCCTCCCCCACTACGCGCCCGTTGACCCGGAGAGCGCACCTGCCTCACCCGAAGCCCGGTTCGAGCCGGACGGCGAGCGCCTGGGCCGCCGCCGGGTCGCCCCTCGGGGACAACCGCCGGACGGCTCGCCCGGATCCGCCCTCCACCGCGGGCGGACACTTGACGACAGAAGCTACGCATCTTAGCTTTAAGGCTATGAACAGTAGCCAAGGGGTGCGCATGATAGGCACGGAGTTCCTGGACGTGGCCGGCGGGCGGCTGGCGTACGAGGTCGCCGGACCGAAGGACGGGCCGCTGGTGGTGTGCGCGCACGGCATGGGCGACACCCGCAAGGTGTTCCGGTTCCTCGCGCCGCTACTGGCGGGGGCGGGCCACCGGGTCGCCGCGATCGACGTGCGCGGTCACGGCGAGTCCAGCACGGGCTGGCCCGATTACAGCCCCCGGTCGATCGGCACCGACCTGCTGGCCCTGGTCCGCCATCTGGGCGGCCCCGCCGTCCTGGTCGGCAGCTCCTCCAGCGCGGGAGCGGTGGCGTGGACCACGGCGACCGCCGCCGAGGGCGAGGTGAGCGCCGTGGCCATGCTGGCGCCCTTCGTCGGGCAGCCGCGGCTCGGCCTGATGCTGCGGCTGGTGAAGGATCTCGTCATGGCCAGCCCCCTCCTGTGGGGGATGTACTACCGCTCGCTCTACCCCACGGCGAAGCCCGCCGACCTTCCCGGCTACCTGCGCGACCTGAGGGCGACGCTGCGCGGGCCCGGCAGGATGGCCGCCGTCTCCGGGGTGGTCGCCCCCTCCGAGGGCCACTGGACCGACTGCGCCCCTCGCATGACCTGTCCCGTGCTGATCGTCATGGGGTCGAAGGACCCCGACTTCCCCGATCCCGCCGCGGAGGCCCGCCTGGCCGGGGAGGTGCTGAGGCCGTACGCCGCCACGGCCGAGGTCGCGATGATCGAGGGTGCCGGCCACTACCCGCACGCCGAGATGCCCGAGGCCACCTTCGCCGCCCTGGCGGGTTTCCTGGCCGGAGCGGTCCGTGCCTAGGGCGGGCCTGACCTCCGGCTCGGTGGTGGACGCGGCGCTGGCCCTGATCGACGAGGAGGGACCGGGCGCGCTGACGCTGGCCGCGGTGGCCGCCCGCACCGGGGTGGCCGCTCCCTCGCTCTACAAGCACGTCCGTGGCCTGGCCGAGCTGCGCAAGCTCGTCGGCCTGCGCGTGATGGACGACATGGCGGCACGGCTCGGCACGGCGGCGACGGGCAAGAGCCGCGACGAGGCGATGGCGGCCCTCATGCGTGCCTGGCGGAGTTACGTGGTCGACTTCCCGCACCGCTACGCGGCCTTCCCCGACAACCCGCTCATCGATCCCGACCTGGTCGGCACGGCGACCCGCCTGCTGGAGGTGATCCTCGCCGTGCTGCGCGGCTACGGGCTGGAGGGGGCCCAGGCGCTCCACGCCACCCGCTGCGTCCGCGCGGCCGTGCACGGTTTCGCCTCCCTGGAGGGGGCGGGCGGGTTCGGGCTGAACGAGGACCTGAACACCAGCTACGAGATGCTGATCGCGATGGTCGTCTCGGGCCTGCCCAGGACGCCCGTGTCCTGAGCGTGCGGCCCGGGAGCATGCGGTCCGCGGAGCCCGGCCCGTCAAACGGCCCGCTCAGGCCTCCGGGAGCCGGAAGCGGATGTCGCGGGACGTCGCCGCCGGGGCGACGAAGTCGAGCACGCGCGCCCCCTCCACCTCCAGCTCCGCCCGCTCCCCCTCGCTCACCGGCGCGAAGAGCTCGACCTCCAGGACCGCCTCGTCCCGTTTCCCCGTCACCTTCCACATGCCCCGTACGAAACCGTCGACCAGCACCGTCGCCTTGATGATGCCGTTGACGGTGAAGATCCGTCCCCGGTACTCCTCCTCGGTGATCCGGGTCCTGGTCCGCTGGGCGAACGACAGCAGCGTGTTGTCGAACTCCGACAGGTAGCGGACCGGGGCGGGGGTCGCGGGGTCGGGGCGCGACGCCTCCGGCAGGTCGAACAGCTCCGCGCCGTCCTCGGTCACGAAGGTCCGCAGGTCCATCTCGCGGAAGACCTCCCCCAGGCGGGTCATGCCCGACCACTGCTGGGCGTCCATCACCGTGGCGGGACCGTAGGCGGCGAGATAGCGGCCGATCGCCTCCTCGGCCAGGACGCGGCCGGGCCGCTCGTCCTGGGACCGGCCCAGCCACGCCTCCGCGGTGGTGTGGGCGGCCTGCCCGCCCACCCCCCAGATCCCCCTCGGCGGGACCTGGACCAACGCCAGCGTGTTGCGTACCCCGGCGACCAGGTCGGCGGCGGGAGCCTCCGGCCAGCGCTCGCGCAACAGCGCGCCGAGCTCGCGGAAGGTCAGCGGGCGCTCCTCGACCAGCTTCCGTCCCACGGCGGCGAGCTCGTCCAGGTCCACGCCCGCCAGCCCCCTGCCGTGCGCCGTACCCCGCAGGCCCCGTGCCAGCGTCGGCCCCAGCAGCGGGCGCAGCGCCAGGCAGTCGTCGGCGGTGACCAGGTGGATGGTGGAGCGCATCAGCGACAGCCGCACCACCAGGCGCTCGTCGATCAACCGGGCGAGATCGTCGGCGGCGAACCCGGACAGGCGGGTCCACAGCCCGACGTAGGGAGGGTTCGGCGCCTGGGCCTGCATGCCGTACAGGTGGCGGACCGCCTCCAGCGCGGGCAGCTCCGCACGGGTCAGCAGCAGCTGCCGATCCAGGGTGGCCCGGTTGAGCGCGCGCCTGCTGAGCACCTCGGGCATGCGTGTCCTCTCGTGGGCGAGCCGCGACGCCGCGGCATGACGTACGCTTCCGGATCCGCGCCAGAATATCCAGATCCGCCCGGCGCCCGCCCCTCACGTGAAGGCCGGCGTCTCCCCTCCCGGCCGCCACGACGGACCGTCCGCCTCGGCGGCCCCGGCCAGGCGCCGCGACCGGCTCACCGGGCGCGTCGCGCCGCCGGTGCCCGGTGGTCAGAGCGTCGGCGGCACCCACACGTACGGCGTCGTCGTCGTGATCGCCTCCAGGCCCAGCCTGGCGAGGATGGGGCGGCTGGCGTCGGAGGCGTCCACCTGCACCAGGGGGAACCCCCGCGCCACCGCCAGCTCCGCCCGGTACGACACCATCGCCCGGTAGACGCCCCTGCCCCGCCACTCCTTCAGCGTCGAGCCGCCCCACAGCGAGGCGAAGTCGGTGCCCTCGTGGAAGCGCGCCCACGCCGCGCACACCACCTGCCCGTCCGCCTCGGCGACCACCACCGCGCACGGGTCGCCGGGACCGGCGAGGTCGCGCTCCAGCATGCCGGGCAGCCAGCCGTGGTCCGCGTCCCAGACCGTCTCCTCCAGCTCGCGGATGCGCTCCAGGTCGTCCCGCCCCGCCGCCTCGCGCAGCCGTACCCCCGCGGGCGCCGCCTTGGCACCGGCCAGCTCGCCCGCCTCGCCGACGAACACCGTCTCCCGCTCCCGCGGCTCGAACCCGGCCGCCACGAGCCGCTCGGGCAGGTCGGCGGGCAGGTCGTAGCCGTGGTACTTCCACTCGACCTCGCGCCCGACCCGGGTGAAGAAGTCCCGCTGGCGCGCGATGAAGGCGTCCAGCTCGGCGCCCTCCAGACCGCCCAGGTCCCGGTACGTCAGGAACCCCTGGCCGTGGCCGTTCGACACGGTCCTCAGCAGCGGCCCGATCCGCTCGGCGGTGCGGCCCGGCATCGGCCTGGCCCGGAGCTGCTCGTCATATGCCGCGAGGTAGGCGGAAGCCCGCGATGAGATGTCCATTGCGAACAGCCAATCACACACTCATCGGCTCCGACATGGCGTTATGGACCTAGACACGGCCCAAAGTCTCTCAACCCACCCCGCCGCCTTTACAACGTAGATTCACAAACAGCCACCGGGGCCCGTACGGTACGCACGCCGGCCGCCCTCTTCGTCGAGCCCGCGAGGGACCTCCGCCGGGTGCGTCCCACCCTCCCCCGGCACCGTCTCCTCAGCACTCTCCTCAGCACCGGCACGGCCTTACGGCACCGCGGCGGGCACCTGATTCCGACACGTTCCACCGGGCGCGCCGTAACTGTCGGTGGCGCCCCCTACTATGAGCCCCTCAAGGAGGGATAGCCGCTCATGGTTGACGCGCTGAGGGTTTCGCTGCTGGTCACGACCGATCTGCCACCCGATACCGACCTGAAGGAGTTCGGGCGGTTACTGGTCGACTCCGTGCTCACGCTCCAGCGGGGCGAGGTGACGTATCCCGCGCTCCTGCGCGGCGGGGTGTTCTGGCTGGACCGGCCGCTGCCCCCGTCCGACGACGGGGCTCCCCGCGCGGCGGCCGAGGAGTTGCGGTTCGCGGCGCTGCTGGGCCACCTGTCGGCCGCCCACCCGCCGGGTTCGGCGAAGGAGACGGTCGCCGACGCGGGCCGGGCCATCACCGCCGCCGTCGCCGCCCGGTACGGCGACCTGGGCAGCCCACCGGCCGTGATGGCGATCCGCAGCGAGGACGTGCGCGAGCGCACCCCCCGGTCGGCCATCACGGTGGGATCCGAGACGGCGGGCCCCCTCCCCGAGCCCGAGCCCCTGTCCGGGCCGGGGCCCCTGTCCGAGGCGGTGCCGTCCCTGAGCGCCCCCGCCTGACACCCGGAGCGGGGCCCGCCGCCGCCCGAGCGCCCGGAGGGGCCCGATCCTCGTCCGAGCGGCCGAGCGGCCGAGCGCCCGAAGGCCGGGGCCGTCCGGGATCACGGCTTCCCGGCGGCTCAGCGGCCCAGCCGCGCAACGGCACGGCGTCCCTGAGACCATCGCCATTTAGGCGACTTGCCGCCTTTGAAAACATAAGAGGTGGATTCCTGAGGCAGGCTATTTATTTGCCCCCGCCAGACCTCGGCCGCTTGTCTTCATTCTTCGGCTGAGTAATCTTTGGTTTGCGGCACTGAGACTGCGATATACCGCTAATTCACACTTTCCGGTTATGCGCTCGCGAGCACGGGACGTCGTGCGGTCTCGTACCGCCGGGGCGGAGCTCGACGCCCGCTCGCCGATGAACGCCCGCCGAACACGGGTGGCGGCAGGCACGGCACGCCGGGAGGCGCCGGGAGGCACGGATGAACGACGACGGCACGCTGACGCTGCCCCCGCCCGCCTCGGCGCCCCGGCCCCCCTCCCGGCCGGGTGGCTCGCGGATGGCCCCGATCCTGGGACCGGCGTTCGTCGCGGCGATCGCCTACGTGGATCCCGGCAACGTGGCCACCAACCTGACGGCCGGGGCGACGTCGGGCTACCTGCTCGTGTGGGTGGTCGTGCTGGCCAGCCTCGTGGCGCTCCTCGTGCAGTTCCAGGCGGCGAAGCTCGGCATGGCGACCGGCAGGAGCCTGCCCCGGCTGTGCCGCGAGCGTTTCTCCCGCCGTGGCAGCCTCCTGCTGTGGCTCCAGGCCGAGGTGGTGGTGCTGGCCACGGACCTGGCCGAGTTCGTCGGCGCGGCCATCGGGATGCAGCTGCTCTTCGGGATGCCGCCCGCGATGTCCGCGGTGGTCACCGCCGTGGTGGCGTTGCTCATGCTGCAGCTGCGGCGGCACGGCCGGACGCGGCGGTTCGAGCTCGTCAGCGCCGCGAGCCTCCTGCTCGTCGGGGCGGGCGTCGTCTACGACATCGTCGCGGTGGGCCGGCAGTCCGTCACCGGGCTGGCCGGTGGGCTGGTGCCCCGCCTCGACGGCAGTGGCTCCCTGATCCTCGCCATGGGGATCGTCGGCGCCACCGTGATGCCGCACGCCATCTACCTGCACTCCGCGCTGGTGCAGGGCCGGGGGTGGCCGGTCGGCGCGGCCTGGCGGCGGCCCGCGCTCGTCCGGCGGGCGCTGCGGATCGACTGCCTGCTCGGCCTCGGCACGGCCACGGTCGTCAACGTCTCGATGATCGCCCTGGGTGCCGGGCTCGGGACGGCGACGGGCGGGGCCTGGACCGGCGACCTGTTCGCCGCCCACGCGGAGCTGCCGGCCCTGGCCGGCGGCGCCGCCGCCCTCGCGTTCGCCGTCATGCTCCTGTCGTCGGGGGTCTCCTCCTGCGGGGTGGGCACCCTGGCGGGGGACGTGGTGATGCGGGGCTTCCTGAACGTCCGCGTACCGATCCAGCTGCGGCGCGTCGTGACGATGACACCGGCCGTCCTCGCCCTGGTGCTCGGCGTGCCGCTGACCAGCCTGCTGATCGTGAGCCAGGTGGTCATCTCGCTCGGCGTGCCCGTCGCGCTGTTCCTGCTCGTCCACTTCTGCCGTGACCGGTCGGTGATGGGCCCCCTGGTCAACGATCCGCTGACCACCCGGATCGCGGCCTGCGCGGGCGCCGCGGTCGCCGTCCTCGGGTGCTGCCTGCCGCTCACCTTCCTGTTCTGAGACCCCCTGCCCGTTCCGCCCGCACCTTTCCCATGGGGAGCCGCTCTCGGGGAACCCGTTCTCCCGGGGACCGGAAGCCGGGGCTCCCGCACCGGAGGCATCGTTGAACACCGTCACCCGCGTCTCGCCCGGCTCCGTCACCGAGACGCTCGACCGGCTCGAAGAGCTGATCGCGAACAGGGGGCTGAGGCTCTTCGCCGTCATCGAGCACGACGTGGCCGCCGCGGAGGCCGGGCTGAGCATGCGGCCCGCCAAGCTGGTGATCTTCGGCGACCCCGCGTCGGGCACCCCGCTGATGGTCGCCGCGCCCCTGCTCGCCCTCGACCTGCCCCTGAAGATCCTCGTCTGGCAGGACGAGTCCGGCCGTACCCTGGTCAGCCACGGCAGCGTCGCCGAGCTGCAGGAGAGGTACGGCCTGACCGACGAGCAGGTGGCGCCGCTGCGCGGGGTCGCGCTCCTCGCCTCCGCGGCCACCGGTGCCTGACGACCCTGACGGCCCCGATGGCGTGGACGCGAGGCCGCACGGCCGCGGAGCTCTGTGCTCGTCACCTCGTCACCTCGTCACCTCGTCACCTCGTCACCTCGTCACCTCGTCACCTCGTCACCTCGTCACCTCGTCACCTCGTCACCTCACGAGGTGTCGGCCCTCTGTGGTGACGCGTCCCGGACGGCCCTGGCGTGCCTGCGCCGCGACGCCGCGCTCACCAGACGCGGGGTGATCACCGAGATGATCAGGAGCAGGCCGGTGACGATCGACTGGATCTCGGTCGCCACGTCGTTGAGCATGAGCAGGTTGCGCAGCAGGCCGATGAGCAGCACTCCGGCGATCACGCCCCCGAGGGTGCCCTTGCCCCCGTCGAAGTCGACGCCGCCCAGGAGCACGGCGGCGATGACGGCCAGCTCCAGCCCGATGCCGTTGTCGGCGCGGGCGCTGCCGTACCGCAGGGTGAAGATCACTCCGGCGAAGGCCGCGACGGTGCCCGAGAGCACGAACAGGATCAGCTTGATCCGCTTGACCCGGATGCCGGCGAACCGCGCCGCCTCCTCCTGCGCGCCGATCGCGAACAGCGAGCGGCCGAAGCCGGTGGCGTGCAGTACCACCGCGGTGATCACGGCCAGCAGCACGAACAGCGCCACCGGGTACGGGATCGGCGTGCCCGGCACGTCGCCCACCGCGAGCTCCGTGTACTGCGCCGGGAACTCCGCGATCGCCCTGTCGCCCAGCACCACGTAGGCGAGGCCGCGGTAGAGCGCCAGCGTGCCGATGGTGACGGCGAGCGAGGGCAATCCCAGCCGGGTGACCAGGAGGCCGTTGACCAGCCCGCACACCGCTCCCACCACGACCACCAGCGGGATGATCGTCTCGATCGCCCAGCCCGCGTCCCAGAGCGAGCCGACCAGCGCGCTGGACAGGCCCAGCACCGAGGCCACCGACAGGTCCACCTCCGCGGCCACCACCAGCATGGTCATGGCCAGCGCGATCAGCGCGATCTCCCCCAGGTCGCCGAGCGCGAACGACAGGTTGCCGACGCTGGCGAAACCGGGCGATCCGGCCGAACCGGCGATGAAGACCAGCACCAGCAGCAGGCCGACGAACACGTCCCAGCGCAGCAGGCGGCCGAGCGAGCCGCGCTCCGGCCGTCCGGCCGGCGGTACGGCCCGCGCCTCGGGCTTCACGGTCGTCACGTCAGGAGCCATGTCGGGAGTTCCTCCTCCGCAGTACCCGCGCGACCCGCAGCGCGAGCAGCCGGTCGACGCTGATCGCCAGGAGCAGCAGCGCCCCGGTGATGGCCTGCTGCCAGAACGGGTTGACCTTGAGCACGACCAGCGCGCTGGTGATGGTGGTGAGCAGCAGCGCGCCGAGCGCCGCGCCGTAGACGGTGCCGACGCCGCCGGTGATCGCCACTCCGCCGACCACGACGGCGCTGACCACCTGGAGCTCCCAGCCGTTGGCTGCGTCGGCGACCACGGTGCCGAACCGCGACAGCCAGAGCACCCCGGCCAGGCCCGCGAGCGCGCCGCTGAAGAGGTAGGCCCCCATCACGCGGCGCCGCACCGGCACGCCCGCCAGGCTCGCGGCCTCCGGGCTGGAGCCGATGGCGTAGAAGTCGCGGCCCGAGGCGTAGGAGCGCAGGTAGTAGCCGACGGCCAGCATCACCACGACGGCGATGATCGGCAGGTACGGCACCCCGGACACCGAGCCGTTGCCCAGGGAGAGCAGCGCCGGGGGCAGGTCGACGGCGTTGATCTGCCGCCCGTGGGCGATGTAGTGGTCGACGCCCTGGATCACGTACAGCGTGCCGAGGGTCACCACCAGGGCCGGTACCCGGCCGAAGCTGACCAGCAGGCCGTTGATCATGCCGCAGAGCGCGCCGATCGCGACGCCCAGCACGACCGCGAAGACGACGCCCCTGCCGTGGTCGGCGGAGAGGAGGTCGCCGACGGTGAAGGCCACCAGGCCGACGATCGAGCCGACGGACAGGTCGATGTTGCGGGTGATGACGACGACGGACTGGCCGACGGCGAGCAGCACCAGGATGGAGGCGTTGAGGAAGATGTCGGTCAGGCCCTGGCCGGACAGGAAGTTGCCGTTGGTGCTCGCGGTCACCGCCACCAGGACGGCCAGCGCCGCCACGATGCTCAGCTCGCGGGCCCGGAACACCAGGTCCACCAGGCCGCGGGTGCTCCGCCCGGCGGTGACGGCGCTCATGCGCCCTCCCCCGCCGGTCGCGTGCCCTGGACGTGTCCCCCGGTGCGCCGCCGTCGGGGGCGGCTCTCGTTCCGCTCGATCACGAGGCCCTCCCGGTCGCCGCTGACATGACACTCTCCTCTGTGGCCCGCTCGCGCGGGATCTCGGCGACGAGCCGTCCCTCCTGCATGACCAGGACCCGGTCGGCCATGCCCAGCACCTCGGGCAGGTCGGAGGAGATCATCAGTACGGCGAGACCGTCGGCGGCCAGCTGGGACAGCAGCCGGTGCACCTCGGCCTTGGTGCCCACGTCGATGCCCCGGGTGGGCTCGTCGATGATGAGCACGTCGGGGCCGGTGGAGAGCCACTTTCCCAGCACGACCTTCTGCTGGTTGCCGCCGGAGAGCACGTTGACCGTGTCCGACAGCCGGTTGAACTTGAGCTGGAGCCGGATCGCCCAGTCACGGGCGCGGTCGCGCTCGGCGGCTCGGGAGATCACCGGGCCGCGGCGCAGTGCCCTCAGGCCGGTGATCCCGATGTTGCGCTCGATGGAGTGATCCATCACCAGGCCCTGCTGGCGCCGGTCCTCGGGGACCAGGGCGAGGCCCGCGGACATCGCGGCGGTCGGGGACGCGGCGGGCAGCCGCTTGCCGTTCACCTCGACGGTCCCGGCGTCCCAGCGGTCCACGCCGAAGATCGCGCGGGCGACCTCACTGCGTCCCGCCCCGACCAGCCCGGCGAGGGCCACGATCTCGCCCCGCCGCACCTCGAAGGAGACGTCGGTGAACACGCCCTCCCGGGTGAGCCGGCCGACCTTGAGCGCCACCTCGCCGACCTCGGTCTCCTGCTTGGGGTAGAGGGTGTCGAGGTCGCGGCCGACCATCCGGCGGATCAGGTGCTCGTGCGTCAGGCCCGCGACCGGCTCCCCGGCGATCCAGGCGCCGTCGCGCAGCGTGGTGACCCGCTGGCAGAGCTCGAAGATCTCGTCCAGGCGGTGCGAGATGAACAGGACCGCGCACCCCTGCTCGCGCAATGTCTTGACCACGTTGAACAGCCGGGCGACCTCGTTGCCCGACAGCGCCGCGGTGGGCTCGTCCATCACCAGTACCCGCGCGTCCCGCGACAGCGCCTTGGCGATCTCGACGAGCTGCTGGTCGGCGATGGACAGGCCACGGGCCGGCTGCTCGGGGTCCAGGGCCACGCCGAGCCCGGCGAACAGCTCCGCGGCGCGGGCGTGCATCGCCCCGCGGTCGATCCGGCCGAGCGTGCTCCTGGGCTGGCGGCCGATGAAGATGTTCTCGGCGACCGACAGGTCGGGGAACATCGTGGGCTCCTGGTAGATCACCGCCACGCCCGCCCGCTGGGCGTCGGCGGGGTTGCCGAACTCCACCGGCTCGCCGTCGAGCAGCACCTGCCCGGTGTCCGGGCGGTGCACGCCCGCCAGGATCTTCACCAGGGTGGACTTGCCCGCGCCGTTCTCCCCGGCGAGCGCGTGCGCCTCTCCCGCGTACAGGTCGAGGGAGACGTCACGCAACGCCCGCACGGCGCCGAACGCCTTGCTCACCCCGGCCAGTGCCAGGACCGGAGGCGGCTCACCGGAGGGTGGCCGGAGCGGCGCCTCTCCCTCGTCCGGTACGGTCACCGTGCCACCTCTTCCATCTCCTAAAAACGTTTTAGTAGAATGAGCGGACGCTAATCCCGGCCGCCTCCCTTGTCAATGGGGGATGAAAGCCTCGTTTCCAATGCGTTACGCCATCCCGCAGGTGGGGAACGGCCGAGCCCGGCGCCACCCCGGGGAAGGTCTCGCCTTGATCGAGTAATACGTTTTAATCGACCCCGGAATCGAGGCGGCCACGGTGACCGGGGAGGTCACGGGGCGGCCCCACACGGTCCCACCCCTCTCGCCCCCTCTCGACCACCCCTCGCGGCCACGGACCTCGATCACAGACCTCGATCACGGACCTCGGCCGTGAGCCTGGGCGGCGGCCTCGCCTCCTCGCGCCGAAGGCGTTGACCGACGGTTCTCGGGGCGAACCTTCACGGCTGTGACCTGCGGATACCCGGGTCGCGCGGTCCCACCGGACACGCCGTCGACCTCAAATCGGAATAACCAGCGGCAGACGTCCGTTAGAGTGATCGTGCCGATGTGGTTTGTGTCCCCCGGGCCGCAAATTACCGCCTTCACGGAATACCGTTCGGCTGGAGCCGTGTTGTGCCTCTCGCCGAGGAGGCGACCGCCACATCGGCACCAAACGTCACGCCCCGCGAGCCCACCCGGCTCGCGGGGCGTTTCCTTTCCTCGGTGACCGGTCCGGTGAGGATTTTCACCGGACTCGCCCCGGAAAAGAGCGGTGGCGATGGAGGAGGGCTACAAACCTGACGGCCTCGCTTGTGCGGGTGCGTACAACCACCGGCCGCCGGACCACCACCTAGTGTTGGGTAACCCGTCTCATGAGGAGAGCCCGTGCTCTATCGCCTGACCAAGATTGTCGGCGGCCCGATCCTGCACCTGCTCTGGCCGACCACGGTCACCGGGCACGAGCACGTTCCCGTCACGGGTCCGGCCATCATGGCCTCCAACCACCTGTCGATCCTCGACTCGACCTTCCTGCCGCTGGTGCTCAAGCGCCAGGTCCGCTTCGTCGCCAAGTCCGAGTACTTCACCGGCAATCCCGTCACCGCGATGTGGATGCGCGCCACCGGCCAGATCAGCATCGACCGGCAGAGCCCGACCTCGGCCCAGGACATGCTCGACGCGGCGGCGGAGGTGCTCAGGAACGGCGAGCTGTTCGGCATCTACCCGGAGGGCACCCGCTCCCCCGACGGGCGCCTCTACCGGGGCAAGGTCGGCGTCGCCTGGCTAGCCCTGGCCACCGGCGCCCCGGTGATCCCGGTGGCGATGGAGGGCACCGGCGAGGTGCTGCCGATCGGCGCCACGAGGCCCAGGCTCGGCCGGGTGAACGTGCGCATCGGCAAGCCGATGACCTTCTCCGGCTCGGAGACGAGCGCGCGTGACCGGCGCGGCGTGACCGACGAGATCATGTTCGCGATCCAGGAGCTCTCCGGCCAGGAGTACGTGACGAGTTACGCACCCAGTCGTACACAGACCAAATGATCCTTTGTCGGTATATGTCGCTTTGGTCACGCTAGGCTGCGGCCCTGGGGAAGAGAGAACTGGGGGATCAGGTGGCACGAGGCAAGACGATCGCGATCACATCGGCCGCCGTCGTCCTGGTGGCGGGGGCCGCCGGGGGCGGCGCCTGGTGGTACCTGCACACCAGGGGCACCCCCCAGGAGACCGCGGAGCGGTTCGTCGGCGCCTGGCAGAGCGGCAACCTGGCGGGCATGCGCGCCGAGCTGGGCACCCCGGACCCGGCCTTCACCACGACGTACGACGCCATGCGCAAGGCCCTGGCGGTGGAGAGCACGGCGGTGCGGCTCGACGGGGTGCGCGAGACCGGGGACGGCACGGGGCAGGCCGCCTACACCGCCACGCTGAAGCTGAAGGACGTCGGCGAGTGGAGTTACTCCGGCAGCGTCGACCTCGCGGTCGTCGACCGGCACTGGCGGGTCAAGTGGTCGCCCAGGGCCGTCCACCCCGACCTGACCGCGACCACCGCCTTCGCGCTGAAGACGAAGTGGCCCGAACGGGCCGCGATCACCTCGGCCGACGGCGACCGCATCGACGGCTCCGACGTGGGCGGCTCGGTGCAGCAGCTCGTCGGCTACCTGGAGAAGGCGACGGCGAAGAGCGTCGCGAAGCTGGGCGTCCCCTACAAGGTGGGTGACGCGGTCGGCGCGAGCGGGCTGCAGCACACCTTCCAGGAGCGCCTGGCCGGCACGCCGGACACCGAGATCGAGCTCGTCGGCCCGGACAAGAAGACGGTCAAGACGCTCGGCACGATCGAGGGCGAGGACGGCGAGTCCCTGAAGACCACCCTGGACATGCGGGTCCAGCGGGCCGCGGTCGAGGCCGTCCGCGACCTGAAGAAGACCGCCGCCCTGGTCGCGATCAGGCCCTCGTCCGGCGAGATCCTCGCGGTGGTGAACAACCAGGGCGGCTTCAACCGGGCCCTGGACGGCAACTACCCTCCCGGCTCGACCTTCAAGGCGGTCACCGCCGTCGCGCTGCTGGCCGAGGGGATGAACCCCGGCGACCGGGTCACCTGCCCCAAGGACGTCACGGTCGGCGGCCTGCCGATCCGCAACTCCAACCACGCCGCCTACGGCTCGGTGTCGCTGTCCGACTCGTTCGCCCACTCCTGCAACACCACCTTCGCCCCGCTGACCAAGGAGCGGCTGAGCGCCGACAAGCTGCTGAGCACCGCGGAGCTGTTCGGCTTCAACAAGCCGCTCGACATCGGCGTCGCGGCCGCCAAGGGCAGCTTCCCCAAGGCCGAGAGCGACGCGGAGCTGGCCGCCGAGTCGTTCGGCCAGGGGCGGATCACCGCCAGCCCGCTGATGATGGCCTCGGTCGCCGCCGCGCTGGCCGACGGCACCTGGCGTCCGCCGACCCTGGTCCCCTCGATCAAGCAGGAGACGCAGCCGCAGGCCCTGCCCGAGAACGTCCTGCCGGACATGCATCGGATGATGTCCGCGGTCGTCACCAAGGGCACCGCCAAGGACGCGGGCCTGCCCTCGGGAACCCGCGGCAAGACCGGGACCGCCGAGTACGGTCAGCAGGACGACCTGAAGACCCACGCCTGGTTCATCGGCTTCCGCGGCGAGGTGGCCTTCGCGGTGATCGTCGAGGAGGGCTCGGGCGGCGGCGCGGTCGCCGCCCCGGTGGCCGCCGACTTCCTGCGCGCCCTGGGCTGACGACGGCCTTTCCCGGAGGCTTTTTACGGGGATCGAGAGCTTTTTACGAGGATCCGCGACAGCGGGGGTCCCGGTGGCCCTCCCCGGAGGCTTCCGGGGGTTCTCCGAGAACCTTTCGAGGTGATCCGCGACGAGGGGAGCCCCGGGGCCGCGCCCTCCCCGTCCCGGAGCCGGTTTTACCTCCGAGGTATTTCCGCGTCTGCGGGGTCATGTGAAAACCTTCACAAAGAATCCCCCTGCCGTTGGGACCGCCTCATGACGATCCTGATCACCTCATCGTTCACATCGCCCGCGTCGCCCGGATCAGCCGGGTCACCCTCGTCGCCCGAATTCCGGGCTCCCGGCCTGGAACTGTTCGACTTCCCCCCGCTGTGGGCGGGCGCGCCGTACTGGCTGACCAAACCGATCTTGATGGCCGTCCTGGCCGCGGCCCTGGTCTGCGGCGTCTGCTGGGCCGCCTTCGCCAACCCCAAGGTCGTGCCGCGCGGCCTGCAGAACGCGGTCGAGCTGGGGTACGTGTTCGTCCGCGACCAGGTGGCCCGCCCGTTCCTCGGCAAGGACGCCGACCGGTGGATGGGCCTGCTGCTCAGCGTGTTCTTCCTGGTCTGGATCTGGAACCTGATGGGCGTGGTCCCGCTCGTCCAGCTCCCCGTCTCCTCGTTCCTGGCCTTCCCCGCGGTGATCGCGGTGAGCGTCTACGTGCTGAAGATCTATCTCGGCGTCAGACGGCACGGCGCCATGGGTTACGTCCGCGGGCTGATCCCACGCGGGCTGCCCGCCCTGGCGTACGTGCTGGTCATCCCGCTGGAGCTGCTCTACACCTTCGTGACCTCGCTGTTCGCGCACATGCTGCGGCTGGCCGCCAACATGTTCGCGGGCCATCTCATCCTGGCGTTCTTCAGCATGGTCGGCTTCTGGTTCCTGTTCGAGCATCCCACCCCGCTGGGCGTGCCGGTCGGCGTGGCGGGCGTGCTGATGACGATCGCCGTCACGGCCCTGGAGATGTTCGTCCAGTTCCTGCAGGCGTTCCTGTTCACGCTGCTGACCGCGATGTTCGTCGGCGGCGCGCTCAACCCCGAGCACTGACGCCGCCACCCCAGGGGGTGGCGGTGGGCACGGTCACAGC
The DNA here is from genome assembly GCF_042888905.1 of Streptosporangium sp. NPDC002721. Lineage (NCBI taxonomy): Bacteria > Bacillati > Actinomycetota > Actinomycetes > Streptosporangiales > Streptosporangiaceae > Streptosporangium > Streptosporangium sp. NPDC002721. The sequence goes on from NZ_JBIAQI010000005.1 coordinate 245,371, forward strand.
GGGAGGGCCGCGACCGCCTCGTGACGCAGGACCATGACGAGGAGCGTGGCGATCAGCGTCGCGATCAGCAACCAGCTGAACATGATGATGACCGTGGAGCGGCGGAGACGTCTGGAGGAGCGTCCTCGCCCCTTCCCGGCGCCACGCCCGCGGCCGCCGCCCTCCTTGCGCTGGACACGCTCGTTGAACGACTCCAGCCGCGCGGCGAGCCGTGGATCCTCGTCGATGAGGTGGCGCTCGATCTGCAGCAGCATGCGCTCCTCGTCTTGTGACCAGGCCATGCATCACCTCCCGGAACGCAAGCCGTGTGCCGACGTTCTGCCCAATCGTGAAGATCATTATCCGTTCCGAGGGCCTCGATTTACCTCTTCTTTTCACAGACGCAATCCGAGCACGCGATCATGCCCTCGCACGGGGGCGGCGCGGCACCGCCGGGGGTGTCGGGCGATTCCCAGCCTTCTCCGCGATCTCGACATTCCACCGCCCCGGACCTCCCCGTCGTACCGTCCGGCAGGCCGGGAGCACTTTCCGTGACGTCGCCTTTCTCTTGTTCGGCGTCATTCTGGCGTCAGGATGGCTTGACGTCAGGCCAGCTTGACGAAATGCTCGGGGGCATGTTCACACCGGACAGCCTCGAAGGCGACTTCACGCTTCTGACCGCCGCCGCCCGCTACGACGAGCTCCGCGTGCGCGATGCCCTGGCCCCGGCGGCGGGCGACGCCACCGGCGGAGAGCGTCCCGACGACCCCAACGACCCCGCCGATCCTGAGACGCCGCCCCTCACCCGCGACGAGGTGCTGGAGCTCCTCGCGCTCGGAGAGGTCGTCGCACGCAAGGCGGGCTACGGGCGCCAGCTCGCCGTACGGTCGGCGCGGGCCGTGGGGGCCTCGTGGTCGCAGATCGGCGCGGCCCTGGGCACGAGCAAGCAGGCCGCGTGGGAGGCGCACGGCCGGTGGATCGACGACCAGGCCGAGCAGCACCGGCACAGCGGGTACGAGGGCATGAGCGAGCGCGACGCGGCGGCCGCGCGCGCCCTCGCGGGAGATCCGGACGGCGAGGGCGGGGCGTGAGCGAGAACCCCTGCCCGGGTCGTCGGCCACCCCCGTAGGGGCCACCCTCGCGCCGGTTCCGTCATCCGCCCCGAAGGACTTCGACATGCCGACCGGCACCCGCCAGGGCATGTTTCATCGGCTCCGTCACCATTGGGCCGGCCACTCGGCACCGAACGGTGATAGAAGAAGGTCGAGTGCTTTGTCGGGTCGGGGCCTGCCCTGGGTGGGGATCTCGGATGGGTGTGGTGCGACGGGGACTGCGAGTGGTCGCGCTCGCCTCGCTGGGGGTGGCGGGCGGTGTCGCGGTCAACCAGATCCTGGACGGCGGCATCTGGGACTGGCGCTGGATCGTCGCCGCCCTGACGTTCGGAATCGGTCTCAAGGTCCTGGAAACCTGGCTGGGCCGTATCGACGCTCCCGGCGAGCCGGTGGAGCAGGCGCTACGGCATCTGAAGACCGTGACTCGCCAGGAGGCTGCCAGGCAGGCGGCGGAACGGGATCTGGGCCCCCATTCGCTGGACGTGTCCTGGCGATCCGATGCCGAGGGGGCCGCCGCGGGCACTCCGGACGGCCTGGAGGGCCGGCTGTCGGATCTGCACCAGGTGTTCCTGGCGCGCCGGCCCCGTCGGATGATCCTGCTCGGGGACGCGGGCGCGGGGAAGAGCGCGAGCGCGCTGCTCCTGACGTTGCGGTTGCTGGATACGGACGGCCCGGTGCCCGTCCTGCTGGAGGCGGCCCCGTGGTCTCCGCCGGCGGGGCCGCCCGGCAGCGGGGAGTCGCTGCTGGACTGGTGCGCGAGCCGGGTCTCCGAGATGCTCCCGGCCGTCGAGGCCGGGGAACGAAGGAGCCTGGCACGTGGTCTGCTGACCGAGGGCCGGATCGTCCCGGTTCTGGACGGGCTCGACGAGATCTTCGGCGGGGTGGACGCCAGGACCGTGCGGGCGCTGAACCAGGCCGTGGTGGAGATTCCCGGTTTCCTGCTGACCTGCCGCCCCGCCGAGTTCACCAGGGCCGTCGCCGAAGCGGGTGTGGCCGTCGCCGACACCACGGTAGTGCGGCTCCAGCCGTTGGGAATCAAGGAGATCACCGGTTATCTGACCGCGGGACGCGTCTCCGGGGACACCCACTGGGACGGTGTCATCGAAGCACTCGGCCGTGCCCCGGACGGCCCGCTGGCCCGTGTCCTGTCCGTGCCGCTGATGGCCTGGCTGGCCCGGGTCGTCTACACCCCGATGGACACCGACCCGGATGAGTTGCGTGCTTCCGGCCTCGACCGGGCCGCGCTGGAGAACCTCCTGTTCACCCGCTACTTCCCCGCCGTGTACAGGTCGCCCGGTTCCGGGCTTCGCCGTTACGACGCGGAACGGGCCACCGCCTGGCTCGGCCTGCTCGCCGGGCAGCTGGAGGTGACACAGAGCCAGGACTGGACCTGGCGGAGACTCGACACGATCGTCCGCCCCTCCCGCACCGGGGCGCTGATCGGCAGCGCGGTGACGATCCTCTGGTGGGCGGCCCTGGCCCTGGGGCACACGCTGCCGCCGGACATCAAGGACGGCTACCCGCTGGACGTCACACCGCCGCGCTGGCTGACCTGGCTGGGCGACTACCCCTTCGTTCCTTTCGTCGCCCTCTACGGGTGGGCGATCCTCGGCTTCGCCGTACCGCCGAAGATCAGGAGATGGTCCGCGGCGATCCTCTCTCGGGTGCCGTGGCTGATACGGACAGGGAGGAACGTGGCCGTGGGCCTCGTCATGGGCATGTTCCAGATGGTGTTCCTGATGTTCGCCGTGGTCACGCCCTCCATGATGTTCGGGCCGGCCGTGCGCGAGCTCGTGCCCGGCCTGCCCTCTCCCGGTGGCTTCGTCGCGGGGGCCGGTGTCCTGGGCGGGGTGACGGCGGTTTGCGTGTTCAACCAGTGGGTGGTGCGCGGCGGCAACGACAGGACGGGATTCGGGGACGAGCTCCACCTGCTGGACTCGCGCTCCCCCCGCCTCGCGGTCCGCCAGGCCCGTCGGGACTTCCTCGTCAGCGCCGGTTTCCTCACCGCCGTCCTCACCCCCGTCACGATCGGCTTCTGGGGCGCTCCCCGCGGCCTGGCGGCCGCCGTGCTCATCGTCTGCGTGATGTCCCTGGCCGCGCACGTCTGGCCCTACTATCTGGCGGCCCGCCTGAGACTGGCTCTGGGCGGCCACCTTCCCTGGCGTCTCCTGCGCTTCCTGGACGACGCCCACGCCCGTGGCGTCCTGCGTCGCCCCGGCCCCTCGTACCAATTCCGCCACGCCCGCCTCCAGACCCACCTGGCCGCCGCCTTCCCCCAGCGACTCACCACCTGGTCCGAGGTCTCCACTCGCCACGGCCGCCACTCCGGCAGGAAGAGCTGATCCGTCGCACCGTATCGTCGCCTTGAGTGTTCGATTCGTCACTCAGCGTGGATGACTGGTGCCCGCAAAGGGTATTAAACCTCTTTGAATGCCTAATCAACGGCATCGTCCATCAAGCACAACGGGGGAAACGATGACGGACTCCAAGGACACCAAGGATTCCAAGAACAAGGCCGCGAAGGGCTCGGGGAAGAGCAAGAAGGCCGCGATCAAGGCGACACGCTCGGCCAAGGAGGCGAAGAAACAGAGCGGGCAGCCCGAGGCCAGGGTGCCCGAGACGGGGCCCGCCCACCAGGGCGCGCGGGCCGTCCAGCCGCCGAGGGCGTGAAATCATGATCGGGTGACCGGGGTGAAACCCGGTCACCCGATCATGGAGTGACACGATGCCCGCCTACCTTCGATTTCCCACGATCTTCGGTGACATGGTCGTCTTCGCCGCCGAGGACGACCTGTGGATGGTCACCGCCGGCGGTGGGCGGGCCTTCCGGCTGACCGCCGGGGTGGCCGAGGCGGGATACCCGCGCTTCTCCCCCGACGGCGACCTGCTCGCCTTCGTCGGCCGCGAGGAAGGGCCCGAGGAGGTCTACGTGATGCCCGCCGACGGCGGCGCGGCGCAGCGGGTGACCTACCACGGGGCGCGTTCCAGCGTCACCGGCTGGGATCCCCGTGGCGGCGTCGTCTACGCCAGCGACCAGGGCCAGCCCTTCGACGGCCGCACCTGGCTGCACCGGGTGGAGCCGGGCGGGGTGCCCGAGCGCCTGCCGTACGGCCCGGCCAACACCATCTCGTACGGCCCGCGGATCGTGCTCGGCCGCAACACCGCCGACCCCGCCCGCTGGAAGCGCTACCGGGGCGGCACCATGGGCGACCTGTGGATCGAGACCGGCGAGGACGGGCGGTTCCGGCGGCTCACCGCGCTGCCCGGCAACCTCGCCTCGCCCTGCTGGGCCGGGGACCGGGTCTACTTCATCTCCGACCACGAGGGGGTCGGCAACGTCTACTCCTGCGACGCGGACGGCGGCGGCCTGCTCAGGCACTCCGACCACGCCGACTACTACGCCCGCAACCTGTCGGGCGACGGCCGCAGGCTGGTCTACCACGCCGGGGGCGAGCTCCACCTGGTGGAGGACGGGGAGTCACGCCCGATTGAGGTGCGGCTGCGCAGCTCGCGCACCCAGCGCAACCGCCGTTTCGCCCCGGCCGAGGACTTCCTGGACAGCGCGACCCTCAGCCCCGACGGCGTCGGCCTGGCCGTCACCACCCGGGGCAAGGCGTTCTCCTTCGCCGCCTGGGAGGGGCCGGTGCGCCAGCACGGGGCGCTGTACGGGGTGCGGTACCGGCTGCTGAACTGGCTCAACGACGGCGAGCGGCTGGTGGCGGCGGCCAGCGACGAGGGCGACCGCGAGGTGCTGACGGTGCTCACCGCCGACGGCACCACCGAGCCCGCCAGGCTCGACCACCTCGACACCGGCCGCGCCATCGAGCTGGAGGTCTCCCCCACGGCCGACCTCGTCGCGGTGGCCAACCACCGCAACGAGCTGATCCTGGTCGACCTCACGACCGGCGCTCCGGTCGGCGGCGCGAACGGTGAGGTGTCATCCGGCCGTACGGGAGGCGGGGCCTCCGGTCGCATGAGCGGCGGCACGGTCGGCGGGGTTCCCGGCGGGGGCGCCGGTCGTGCGGGCGGGGAGGAGCGGGCGCGGGGCAGGGTGATCGACTCCAGCAGGTTCGGCGCGATCGAGGACCTGGCCTGGTCCCCCGACGGCCGCTGGCTGGCGTACGCCTGCCGCGACACCGCGCAGACGACGGCGGTGAAGCTGTGCCGGGTCGAGACGGGCGAGACCTTCCTCGCCACCCGGCCGGTGCTGTGGGACGCCCGCCCGGCCTTCGACCCGGGCGGCGACTACCTCTACTTCGTCGGCCGGCGCGTCTTCAACCCGGTCTACGACGAGCTGCACTTCGACCTGGGCTTCCCCCTGGGCTCCCGTCCCTACGCGATCGCGCTCCGCGCCGACGTCACCTCGCCCTTCGTCCCCGAGGCCCGGCCGCTCGGGGACGACGACGATGACGACGACGACAGCGGTGGCGGCAGTGGCGGCGGCGGTGAGAAGGAGGGCGAGGGCGAGGGACCGCCCGAGGTGGTCATCGACCTGGAGGGCATCGAGAACCGGGTCGTCGCCTTCCCCGTCCCCGAGGGACGCTACGAGACCATCGCCGGGATCAAGGGCAAGGTCGTCTACCTGACCTTCCCCGTCGAGGGCAGCCTGGGCGACGACTACGCCGACTCCTCCGACGGCACCCTGCACGTCTACGACTTCGCCAAGCAGAAGCAGGAGACCCTGGTCGGGGACGTGTCGGAGTTCGCGCTCGGCCGCGACGGGACCACGCTGCTCTACCAGTCGGGCAAGCGGCTGCGGATGGTCAGGGCGGGCGAGGAGCCCGAGGACGACGACTCGCCCGGCCGTACGAGCGGGTGGGTGGACCTGTCCAGGGTGAAGGTGTCCATCCGGCCCGAGGCGGAGTGGCGGCAGATGTTCAGGGAGGCCTGGCGGCTGCAGCGGGAGAACTTCTGGACCGAGGACATGGCCGGGCTCGACTGGGACGGCGTCTACCGGCGCTACCTGCCGCTGGTCGACCGGGTCACCACCCGGGGGGAGTTCTCCGACCTGCTGTGGGAGCTGCTCGGCGAGCTGGGCACCTCTCACGCCTACGAGAGCGGCGGCGCCTACCGGTCCCGGCCGCACTACCGGCAGGGCAAGCTGGGCGTCGACTGGGCCTTCGCGGACGGCGTCTACCGGATCGCGAGGATCGTCGGCGGCGACCGGTGGGACCCCGAGGCGACCTCGCCGCTCAACCGCCTCGGGGTGGACGTACGGCCGGGTGACGCGGTGCTGGCCGTGAACGGCCAGCCCGTCGGCGCGGACGCGAGCCCGGACGAGCTGCTGGTCAACCAGGCCGACCAGGAGGTCCAGCTGACGATCCGGCGCGGGGACGACAGGCGGACCGTCACCGTGCGGGCCATCGGCGACGAGCAGCCGGGCCGCTACCGCGACTGGGTGGAGGCCAACCGGGCCCACTGCCACGAGCTCGGCGGCGGCCGGATCGGCTACCTGCACATCCCGGACATGGGCCCGGAGGGCTACGCCGAGTTCCACCGGGGCTTCCTCGCCGAGTACGACCGCGAGGCGCTGGTGGTCGACGTCCGCTTCAACGGCGGCGGCCACGTGTCGGCGCTGCTGCTGGAGAAGCTGGCCCGGCGCCGCCTGGGCTACGACTTCCCCCGCTGGGGCGTGCCCGAGCCCTATCCCGACGAGTCGCCGCGCGGCCCGATGGTGGCCATCACCAACGAGTGGGCCGGCTCCGACGGCGACATCTTCAGCCACACCTTCAAGCTGCTGGGCCTGGGGCCCCTGATCGGCAAGCGCACCTGGGGCGGGGTGATCGGCATCTGGCCCCGGCACAACCTGGCCGACGGCACGGTCACCACCCAGCCGGAGTTCTCCTTCGCCTTCGACGACGTGGGCTGGCGGGTGGAGAACTACGGCACCGACCCCGACATCGAGGTCGACATCACCCCGCAGGACTACGCGGCGGGGGTGGACACCCAGCTGGACCGGGCGATCGAGGCCGCCAAGGAACGCCTCGTCCTCCAGCCGCCCCACACCCCCAACCCGGCGGCCAGGCCCCGGCTCGTGGTGCCGCGCCTGCCGCCCCGCCAGTTCCCCCTCGGGTTCCCGCCCTCCTCCACGTGACTCCCTCACTCTCCGGGGCGCGGGACGCCATCGGCCTTCTCGCGGCTTGGTGGTCCGAGGCTCCCGGGAACGGCCTCGCCCCGGTCATCGACGGTCCGGGGCCTCCGGTCGGGAACCGGCACCGGCGGCGCTCCCGTCCGGTGAAGCCGTGGACGCCGTGTCCGTCCGCCGCGACAGGGCGCGGGCCCCGTCGGACAGGGCGTGGCGGCGCGCGATCTCGGTCTCCGGGTAGGGGGACTCCTTGCTCTCGTCGCACAGGCGCCGGTGGAACTCGTCCATCACGACGGCCGTACGGGCGTGCCTGGTGAGGATCGGGGCCGCGGCGGCGGGGACGCCCGGGGGCCTGTCGCCGTCGGCCCAGTCACGGACGAACCGGTCGCGGTCCACGCAGCCGCGTACGCGCTCGGCCAGGTGTTGGTTGACCAGGTGCGCCGCCGTGTAGGCGCGGTCGTAGTCGCGGTGCCGGGTGAGGAAGTCCGCCTCCGCCGCTGAGAGCTCGAACCGGGAGCTGAGGGCGAGGCCGAAGTCGGAGAGGTACAGGCGGTGGCCGTCCGTCAGGACGTTGTGGAAGTGGGCGTCGAAGTGGACGAGACCCCGGCTCCGCATGAAGACGGCCGTCTCCGCCAGTTCCGCGTCCACCCGCGCGTACGCGGAGAGGTCCTGTCCGGGCAGCCACGCGGCGAGGGTGTGGGGGAAGTGCTCCAGGAAGAGGACCACGCTCGCCGGGGAGCGGCGGATCGCCTCCAGCCGCTCCCGCACGGCCGGTGAGCCCTCCCAGTGGCCGACCGCGCCCTCCAGGTCGCCGAACTCGGCGAACACGGCCTCCTCGGAGGGAGGCGGGCCGGGCAGCACCCGCCAGTGGTAGAGCAGCGGGAAGCCCCGGTGCTCCTCCCCCAGCACCCAGTTGGTCGCCATGGTGTGGGCGGCCAGCTCGCGCCAGGCCCCGAAACCGGCCGACCCCAGTCCGTACTGGTAGAAGGCGGGTAGGCCGAAGAGGTTCGCGGTGGACATGACGTTCCCGGGACGCATCTCGGGCTCGGTCAGGGGCACCTTCTTGACGAAGACCCGCACCCCCTCGATCTCCAGCGCCGCCGACGCGCCGCCGATCCCCGCCCCCAGCCCGGTCGCCCCCTCCACGAGGTCCCCGAGCCGGCGGTCGCCGAGCAGGGCGAGGTGGGTGGACACCTTCGAGTACGCGGTCACGCGCGCGGCACGCGCCGGGTCCGGACGGGTCATCGGGTCTCCTCGGTGCGCTGGGCCGGGCGTGTCGGCGTACATCCGGCGTGCGTCTGATCGTGCCGGACTCTACGCACCGGCGCCTCCCCCCGCCGCGATCGACCGTCCCGAGCCGGACCCTGCGGAGGAACGGCCGGGGGCCGCCGGGCTCCAACAAATCGGTTGCCCTCCCGGATGACCCTCTGCTGGACTTCTGGCGACGGCCGGTCGATCAAGGAGAAGGAAATGCGCGAAGCGTTCGTGTTTTCCCGGAACGGAAATCCCATCCATCCAGAGGACATGACGCTTGGTGAGAACACCCGACCCGACGACTTCGGCGCGCGTAGACGCCGGTAGGACAAGCCTGGCCGGGCGGCCGCCCCACGCCGCCGGGGCCGGCGACGAGACCGGCGCCTCGGCCCGGCGCGCCGTCCTGCGCCACCTTCGCCCCGGGCGCCGCTCCGCCGTGGCCCTCGCCGCGGCCGTCGCCGCCGCGACGGCGCTGCCGCTGGCGGCGCCCCAGATCACCCGTCGCTTCGTCGACGACGCGATCGGCGGGGCGGGCACCCGCCACCTCACGCTGATCGCCCTCGGCTACCTCGCGCTCGCCCTCGCCGGGCAGGCCGCCCGCGTGGTCACCGCCTGGCTCGCGAGCCGTCTCGCCTGGGACGGCACGAACCGGCTGCGTGAGAACCTCGCCGAGCACGCGCTCGGCCTCGACATGGCCTACCACGGCCGCCGGACGCCCGGCGAGATGATCGAGCGGGTGGACGGCGACGTGGTCGCCGTGGCCGAGTTCGTCGTCGCCTTCCTGCTGGACGTCGTGGCCGGTCTCCTGCTCCTGGCCGGGGTGCTCGTCGTCGTGTTCACCGTCGACGCGCGTCTGGGCGGCGCGCTGCTGGCGTACTGCGCGCTGGTCGGGTTCGGCATGGCCCGCGCGCAGCGGCTCGCCGTACCGTCGGCCGCCCGCTCGCGGGCGGAGCTCGCGGCGCTCTTCGGCGGCCTCGAGGAACGGCTGGCCGGGGTGGAGGACATCCGGGCCAACGGCGCCGGGGAGCACGCCGTGAACCGCTTCCACCGTGCCTCCGCGAGCCTGTACCACGCGGAGTTCCGGGACGCGCGGATCGGGACCGTCATCCTCGCGGGCACGACGGTGGCGTTCGCGGCCGGTACGGCGATCCTGCTCGGCCTCGCCGCGTGGACCCGGGAGTCCGGGACGCTCACTGTCGGCACCGCCGTGCTGCTCTTCCAGTACACGCAGATGGTGCGCGCGCCGTTCGAGCGGCTGATCGACCAGCTGAGGGGATACCAGGCGGCGCTGGCGGGCATCACGCGCATCGGCGACCTGCTGGCCGAGCGGCGCACGCTCCCCGCCCCCGCCGACCCGCTGCCGCTGCCCGCCTCCGGACCGCTCGCCCTGTGCCTCGACGGCGTGGGTTTCGCGTACGCCGACGGCGAACCGGTCCTGTCGGACGTCACGATCGCGCTGGCGCCGGGCGAGACGCTCGGCCTGGTGGGCCGTACGGGCAGCGGCAAGACGACCCTCGCCCGGCTGGTGCTGCGCCTGTACGACCCGACCGAGGGCACCGTCCGGGTCGGCGGGCTGGACCTGCGGGACGCCGATCTCGCGTCGGTGCGCGGACGGATGTGCGTGGTCACCCAGGACGTGCAGCTCTTCGCCGCCAGCGTCAGGGACAACCTCACCCTCTTCAGGCCACTGGCCGACGACGACCGGTTGCGCGCCGTCCTCACCGATGTCGGCCTCGGCGACTGGCTGGCCGGCCTGCCCGACGGGCTCGACACCCGGCTGGGCGGCGGTCCGGAGAGCGGGCCGGTGGGTGGCGTCTCCGCCGGGGAGGCGCAGCTGCTCGCGTTCGCGCGGGCGTTCCTGGCCGACCCCGGTCTCGTCGTGCTGGACGAGGCGTCCAGCCGGCTCGATCCGGCCACCGAGCGGCACGTCGAGGAGAGCGTCACCCGGCTGCTCACCGGCCGGACCGGCGTGCTCGTCGCGCACCGGCTCTCCTCCCTGTCGCGGGTGGACAAGATCGCCGTCATCGACCGGGGCAGGGTCGTCGAGTACGGCGGCCGTGAGGACCTCGTCGCGGACCCGCGCAGCCGGTTCGCCCGGATGCTGGACGTCTCGGGGGTGGTCCGATGAGGCCCGTGATGCTGGTGGTCGCCCGGCTCGTCCGCTTCGACCTGCGCCGGTACCTGATCGGCGCCCTGCTGTGGATGCCGGTCAGCGTCATCCCGCTCGCCGGCGGGCTGGTGCTGCAGCGGCTCTTCGACCAGATCAGCGGGCATCGTGCCGCGAGCCTGGAGCAGTCGCTGTGGCTGTGCGCGGCGTTCGTGGGCGTGGAGGTGGTCCGCGGCCTGGTGCTCGTCGTCGCGTGGTCCTACGGGGTCCACTGGTGGTGCGCCGCCGCGACCCTCCTGCGGGCCAACGCGTTGCGCTCGATCCTCACCGCCCGGGGACCCGCCGCGAACCGGCTGCCGCACTCGCCGGGCGAGGCCGTCGCCCGCTTCCGCGACGACGTGAGCGACCTGGTCAACCTCACCGACGAGAGCGTCCCGCTGGCCGGTTCGACCCTCTTCGGCGGCGCCGCCCTGGTGATCATGGCCTCGATCGACCCCGTCATCACCCTGGTGCTGCTGGTGCCGATGATCGCGGTCGGCGTGCTGAGCCGGCTGCTGAACGAGGTGATCCGGCGGCTGCACCATCGTGCCCGGGTGCTCGGCGCGGCGGTCACGGCCCACATCGGCGACACTTTCGGCGGCGTACTGGCGATCAAGACCGCCGGGGCCGAGGAGGCGGTGCTGGAGCGGCTGCGCGAGCGCAACCGGGGGCGGCGCGACGCGGCCGTCAGGGACCGGCTGGCGACCGACGTCCTGGATACCGCGACGGGCGCGACCGTCGAGATCAGCATCGGTCTCGTACTGCTGCTGTGCGCGTCGGCGATGCGCCGGGGCGACTTCACGGTGGGTGATCTCGCGCTGTTCACCACCTATGCCGGCTGGCTGACGGCGCTGCCGCGCACCATCGGGGTGATCCTCCACCGCCTGCCCCAGGGCGCGGTCGCCACCGAACGGCTCACCCGGCTGATGGCGCCGTACGAGGACGCCGGCGACCTTTCGCGCGGCGATGACGTCTGGTTCCACCGGGAACCGCCTCCCGCCACGACGCCGCCGGACCACGGCGACGCGCTCCGGGTCGTCGAGGCGCGCGGGCTGACCGTGCGTCACGGCGGGAGCGGCCGCGGCGTGCGGGCGGTCGACCTGCGGGTGGCGCGAGGGTCGTTCACGGTGATCACCGGCGCCGTCGGCTCGGGCAAGACGACGCTGGTACGCGCCCTGCTCGGCCTGGTGCCGCTGGACGCCGGGACGGTCACCTGGAACGGCCGGCCCGTCGGCGACCCCGGGACGTTCATGATCCCCGGCCGCGCGGCGTACGCGAGCCAGGTCCCCCGGTTGTTCTCCGAGTCACTGCGGGAGAACCTGCTCCTGGGCCGGCCCCCGGACGACGACCGGCTCGGCCTGGCGCTGGAGCTGGCGGCGTTCGAGAAGGACCTGGCCGGGATGCCGGAGGGCCTGGACACGGTCGTCGGTTCCCGTGGCGTGCGGCTGTCCGGTGGCCAGGCGCAACGGGCGACCGCGGCACGGGCCCTGGTGCGGGCGCCGGACCTGCTGGTCGTCGACGACCTGTCGTCGGCCCTGGACGTGGAGACCGAGAGGCTGCTGTGGGAGCGGATCGCCGACGCCGCCCGCGACGGGCGCGGGCCGGGAACGCTGCTGGTGGTCTCCCACCGGCGGGCGGCGCTGGAGCGGGCCGACCAGGTCGTCGTCCTCGACCGCGGCCGAATCGCCGGTCACGGCCCGCTCACCGAACTGCTGAAGACCTGCCCGGAGATGCGGCGGCTGTGGAGCGGGGAACGCGCCGTCGAGGCCGGGGAGCCGCCGGACACCGGACGGCCACACGGTGTCCGGTCCGACGGGAGCATTTCGTAAATCATGGCGACCAGACAAACCCGAACTGCTAAAAATAACCCCTTATGGGAATCTTTTGGCGGCGAAAGCGCAAGCCTTTCATCGGCGACAATTTCATCGTGGGACGCACGTGGCGAGATCCCGCTCTGGACGCGGCGGTCGAGGCGGTGGGCGAGGGTTATCTGAGGGCGGGGGTCGTCCTTCTCGGCGAGACCCACCAGGATCCCGAGCTGCGCTCGCTGAGGACAGGTGCGCTCAGCCAGGCCGCGGTGGGCCGGAGCGGGGCGATCGCGGAGCTGCTCGACGACGCCGGAGACAGCGCGGACATCCTGCTGTGGTTCGGCAACACCCTCATCAACGAGGCGTGGGCGATCCGCGGCGGCAGTTACGCGAACGCCGTCGGCAGCGACCGGTTCAAGATGTTCTTCTCGACCCTGTCCAATGCCCACGAGCCTCTCCTGGAGGCGGCGAGGTCGCGGCCGGAGGACCCCGTGCCCTGGGAGTGCATGATCTGGTTCGCCCTGGGCATGCAGCTCGGCCGTCCGGAACAGGACGCGATCTGGGACGAGCTCACCTCCCGGTGCCCCACGCTGTTCGCCGGCCACTGGGGCAGGTTGCAGGCGGTGGCCGAGAAGTGGGGCGGTTCCCACGAGGAGATGTTCGAGCACGCCAGGAAGGCGGTGGCGCTGGCCCCCGCCGGGAATCCGCTCACCGCGATGCTCCCGCTGGCCCACCTGGAGTATCTCCTCAGCGAGGAGGGGCGTCTCGTCGAGCAGAACAAGATGATGGCCTACATGAAGTTCAGCATGACGTACTTCTCCGAGTCGGTGATCGGCGAGCTGAAGGAGGCCGAGCGTCGCTGGACGGCCGACGCGCGGCCACACCCCCGGGACCTCGACGCCCACCATCTGTTCGGGGGCGTCTTCTTCCGGGAGACCGACACGCACGACCTCGCGGCACGGCATCTCGCCCAGGTGGGCAACCGGGTCGGGGAAGCCGCTCCATGGGGTTACAAGGGCGACCCCGCCGAGGAGTTCGCCGGCGCCCTGAGGAAACTCAAGCTCCCCATCCCCTCCGGTGAGCAGGTGAACTGACCTCGGGCGGCGTTCTCCCGCTTACGGACCGTTTCCCGTCTCCCTGCCTGCAACAGACCCAGGGCTTTCCGACAGAACTTAGTGGGGTTGCTCCTATGTCGTACGACCGGTGCTTCCATCAGTGGCGCGAAAGGCCGTACTTTCCGGCCGTGCACGTGGTGCGGTCACTCCAGGACGGATCGTTGTCGCGAAGGCCGCACGGGGTGCGGGCGGCTTACAAGTTCTGTCTGCCGGGCCAGGCACTTCACCGTACGCCGCCTTCGTAGCCTTCTAGGGTGGACGCATGAGCGATCGCAGGCACGTGCGCGCGGGGAACGATGATCGCGAGCGAGTCGCCGAGCAGCTCAGGACCGCCGTCAGCGAGGGACGAATTGACTTCGAGGAGCTGACCGAGCGGATCGACCTCGCCTATGCGGCCCGTACGCTGGGCGAACTGGATCAGGTGGTGGCCGACCTGCCGCGGTTCTCATCCGCCCTCCCTGTCGTCTCCGGTGAAGAGGGCGCCGAGGACGAGCTCCAGCTGCACACGATCAGCAGGAAGCTCCGCCAAGAGGGCCGCTGGCGGGTGCCAACGCGCATCAGCGCCCGTGTCGGGCGGGGCGGCCGGGTGCGCATCGACTTCACCACGGCCGACTGCCCCCACCGCGAGGTCTTCGTCGACGTGGAGGTCACCTCCTGGTTCGGTGACATCGTCATCGTGGTGCCACGCGGCTGGAGAGTGGACGACAGGGAGGTCGTGAGGCGGTCCATGGGTGCCGTTCACAACCGTCCCATGGTCCCGCTGGCGTCCGACGGTGTCATCGTGCGACTCACGGGCCACGTGAAGACCGGCGACGTCTGGGTACGCTACCGCAGGGCTCAGCCTGGGGACGCACACGACATCCATTCGACTACCTGATCGACAGGGCCGAGAGGTCGTATGCCGGTCAGTAGGACCGTCGCCCACACCGGCTGCGAGAGCGTGCCGGGCACGCCGAGGTCGATGAACAGCCGTTGCGGGACACGCGCGGAATGATCTTCGGTGGTCGAGCTCGTGAAAGATGCCGCCGCGGTGAGAGGTCCCGTCCCTGCCGGGAACGTCGCCTTCCTGAAAACCGCCAGCGGAGCCGTGCACGCTCGCGATCGCCTCTTCCCCGGTGAGGGAGGACTACCCTGTCTGCCGGGTGACCGAGGAGGTTTGGAGATGGGGCCGTTGACGATCCGGATCGACCCGCTGGGATCGGTCGGGCCGGTTCTGCTCGGCTCCCCCCGGGAGGAGGCCGGGCGCGCGTTGCGTGCCTGGGGTGAGCCCGTGGAGTACGCACCGTATCCGGGGGCGCTGCCGCTCGACTGGAGGATCGGCCGCGGAGGGTCCGGCATCGACGCCGTCGTCCACTGCGGTTCCACCGGGGTCGTCCAGACCGTGGAGATCTTCCGTGATTTCGACACCCGTCCCGGGGCTCAGGTGTTCCTGCTGGGCATGGACGTGTTCTCCGTACCGGCCGAGTGGGTGGTGGAGGTCCTGCGGGAGCGCTTCGAGATCGAGGAGGACGGCTACGGCTGTACCGTCCCGGAACTGTCGATCGGCCTGGGGCGCCCCATGGTTCCGGATGAGGACGATGACGAGGAGGATCGCGAGCGCTACACCTGTTTCGACAACGTCCTGGTGGCCGGCCCGGGGTACTACGCGCCCCCTCCCATCCCGGGGGCCGGGCGGTAGGGCATGGCCGCGGGCCGCGGAACCGCCGAGGCCCCGGCACCGGGAGCCGGCATCGGGGTGGTTGACGTGCTGGAGCGGCCGGAACACCTACGTGGTGGCCGGTGGCTCGGAGACGGCTCCCGACGGTTAGGCGGACCCGTCCAGGATCCGGGGGGTGAGCCTGATCCCGGTGAGGCGCTCGATCAGGACGAGCCCTGGCCCCCGGTAGAGCTCATACTTGTCCTCCCCGTAGTCGTGGTCGATCTGCCTCATGGTCTCCGCGAGTTCGTCGGGAACCTCCTCGGAGTAGCCCTCCTGAGCCCAGAAGCCGAACCGGATCTCCCCGTCCTCCACCCAGCGGAAGTCCTCCAGACCCTTGATGTCGAGGCGGCTGAGGGAGACCAGGCGGGTGCCCGCCGACAGCGGCACGAGGAACTCGTCGTCGGCGCCGAACCAGCTGTAGTAGTGCGTGGTGAACGCCCAGTCACCGACGGTCGTCACCCCGCCGGACCCGGGTTCGTGGTCGTGGCGGGCACCGGCGTCGAGCGTCGTCCAGGAGAGGTCTTCCGCCCGGTCACCCGTCCGGGCCACGAGCTGCTCGGGTGTGAGCCCGCGGACGAAGATGAGGCTGTACGACTCCGCGAAGCCCGAATCGGAGAACCAGGCGTGGTCGCCGGGGGGTGTGATCATGCGGCGATCATGGCAGAGCCCACCGACACGATCCGCCGGGTTCCGGGACACCGTCGCCGCGCCGGTGCCCTGACGCGTCGCCGTACGGCTCACCGAGCAGTTGCGGGAGGCTCGATCCAGGAGCGCAGCTACGGGTTGACGAGCACAGCGTGCGGGTGCTCACGGAGTCGCGGGGAACTGGGCGCCGATGAGTTCGAGGAGCGCGGCGTGCGTCTCCTGGTCGGCCGCCGCGACGAGGCCGCCCGCGCCGGTGTGCAGGGGCTGCCCGTGGATGCCCGTCACCACGCACCCGGCGGCCTGGCACAACGCGATCCCGGCGGCGAAGTGCACGTTGTCCCACGGGTGGCCGTCGGTGACGTACGCGGCTCTCCGGCCTGCGGCGACCCAGGCCAGCGCCAGGGAGGTGGACAGGACGCGCGTGTGGAAGCGCTCGGCGAACCCGGGGTCGGTGAGCAGCCGGGCCACCTGGAAGTCCGGCTCGTTCGGGAAGGGCGGGTCGAGGTTGAGGTCCACCAGCCGTGACTCGGACGACGGCACGAGTCGCTCGTCCACGCCGTCGCGGCGGACGTGGGCGCGATCGCCGTCCGTCCAGAACACCTCGTCGGCGAACGGGTCGGCCGAGGCGGCCGCCGTGAGGTCCCGGCCGACGCGCAGGGCGACGTTCACCGCGACCTGCGTGGTGCGCGCGGCGTAGTTCAGCGTGCCGCACAGGGGGTCGACCAGCCACATGCGCTCCGCTCCGGCCGAGCCGGCGCGTCCGCTCTCCTCGCCCGTCACGGCGTCGTCCGGCCGGGCGGCGCGGATGACGCCGATGACGGCGTTCTCCGCGTCGATGTCGGCGGAGGTGGCGAAGTCGGTCGCGGTCTTCGCGAAGCGCTCCAGCGGCGCGCCGTACATGGCCCTTACGACGGCGGCTCCCGCTCCCGCCGCCGCGAGGGCCACTTCCTCGTCCGTGATCGGCATGTGGACAGGATAGACGCGATCTCCATCGCTTGATCGGCGGGATCGGCGGGATCGACGGGATCGACGGGATCGACGAACATCTGGCCTGCGTTCGGCTGCTTCGCGACCGAGCACGAGGTTCACAGGTGGCCGTCGGCTTCGACCTCGCGATCGGGACGGCCGAGGTCAGGGCGGGGAGGCGAAGGCGACGAGGCGGGCGGCCAGGGCTTTCACCTCGTCGCGCAGCTCGGCGGGGGTGATCACGGTGAACGGCCAGCCGAGGCCGGCGAGCATCTGGGCCATCCCGTCCAGCCGTTCGGCCCTGGTGGACAGCAGCACCCCGCCGGAGGTCTCGGCCAGTGTCGCCGTGGCGGCCGGGATGCGCGCGGCGGCCTCCTCCAAGGTGGTCTCCAGCAGCACCCTGACCTCGTGCCGGTACGGCACCGCCGACAGCGACCCGACCACGTGGGCCACCGGGTCGAAGCCGCCGGGCACCTGGAAGTCCCGCTCGGTGTGCGTGGCGCCCGCCACCCGGTCCACCCGGAACGTCCTGACCTCCCCGCTGCCGTGGTCGAGCCCCGCGACGTACCAGCGGCCGGAGTGGAAGACGATGCCGTACGGGTCCAGGTCGCGCTCGGAGGCGTCGCCGCGCCAGGAGCGGTAGGCCAGCCGGACGGTGACCCGGCGCCGGGCCGCGTCGGCGAGGGTGAGCAGCGGTCCCGCCTTCGGGGTGCTCACCCGGGGCGCCGCGTTCCCGGTGTGGCCCAGCGTCTCCGACACCGCGTCGACGCGCTCGCGCAGCGGGCGCGGGAGCACCCGCTGGATCTTGGCCAGCGCGCTCTCGGTCGCGGCCTCCCCCACCGCCAGCCCGGTCCGCCGCCCGGCGAGCAGCCCCAGCACCACGGCGGTGGCCTCGTCGTCGGTGAGCATGAGCGGCGGGAGCCGGTAGCCGGGCAGCAGCCGGTAACCGCCGTGGCGGCCCCGTTCGGCCTGGACCGGCACCCCGAGCTCCGACAGCCTCACCGCGTAGCGACGGACCGTGCGCTCGTCCACCTCCAGCCTGGCGGCGAGGTCGGGGCCGGTCAGGCCGGGGGCGGCCTGCAGCAGCTCCAGCAGCGCGAGCACCCGGGCGGCGGTCATCTGGATTCCTCTCAAAATCAGGACCGATACTGTCCGGATTCGATTCTAGGGTGAGATTCAGGCGAACAGAGGAGAGACACGATGAGCACATATGTCCTGGTCCCCGGTTTCTGGCTCGGCGGTTGGGCCTGGGAGAAGGTCACCGGGCCGCTGCGCGAGGCCGGGCACGACGTCCACCCGGTCACGCTCACCGGCCTCGGCGACCGGGTTCACCTGGCGGGCCCGGAGGTCGACCTGGAGACCCACATCCAGGACATCGTCAACACCGTCGTCTTCGCGGACCTGACCGAGGTGATCCTCGTCGCCCACAGCGGGGCCGGCGCCCCGGTCACCGGCGCGGCCGACCGGATTCCCGAGCGCGTCGCCCGGGTCGTCTACGTCGAGAGCGGGCCTCCGGCCGACGGCATGACCCAGCTGGACCTCACCGAGCCCGACTGGCGGGCGTTCGTCGAGAGGCGGGTCGCCGAGGAGGGCGGGGCGAGCTACCCGCTCCCCTCCTGGGAGGAGCAGGAGCGGGCCGGGGCCGGCCTGGAGGGTCTGGGTGAGGCCGAGCGCGAGTGGTTCGCCTCCCGCGCGACCCCGCAGCCGTACGGGACGCTCACCCAGCCCCTGGTGCTCAAGGGAGGCGCGGCCGCGCTGCCCAAGACGCTCGTCACGTGCTCGTTCCCGCTGGAGCGGGTGCACGCCATGATCGCCTCCGGCCACCCGTTCTTCGCGGAGCTCGCCGGGCCCGAGTGGAGCTTCGCCGAGCTGCCGACCGGACACTGGCCGATGTTCTCCAGGCCGGAGGAGCTCGCCGCCACGCTGGCCACGCCGGCGGGCTGAGGAGGGCGGGGCACCGCGTTGAAAATCCCCTCGGGAGGACCGGGGCCCGGCCACGCGGAACTCCCGAGGGGGTCGGGTCCCGGGGCCCGGGGAAGCCTGAAGGCCGGGCAAACCGGGGTGTGACAGGACATTTGTCACGGGTGGTTCCGGATCTATGGATCTGCTGTGGATCACGTGCTCTCCGTAGCGTCGTTCGCATGGCAAACGATACGAACGACGCGGTCTCCCTCAGGGGCGTGACCAAGCGTTTCGAGGCGGTGCGCGCCGTGGACGGCCTCAGCCTCGACATCCCCGCCGGGCAGACCGTCGCCCTGCTCGGCCCGAACGGCGCGGGGAAATCGACCACGATCGGGCTGCTGCTCGGGCTGCTGGCCGCCGACTCCGGGACGGTACGCGTCTTCGGCGACTCCCCGGAGCGCGCGATCCGGAGCGGGCGGCTGGCGGCGATGTCCCAGGAGGGCGGCCTCGTCCCCCGGACCACGGTCCGCGAGCTGGTCGGTTTCGTCTCCGGGACCTACCGGTCGCCGCTCCCGCTGGAGGAGGTGCTGGCGACCGCCGGGCTGGAGGGGCTCGCCGGTCGCAGGATGGAACGGCTGTCGGGCGGCCAGGCGCAGCGGGTCCGCTTCGCGCTGGCGCTGGCCGGGGACCCCGACCTGATGCTGCTGGACGAGCCGACCGCGGCGCTGGACGTACGGGCCAGGCGGGAGTTCTGGGAGAGCATGCGCGCCTTCGCCGCGCGCGGCAAGACGATCCTGTTCTCCACCCACTACCTGGAGGAGGCCGACGAGTACGCCGACCGGGTGGTGGTGATCGACCGGGGCCGGATCGCGGCCGACGGTACCAGCAGGGAGATCAAGCGCCTGGTCGCGCTCTCCACGGTCGGCGTCGCCGCCACCGGGGACGCCGCCTCCCTGGAACGCCTGCCCGGGGTCGTCTCGGCCGAGATCCGGGGCGGGCG
Organism: Streptosporangium sp. NPDC002721; assembly: GCF_042888905.1. NCBI lineage: Bacteria > Bacillati > Actinomycetota > Actinomycetes > Streptosporangiales > Streptosporangiaceae > Streptosporangium > Streptosporangium sp. NPDC002721. The sequence goes on from NZ_JBIAQI010000005.1 coordinate 265,082, forward strand.
GGCCCATCTGCGTACCCGCGACGCCGACGCCACCGTCGTGGCGCTGGCGGCCGCGGGTGCCGTACGGGACCTCGAGGTCGTTCCCGCCGCGCTTGAGGACGCCTTCATCGCGCTGACGGAGTCGCCCCCTGGACCGGTTTCCGGAGCTGCGGCGCTGACGGAGGTGGAGGCGTGATGCTCGGCTACATCCGGCTGGAGGTCACCAGGACCCTCCGCGACCCGGGATACGTGATCATGGGTTTCGCGATGCCCGTGACGATGTACCTCATCTTCACCAACCTCGGCGTGGCGGGCGACGACCGCGTCTGGGCCGCCCTCTACGTGATGGTCAACATGGCCGCCTTCGGCGCGATCGGCTCGGCCTTCAACAACGGCAGCGGCATCGCCGAGGACAGGACGGCGGGCTGGCTGCGTCAGCTGCGGATCACCCCGCTGGCCCCGGTACGGGTGGTCGCGGGCAAGACGGCCACCGGGATGCTCGTGGTGCTGCCCGTGATCGTCGGCGTGTGCCTGTCGGCTGCGCTGCTCAACGGGGTGCGGCTGGGGGCCTGGCAGTGGATCTCGATCGTGCTCCTGCTGTGGCTGGGTTCCCTGCCCTTCACCCTGCTGGGCCTGTCCTTCGGCTACCTGTTCAGCGGCCAGACCGCCGCCGTGCTCAACATCGCGGCCAACATGTCGATGGCGATCGTCGGGGGGCTGTGGCTGCCCACGGAGGGCTTCCCCTCCTGGCTGAAGGCCGTCGCGGAGTGGACGCCGAGCTTCGGCTACGCCGACCTGTCGCGGAAGGTCGCCTTCGGGGAGGCGCCCGAGGTGGGCACGGCACTGGTCCTGACCGGCTGGCTGGTCGCCTTCGGGGCCCTGGCGGTCCACGGCTACCGCCGGGCCGGGCGCGTGAGGTGAGCCGCGTGATAGGAGTGGCCGGGTGAGCGGGAAGACGCAGAGACCGCAAGAGAGGCGGCAGGCGCGGAAGGCCGGGAAGCGGGACTGGTCCTGGGGCAGGGGGCGGAGAGGGCCGGGAGAGCTCGCCTTCTACCCGTGGCTGCTGATCGTCTATCCCCCGCTCAGCGACCTCGCCGCGGGGCATGTGCGACCGGCGCTGCCCGCCGCGCTGGGCGTCGCCGCCTTCGCCGTCCTGTACGCGCTGTGCATCCGCCTCTCCTTCCGCGACCGGCGGCGCGCGGCGACCGTGGCGCTGGTCGGGCTGCTCGCGGTGGCCTTCCTGCTGCTGGCGGGGTTCGCGCACAACTGGTTCTACCTCGCGCCGCTGATGACCATCGCCTGCGGGACCGTGCTGCGCGGCAGGTCCGTCTACCTCCTCCTCACGGGGCTGACGCTCGCGCTGGTCGTGGTGATGTGGCGCGCGGGGGCGAGCTGGGCGAGCATCTCCCTCGCCACCTGGGGGACGACCACCGGCGGCCTGGTGGTCAGCATCGTCCTGAGGCTGTTCTCGGTGATCAACGAGCTCCAGGAGACCAGGGAGGAGCTGGCCCGCGTCGCGGTGGCCGAGGAGCGGCTGCGGTTCTCCCGCGACCTGCACGACCTGCTCGGGCACACCCTGTCGGTGATGGTGGTCAAGGCGGAGGCCGTACGGCGGCTGGCCCCCCGCGACGCGGAGGCGGCGGCGCGGCAGGCCGCCGACATCGAGGCCGTCGGCAGGGAGGCGCTGACCGAGGTGAGGGCCGCGGTGACCGGTTACCGTGGCCGGGGGCTCGCCGCCGAGCTGGCCTCGGCGCGTACGGTCCTGGCCGACGCGGACATCGCCGTCACCGTCGCCGTCACCGGGGACCGGCCGGCACCGGAGGCCGACGCCCTGCTGGGCTGGGCCGTGCGTGAGGGCGTGACCAACGTGGTCCGCCACAGCGCCGCCCGCACCTGTGAGATCACCCTGGAGGGAACGATGCTGGAGATCCGCGACGACGGCCGGGGGCGCGGCGGGAGCCCGCCGGGCAACGGCCTGCGCGGCCTCACCGAGCGGGTCGTCGCGTACGGCGGGACGCTGGAGACCCACGACCGCGACGGTTTCCTGCTGAGGGTGACGCTCCCATGATCAGGGTGCTGCTGGCGGAGGACCAGGGCATGATGCGCAGCGCGCTCGCCCTGCTCCTCGGCCTGGAGGACGACATCGAGATCGTCGCCACGGTCGACCGGGGCGACGGGGTCGTGCCCGCCGCGCTCGCCGCGCGCCCCGACGTCGCCCTGCTGGACATCGAGATGCCGGGGGGCAGCGGCCTGGACGCCGCGGCCGAGCTGCGGGACCGGCTGCCGGGGTGCCGGGTGCTGATCCTGACCACGTTCGGCAGGCCCGGCTACCTGCGGCGGGCGATGGAGGCGGGCGCCGCGGGGTTCCTGGTCAAGGACGGCCCAGTGGAGGAGCTCGCGGCGGCGATCCGCCGGGTCCTCGCGGGCGAGAGGACAATCGACCCCGCGCTGGCCGCCGCCGCGCTGAGCACCGGTGCCAGCCCGCTGACCGATCGCGAGCGGGACGTGCTGGCCGCGGCGGCCGACGGCGCGACGATCTCCGACATCTCCTTGCGGCTGCACCTGTCGGAGAGCACGGTACGCAACTACCTGTCCGCCGCGATCGGCAAGACCGGCACCCGCAACCGCATCGAGGCCGCCCGCACCGCCCGGCACAACGGCTGGCTCTGATCGCTCACACCGATCGCGGTCCTCGTACCGGCGCGCTCGGCCGGGGACGCCTCGTTCCGGCGCGCTCGGCTGGGGACGCCCGGTCCCGGCACGCTCAGCCGGGGACGCCTCGTTCCGGCGCGCTCGGCCGGGGACGCCCGGTTCCGGCACGCTCAGCCGGGGACGTGCAGGGAGCGGACGCGTACGGCGTTGCGGATGGGCGTGTCCGCCTGGTCGTCGGTGTACTCGGTGACCTTGACGTAGCCGCGTTCGTCGTAGAGGCGGCCCAGCTCGGGGCTGCCCGCCCAGTGGTCCAGGGCCAGCGCGGGAGCGCCGTGCGCTCCGGCGAGCCGTTCGGCCTCCTCCAGCAGGGCCGCCCCGACGCCGTGGCCGTCGGGGCCGCGATCGGTCATCACGGTGTGGATGAACATCGACCCGCCGGGCACGGCCCCGGCGGGGACGCGCGGCGGGACCACGGGGGCCGCGGCCAGCATCCCGACGCAGCGGCCGTCTCGTTCGGCCAGGGTGATGACGCCCTGGCGCGCCCAGTCGGCGACCCGGCCGGGAAAGCCGGGGATGCGGGAGAAGGGCACCGTTCCCCACTGCTCCGGCCGGTTCCGGGCGACGAGCCACGCGTGGACGGAGTCCATCAGGGTCAGCAGGGCCGCGACGTCGCCGGCCGTGGCCGGTCGTAGTTCGGGAGAGGGTCGTGGCATTGCGATCTCCGGGAGGGTTAAACTTCGTGCGACCCCATTAATTCAACTTTCTAAGGATTAGATTGTCAAAGCAATCCAGGATCCAGGCCGTGGCCAGGGCCGTCCAGGAGCTGCAGGACGCCACCGACCTCATCGACGAGCTGGCGGCCCGGCGCCTCGGCCTCAACCGCACCGACCTGAGATGCCTGAGCCGGCTGACCGCGCGCGGCCCGCTCACCGCGAGCGAGCTGGCGGCCGCCGCCGGTCTCACCGGGGGCGCCGCCACCACCGCCATCGACCGGCTGGAGCGGGCCGGCCTGGCCGAACGGGCTCGTGACACGGCGGACCGGCGCCGCGTTCTGGTGCGTCTGACCGAACGGGGCCGAGGAGCCGTCCAGGAGGTCTGGGGGCCGATCGCCGACGACGCCCGGGCCGAGCTTCTCCAGTTCAGCGTCACCGAGCTCGAACTCATCGAGACGTTCCTGGGCCGCGCGCTGCGCAACCAGGCCCGTCACGCCGACCGCCTGCGCGGGGAGACCGAGGGGGCCCGGCCGCGCCCTCCCGCCCCCGGCTGAGCGTCGGCGTGGTCGTGCTCTCCTGGTCACCCGGATCCGGGCGGATCGGACCGGCAGAGCCATGATCCGCGTCTTCGGGGCCTCCCGGCGCGTCAGGGCGCCGATGCCGGGAAGGGACCCGGCACGCCTTCACCGAATCTTGCTCCGAGGTCGAAGGAGCGACGCGAGGACGGGATCACAGGACGGGCGCCGGGACGGGCGCCGGGACGGGCGCCGGGGCGGGCTCGGTGCTCTCCTCGGTGAGCCAGTCGCGCATCATCGCGTAGGTCTTCTCCGCGATCAGCTTCTGGCCCGCGGCGTTGGGGTGGAAGAAGTCCCACGGGCTGAGGTGGTCGACCGTGAACCGCTGCCTGAACACCTCGTTGCCGTCGAACCGGCAGGCGGGGCCGTACGCCGCGCAGACCCTGGCGAGCGCGGTGTTGTAGTCGGCCACCCGGGCGCGCACGCGGTCGCGGCGCGCCCGGTCGGCCGCCGAGGTCGAGGTGGGCCGCGCCAGCATGGTGGGGCAGATCCGGCCCACCGCCCAGAACCCGCGCGCCACCGGGTTCCCCTTGCCGATCTGCCACAGCCGCTTGAGGTCGGGGACGCTCGCCACGAACACCCGGCCGCCGGGCCGCCCGGCCCGGAACAGCGCCAGGGCCTCGGCCACCCGCCGCTCGTAGACGGCGACGGGGGTCATCAGCCGTTCCTCGGACACGCAGGCGTCCTGGGCGCCGATCAGCACCGTCACGTAGTCGGCGCGCCGGCCGACCGCCCGGGTCATCTGCCCGGCGAGGTCGGCGCTGGTGGAGCCGGGGACGGCGAGGTTCACGTTGTGCCCGGCGAGGGCGGCGTTCAGGGCTCGCAGCCTGACGTACTGGCTCCGGACGCTCCGGTGGTCACCGGTGGACCAGGAGCGCGAGGCGCAGGTGAGATACCAGCCGCAGGCGTTGAACCCCGCGCTGATGGAGTCGCCGAGCGCGGCCATGACCACCGGCCGCCAGGGCTGTGCCGCCTGGACCGCTCCGGCCGGGGCCAGCAGGGCGGTCGTGAGGGCGCCGAGACTTGTGAATGCTGTCACAGTCGTGCGAAGCATGACACCTCCGCTGAGAGATCGCGTCTGCTTCGGATGTATCACCGCAGGCCAGGACGGTACGGCCCGTTGACCGAGTACCTTGGTTTTCTTGACACCGCGTGGCGGGTGTGCTGACGGGGGAACCACCGTCGAACACGTTCAGTTTCCCGCATAGAGTGGCGGGGGTGAGTGTAGCGCTCGGATCAACCCGTCCTCTCGCGGTGACGACCGCCTCTGTCGACGACCCCGGTGACCTGTTCGCACGCCTGCCGGAGACCGCCCCCTACGCCTGGGTCAGGCACGGCGAGGGCCTGGTCGCCTGGGGTGAGGCCATCCGCCTGACCGTACCGCCCGGCCCCCGGCGTTTCGACTGGGCCCGCGACCGCCTGGCGGACCTCTTCGGCGAGGCGCACGTCGCCGACGGCGTGGCGGCGCCCGGCTCGGGCCCCGTCGCCTTCGGCTCGTTCACCTTCGATCCGGAGGCGCACGGCTCGGTCCTCGTCGTCCCCCAGACCATCCTCGCCCGCCGCGACGGCCACGCCTGGCTGACCACCATCGGCGACCGGCGGCTCGACGCGATCGCCCCGCCCCGCTCCCCCGGCAGGATCCGGTACGGCGACGGCAGCCTGACCGCGCCCGAGTGGGAGCACGCCGTGGCCAGGGCCGTCCGGCGGATCAGGTCGGGCCACCTGGAGAAGGCCGTGCTCGCCCGCGACCTGACCGCCGTCGCGCAGCGGCCGATCGACGTCCGGCTGCTGCTGGCCCGCCTGGCCGAGCGCTACCCGGAGTGCTACACCTTCTCCTGCGCGGGGCTGGTCGGCGCCACCCCCGAGCTGCTGGTCCGGCGTACCGGGGAGACCGTCGAGTCGCTGGTGCTGGCCGGCACGATCGCGCGGGGCGCCGACCAGGCCGACGACGTGGCGCGCGGCACGGCCCTGTTCACCTCGGAGAAGAACCGCTACGAGCACGCCTGCGCGGTCGCGTCGGTGCGCGAGGCGCTCGACCCGCTCTGCGCCGAGCTGAAGATCCCCGAGGAGCCCGAGCTCCTGGTGCTCTCTAACGTCCAGCACCTGGCCAGCCCGGTGAGCGGGCGGCTGTCGGAGGGGACCTCGGTCCTGGACGTGGTGGCGGCCATGCACCCGACCGCCGCCGTCGGCGGCACCCCGACCGGGGCGGCGCTCGGCGTGATCCGGGAGCTGGAGGGCATGGACCGGGCCGGGTACGCCGGGCCGGTCGGCTGGATCGACGCGCGGGGCGACGGGGAGTGGGGCATCGCGCTGCGTTGCGCCCAGATCGAGGGCTCCAGGGCCCGCCTGTTCGCCGGTTGCGGCATCATGGGCGACTCCGACCCCGCCTCGGAGCTCGCCGAGGCCCAGGCCAAGCTCCGCGTGATGCAGTACGCCCTGGAGGGCTGACCCTCCGCGCGGATCCGTCCGTGACCAGGCAGTTTCCCTCCGGCCTGGTCGTCACCCGGCGAATAGGCGTACCCTCACAAGGGCAATACATCGGACATTTCCGGCAAGAAAATGATATTTGCTCCAGCTCGGCGTCCTCTCGTCGCCGCATGGCCGGCCAACTCGTCAGGGAGAGGAAAACATGGCACTACTGACCACCGCCCGCCTCACGGTGCGTGACTGGAGTCCCGACGACGCCGCTGAGGCCCTCAGTATCTACGGCGTCCCCGAGGTCACCCGGTGGCTCTCCCCGGCGATGACCCAGCTCGACGGCGAGCAGGCGATGCGCGCCACGCTGGAGTCGTGGACCCGCAGCCGCAGCACCCTGACGCCCCCGCTGGGCCGCTGGGCGATCGTCCGCAACTCCGACCAGCGGGTCGTCGGCGGCCTCTCCCTGAGGTACCTGCCGCCCGACGAGGAGGACATCGAGATCGGCTGGCAGCTCGCCCCCGACGCCTGGGGGAACGGCTACGCCACCGAGGCGGGCCGCGCCCTGGCCGGGTGGGCGTTCTCCATCGGCGCCCACGAGCTCGTCGCGGTCGTCCGGGTGAACAACGACCGCGGCGCGGGGACGGCCAAGCGCATCGGCATGCAGTGGGTCGGGGAGACGGACAAGTACTACGAGACGCGCCTCAACGTCTACCGGCTCTGGCCCAGCGACCTCGCCTCGGCCCAGGAGGACGCGCTCCGGCTCTGACGATCCGGCGGGAGGCGGCCGGTGGCGCGCGTCCGTACCGTCCCGGGAGCCGGGACGGGGGCGGTCCGCGCCACCCGCCGCTTCCGCGCCGCCCGCCGTTTCCAGCCGTCACGACGGCACGGCCACACGGCCCCGGGGCCGGCCGCCCCAGAGCCCTTCGTCTAGCTGATCTCGCTCCCGGTCTTCCCGGACGGGGTGATGACGATCGTGGTGGTGTCGTCGATCGTGGTCGTGGTGGGCTCGTCGATCGTGTCGTCGGCCTCGGTGGCGATCTCGGTGGCGGTCTCGGTCTCGATCGCGGTCTCGGTGGCGGGCTCGACGATGCCGCAGGCGTCCATGAGCGTCCGCCGCGCCGCGAAGGAGCGCTTGTCGTCGAGGCGCGCCACGTAGGCGTCGAGGCTGAACGGGCTGTCCCGGCTGAACGGGTCGTGGACGGCCCTGGAGGCGACCCGGTCGTAGAGCGGCTGGAGCTCACCCCGGAAGTAGGCGCCGGCCAGCTCCTGCTCGGTCACCCCCGCGTAGTCCATGAGCGCGGTGATCGCCTCCTGCTGCTGGCCGTACTGGTTCTTGTCCCGGACTAGCTCCCCGCCCTCCAGGAGAATCCGGGTGAAGTGCTCGGTGAGGCCCTCGTTGAACCAGAAGCCGAGGACGTCCAGCACCGCCGGGTGGGAGAGCTTGTGGACCGTCTCGTGGTACTCGGTGCCGCCGCCGGTGCGGTCCTCCCGGACGTAGATCTTCTCCCCGACCTGGAGCCCGTTCGTGGTCTCCGACTGGGCGAACCTGTCGTCCTTACGCGCGGCGTCGATCTCCTGCTGGTCGTTCGGCATCCTGCCGAGGACGAAGACCGCGCCCAGCTGGTCCTGGGTGACGTAGTGGATGTGCTCGTCGCGGAGCCAGTCGGGCCGCTCGGGCAGTGTCACGTAGTTCGCGAGCTCGGTGCTGCCGGTGAAGAGATCCACGATCTGCTTCGCGTTCAGCCGCGGCGCCCGCGCCTTCTCGGGCTCCGGGACGACCTGCTGCAGCCCCTCGGCGACCTGCGGCGGCACGTCGATGGTCTGGAACGGGTTCTCCTCGGGCACGTCCGCCTTCTCGGACGTGCTCACCTTCTCGGGCGCGCCCACTTCCTCCTCGGACGAGCCCGTCTGATTTCCCTCGATCAGGTCGCCGATGATGTAGTCGGGGACGATCACCATCTCCTGGCCCCCCATCTCGATGACCAGGCTGAACGGAGAGCGCTGCGTGGGGTCCAGCCGCTGGTTCACGAGCCCGACCTTCCGGTAGGTTCCCCGCGGGACGGCGACGGGCGGTGTCTTCCTGACCTGGCGCTGGTCCACCGCGCTCTTGGGGATCCCCATCAGCTGGACGGAGAGCGTCACCTCCGTCAACTCCTGGAGTGGTTCGAACATCTTCGTCCAGAAGTCCACGAGCAGCTGGTCGGACAGCGCGTCGATCGCGTCGATCGCGTTCAGCGTCTTCTGGTACGTCTCCTCGACGAAAGCGTCCCGGCTGACGAGGAATTCACCGCCGTAAAGATAGCTGAGGGCGACCATCGGCACGCCCTTCGCGTCGCGAACGGACACCGGCCGGTCGATCGTGTACAGGTGGAAGTCGGCGTACTTCAGCGGATCCTCCTGGACGCCGCCGAGGTCGCCGTTCGGCATCCGCTCGTAGATGGGCGCACTGGCCTCGGACGACGCCTTGAACTTCGGGTGCGCCACCAGCTTGACCTTCGACGCGGGAACACCGAGGAGCGCTCCGAAATCGAACTCGAAGTCGAAGTCCGCCCAGACCTCTCGCTTGTTCAAGGCCGTCAGCTCGCCGACCTCCTCGGTGTCCTGCTGCCACTCGGGCACGGTCGTCTCCAGCGGGGTCTCCTGCGAGGCCCCCCAGACCTCCCCCTGGCTGAGCGCGTTCAGATCGTCCAGGATCTTCTGCATCTCCGGGTCGACCGGCTCGTCGGTCTTCACGGCCGCCGACTCGTCGTCGACGGTGAACGAGTCCGCCGCCACGCCCAGGTCACGCATTATCTTGTCCCAGTCGATCTTGTCGATCTCGTCGATCTCGCCGGTCTCGCCGGTCTCCACCGGGGCCGGGACGACGGTCTCCTCCGAGGACGAATCCTCACCGGAGGAGTCCGTGCCAAGGTCGGTGACACCGAAGGCCTTCTTGCGCCGTAACGACTTTCTCCTCGAGCTTCCGCTGCCGCTCATCGTTCCTCCTCCTGCGTGGTCGGCCTCGTCGTACTCCCGGCGGCCGGGGCGGCCGGGCGGAGGGTGGCGGCCCTCCGCCCGGAGCCCCGGCACGGGCCGGTCGTCGGACGGGTCATCGGACGGGTCATCGGACGGCGGCCTGGTAGGTCAGCACCAGGGTGACGTTGCTCAGGGCGCTCCGGTCGCCCTCGACGGTGAAGGCCCAGTGGGACGGGTCGCCGCCGCCGTTGAGGCTCAGGCCGGGGGTGGTGAGCGGGACGCCGTCGGCGAGCGGGAGCCGCCGCCCGGTCTCCAGCACCAGCCGCGCCGTGCCCGCCGTGCTCTCGCCGGCGTACTCGTACTTCGGGTACAGGCCGGTGATCCTGCGGCTGCTCATCCCGGGGAACCGCTCCGGGGAGAGCGGGAGCACCAGGCGGTCGCCGCCGTCGAGGAAGGCCGCCCACTCCTTCGGGAAGTCGCGGGCCACGTCGACCAGGTGGGCCGCCGGGTAGGGGCGCAGCATGCCCTTGACCGACTCGGTGAACACGTCGCCGCCGTGCTCGGCGGTGTAGCGCACGGTGAGCACCACGTCGGTCAGGGCACCGGCCGCCGCGATGCCCCGCGGCCCGCCGCCGAGTTCCAGCCGCCAGGTGGACACCGCGCCGGTGCCCTCGAACGGCAGGTAGCGCTCGTCGTCGTAGCGCAGCTCGAACAGGCCGTTGTTCTCCTGCGGGTACTCGGCCTGGGACAGCGCGATCCGCTGGCTGGGGCGCCAGTCGCCGCGCAGGGTGGCGGGGGCCTCGCCCTGCGGGTCGAGCAGGTACTTGACCGCCTTCGGGTCGGCCTCCAGCACGGTCTTGCTGTTCAGCTGGGTCAGCGTCGCGTTCAGCCCGAGCGGCTCGCCCGCCGCGTCGGCGAAGGTGACCGACACCGTGCGGATCTGGCGCAGGAAGTGGCCGGGGAAGTCCCGGCCGAACAGGTCCTCGCCCAGGGTGAACTCGCACCGGCCGCCGGAGCGCAGCCGCAGCAGCGCCACCGGGTCCAGCTCCAGCAGGGAGACCTTCTTGGTGATCTCCAGGCCACGGGTGTTGCCGGTGGCGTAGGCCTGGCCGAGCCGCTCCAGGTCCATGCCGAGGCCCTCTGCCGCCTGCAGGCCGCTGCGCCTGCTCTCCCAGTACGCCGGCTGGATCAGCTCGGGCTCGCCGTCGCGCACGCCACGCTCGAAGCGGTACGCCGCCTCGGCCGCCCGCGCCGCGTCGTGGGCCATCCCGTATGCCTGGAAGCACAGGCCCGACAGCCGCGCCGACAGCCACCCGTACAGCTCGGCGCCGGTGAACTTGTCCCGCATGAACGTCGCCGTCGACGCGTTGTGCGCGATGTCCTGCTCCAGGATCCGCAGCTCCTGCCGGGCGGACTCCAGCCGGTGCTGCGCGGCGGTGATCTGGTAGCCGATCTGGAGTACGTCGCTGTCGGCGATGGCCAGCTGCAGCGTCCAGTCCTCGACGGAGCGCTCGTGCTGGGCGCGCACGCCCAGCGCCTCGCCGATCATGCTGAGGCCCTCGGCGGCGGACTCCGACACCTCCCCGGCCTTGTCCAGGCCACGGCCGACCTGCTCGCCGCCCCACTCGGTGCCCAGGATGAACGGGCCGACCTTGACCTGCGGCGCCGGGTAGGCGAACGCCGCGCCGGTCTTGAGGATGGCGGCGACGACATGCAGGGACGCGCCGGTGGACATCATCGCGAGCTGGCCGTGCTCCAGCGCCGACAGCCCGGAGTCGATGAGGTCGCCGTAGTGCTCGGAGCGCCCCTTCGCCGAGGACAGGCTCTCCTGCAGCTCGACCAGGTCCTCCTCGGCGATCCGCACCTGCGCCTGCCGGACGGCGAGCGTGAGGCCGAGGATCGTCCCCTCCTGCCTGACCTGCAGCAGGCTCAGCTCCTCGGCGTCGCGCCGCTCCAGCACGCCCAGCAGGTCGGCGCCGAACTGGCGGACCCGGTCGGTCAGCTCCTGGGCCCGGCGCAGGGCCACCGGGAACCGCTGCGGCGGCACCGGCACGGCCGTCGCGGCCGCGGCGGCCTCGCCGAGCGGGGTGCCCGCCGCGGCGGCGCGCACCAGCCGCATCGGGTCCAGCGGCGGCTCGAACAGCGGCAGCGGCTGGCTCACGCCCAGGATGTTCAGCGACTCGCGGATCTTGCGCAGCCGGTCGGCGACCCGCTGCCAGTACTCGGCGAACACGCTGTTGTCCGGGATGTGGAAGTAGGCGCCGGCCACGCCCGCGTGCACCTCGCCCGCCCGTTCCAGCAGGGAGCCGCCGCCGGTCAGGTAGCCGAGCAGGTCGAGGTCGCCCGGCTCGTCCTCCAGCTCGGTGAAGGACCGGGTCTTCGGCGGCAGCGCGGTACCCAGCCGCTCCGGGGCCTCGCCGAGCAGGTCGAAGGCGAGGATGTACAGCATCCGCGCCTCGTCGACGCTCTCCGGCGTGTACTGCCGGAACAGCATGTCGCCCCAGTCGAGCAGGTTGTCGACGTAGCCCATCACCACGGCGCGGCGGTAGGCGACCGGGCGCAGCCGGGCGATGGCGTGCGGGTCGAACGGGTCCTCCCGGTAGGCCCGCAGCAGGTCGGCCCGGCCGCCCAGGGCGCGGAGCTGCTTCTCCAGGTCGGCGAGGACGGCGACGCGCTCCCCCAGCGCGGCCACCGCGGCGGCCTGCCCGGCGGTGAGCCCCTCGGTGGCGGCCAGCGTGGTGACGGCGTCGGCGACGGCGTGGTGGGTGTCCTCGTCGGTGACGGTGAGCACGTCGATCTCGCGGGGTTTGCCGTCGCCGACGTCGGCGTCGGCCAGCCGCCGCAGCGCGGCCAGCACGTCCGTCAGCCCGGCCTCCTCGACCGTCGTGGCGGTGACGCCGAGGTCGCGCAGCACCTCCAGGTCACGCGCGCAGCCCTCGGCGAGCGCCCGCAGGTCGGTGCCGAGGAACGGCAGGAACCGCCAGTGACCGTGCGGGTTCGTCGGGTCGAAGACGTACTCGTACCACCGCTTGGCGTCCTCGAAGCGCTGCGCCTCGTTGAGCGCCTGCGCGATGAGCAGCGGCGCGTGGAAGAAGATCTCCCAGTAGTAGATGCCGTTGGCGCTCTGGAAGTCCAGGTGCGCGCCGGTCGGCAGCCGCCCCTCGTCGACCTTGCCCTTCTGGACCCGGACCGCCGTGACGGCGTCGGGGTCGACGGTGACCGCCACCTCGTCGCTCTCCTGGGTGGCGGTGTCCAGCAGCGCGGCCACCCCGCCCGACAGCAGCCGCTGGTTGAGCACGGCGGCGGTACCCGTGGTCAGCCGGATGATCTCGAAGGGCAGGGCGGTGCGCTCGTACGGGCGGGGCACGGCCGCGGCCCTCGTGCGGCGCGCGTAGAAGGCTCCGGCGAACAGGAACAGGCCCTCGTCGGAGTCCATCGCGGCGTCGAACGGGGTGGGCGACTCGCGGGGCAGCCCGCCCCAGGCCCCGGCGACCGGCAGGTACTCACCGGCCGCGTCGGGCCCGCCGCCGGTCGTGCCCCGGGCGTAGGTGGCGCCGGAGAACAGGAAGACCTTGTCGCCGCGGGTGAAGGCGGTGTCGATCTCCCTGGTCAGCGGCTTGGGGTAGCCCTCGTCGACGAGGCGGCCCGGCAGTCCGCCGTCCAGGGTGTAGCGGACGTACTCGGTGCCGCTGGTCAGGTACAGCTTGCCGTCGCCGGTGTAGGCCGCGCCGACCTTGCCGGTCGAGGCCAGCGCGGTGGTGGCGCCGATCTTGTGCTGGGTGGTGGTCCCGTTGGAGGTGATCCTCCGGTAGAAGCCGCTGCCGGTGCCGCCGACGGTGCCGTTGTCGCCGTTGTCGAAGAAGTAGGTGACGTTGTCGCGCCACGCGGCGGCGTTGACCCGGGTCTGCGGCAGGCCGGTCCGGTTGCCGGTGAGGGGAAGCGGGTACCTGTCCTGCCCCTGCAGCTCGTCGAGGACGAACCGGCGCCGCCGCTGCCCGCCGTTCCCCTCGCCCTGACCCCCGCCGTGTCCTCTCCCGTTCCCGTTCGAGTCGGTCCTCCAGACGAAGCGGGCGTAGGAGTTCCCGGCGAGGGCGAAGGCGTAGCGGTCGTTGACCAGCACCGCGTCCAGCTGCCCCAGGGTGCTCGGCATGTCCTCGAAGATCCGCAGGTCCTCCAGCCGGTGGTCGGCCGGGGCCTCCGGGGGGTTCTTGGCCGCCCCGGCGGCGATGTCCTCGGACGTCATGTAGCGGCCCAGGCCGTAGGAGAGGAAGTACTCGACGCCGTCGGGGGTGGTGAACGCGACGTCCACCTTCGTCCACGGCGGGAGGGCCTCCCCGCTGGTCCTGATGTTCTTCGGGTAGCCCTCGTCGATGACCTGGAACGGGACGCCGGTGAAGCGGACGTAGCGCTGGCCGAAGAAGACGAAGGTGTGCTGGCCACGGGTGAGCACCGTGTCGACCTTGTCGGCCTTGGGCAGGACCGTGGGGACCAGGCCCCACCGGGAGGCGGTGGCCAGCCGCCCGCTCAGCGCGCCCGCGGGCGTGCCCGCCGGAGCCCCGTCCGGAACCTTGCCCGGCACCGACTCGGCGTACTGGCCCGCGGTGTTGTCGAAGAAGTAGCGGGCACCGCCGGGCAGCTCGACCGCGGCGTCCACCTGCCCCCACGGGGGCAGCCCGTCCTCGTTGCCTGCCAGCGGCAGCAGGGTGGCCGAGTCGTCCGGGCCGACGTCGGCCGGGCGGCACAGGAAGCTGCCGCCCTTGACGTCCACGCTGAACCAGGAACCGGACTCGGCCGCGATCGGGGTGTCGAACCGGACGACGTCGGCCGCCGTGACCGGGTCGACGAAGACCTCGGCGACCCGCTGGGCCGCCGCGGTGAGGGCCTGGGCGACCTTGTCGTCGGTCTCGCCGGCGACCCACACCCCGGCCAGCACCTCCAGGACGGTGCCGTGGAAGATCCCGAAGGGCAGGTCCTTGATGCCGGGGATGTCGGCCAGGGCCCGCATGGTGAGGTCCTCGGCGACGAGCTCGGGGCTGAGCGAGAACATCAGGCCGGTGCGCCACACGGTCGGGGCCTGCGGCTTGCCGTCCTTGTCCGGCGGGTTCGGCGTGGTCACCGTGTGGGCGCAGGCGACCACGACGGAGGTACGGTCCTCACCGGCGGCCACCGGCTGGATGAACAGGGTGATGTCGTCGATCGTGCCGCTGCGCGGGGCGCCCACGCCGAGCGTCTGCGCCGTCACCCACTCCTTGTTCAGGTTCTCGAACGAGTAGAAGATCTTGACCTGCCGGGTCGGCGGCTTCCCGCTGACCTTCTGCTCGTCGCCCTTGGACTCGGCCACCACGGTGGTCGTCGCCCCGTCGTCGGCGACCGGCTCCACCGCCGCCCAGAAGACGAACAGCCGGCCGAAGGCGTGCACCGGGTGCACCTCGTCGGCGTCGATCTGCAGGCCGACCTTCTGCCACGGCTCCCAGGACGCCGACAGCCGGTCCCGGCTGGTGAACTCCGCCCTGCGGTGGTAGTAGCGCCGGGGGTCGGTCTTGGTGCGCCCGAACAGCGCCAGCCGGTACGGGCCGTCGGCCGCCCGGTCCTTGGTGTAGACGTACCCTCCGGCGATGGTGAGCCGGGAGACCTCGGTGTACTCGTCGAGGTAGCGCTTGTAGGCCTGCTCCACCGCCAGGGGGGTGATCTCGTTCTGCAGCAGGTCGCCCTCCAGCGCGCGGAAGGCGGGGGTGCGGTCGGCGCGCAGCTCGGGCCGGACGTAGTTCTCGGGGTAGAGGAAGACCTTGCGGTTGGCCTCCCACAGCCGGTAGCCGCGCATCCACCGCCACCACTCGCGGATGCGGCGGCGGGCGTCCTCGGCGGACTCGACGACGCCCGCGGACCCGCCGGACCCGTTCAACGCGACCACGGTGGAGGCCGACCCGTTGGGCGCGGACCCGTTCGACGCGGACCCGTCGGGCGCGGAGGACTCCAGGTTGAGCAGGTAGCGGTGCACGTAGAGCTGGACGGCGGCGATAGCCTCCCTGACCCGGGAGGTGTTGCCCCGGGGCCCCATCTCGACGTCGATCAGGAGCCGGTCGAACAGGTCCCTGGGGGTGCGCAGCCCGTCGCCGGGGCGGCCGGCGAGCACGGCCGCGACCAGCGCGTCGCGCCGCAGCACGTTCAGCTCGTCGTGCAGGGTGCGCCTCAGCGCGGGCCGGTCGGCCGGGGCGTTGCGGCGGATCAGCAGCTCCTGCAACGCCTCGGCGGCCGCGTCCAGGACAGTGCCGTCGCCGTCGCCGCCGTCCTTGGCGTCGCCGTACAGCCGGGACCACACGTCGGCGTGCAGCGCGGACGGCACGGTGCCCAGCCGCGCGGCGAACGCGAACAGGGCGGCGATCCGGATCAGGAACTCCAGCTCGAACAGCGACTCGTCGGCCGCGCCCGCGGTCAGCAGGCCGACCCGGCGCCGACACCACCGGATCTCGTCGGCGTCCCAGCCGAACAGGTCGGCCAGGTAGCGGTACGGGTCCTCGACGGCGGCCTCGCCGGGCAGCAGGAAGGCGGCCAGGTCACCGGGGTGGGCGCGGGCCAGCTCGGCGAACCGGGCGATCGTCCGCACGTCGCTCAGCCGGAAGTCGGCCGTCCCCGACCAGCGGTGCCCGAACGGCTGGGGGTAGGTGCGGTCGGGGGTGTCGTAGCGGTCGGCGGAGTAGCGGACGTGCTCGGTGCCCCGGCACAGGTAGGCGCGGCCCTCGAAGGAGAACGCGGCGTCGGGCCCGGCGTCGAACGCCTCGGGCAGGTTGCCCCAGTCACCGGCCACCGGCCTCGGGTAGCCGTCCTCGACGGTCTTCAGCCTGGTCATCCGGTAGCGGGCGTACTGGCCGCCGCAGAAGACGTACAGGTCGCCGTCGCGGGAGGTGAACGCCGCCTCCACGGTCGCGCCGGGGCGGCGGAAGGCGTTGTCCACCACGCCCCAGGCACCGGCGATCGCCCCCTCGGCCGCCTGGCCCGCGGCGATCCTCAGGTATCGGGACCCGGCGAACAGGTACACGGCCCCGTCGGCGTCCTGGAACGCCGCGTCGATCGCGTCGCGGAAGGCCTCGGGCAGCTCGGCGACGCCCAGCTCGGCGGGCAGCGCCTCGGCGATGACCCGGGGGTAGCCCTCGTCGGCCTGGTCGTAGCCTCCGGCGTCGGAGTAGCGGACGTACTGGTCGCCGGAGAACAGCAGGGTGCGCGGGCCCGCGTCCCCGTTCACCACGAGGGCGGCGTCGACCCGCCGCCGCTCGGCGACGGTGTTGCGGACCCTGGCCAGCGCCGTCTGGTCGAGGTTCGCGGTCAGGCCGCGCGACAGCACGTGGCAGACGGTTCCGGACAGGACGCGCACGGTGCGCCCGCTCCCGGTCACCGCGTCGACCATGGCCCGCCCGTCGGTCTCCAGCCGGTCGGCCAGGTCCTCGTCGAACGAGACCGGCAGGCCGGTGAACGCCTCCTCGGTGCGCAGGTTGCCGACGATCGGCCTGGGGTAGCCGGGGTCGGCGTGCCGGTAGGAGGTGCCGGTGTAGCGGACGTACTGGTCGCCGGAGAACAGGTAGGTGACCCGGCTCCCGTCGGCGGAGGTGTCGGCGAACGCGGCGTCGATCACGTCCTCGCCGGTGCCCAGGAAGTTGTTGCGGGTCCGGCCCCAGGCCTCCCTGATCGGCCGCCGCGCCGCCAGGGTGCCGTCGTGGCGGGCGAACTCGCCGGGGAAGAAGAAGTACGTGGCGCCGTCACGGCCGACGAACGCGCTGGTGAGGCCGTCGGCCTTGGCCAGCCCGCGCCAGGCGCGCTCCAGCGGGCGCGGGCTCGACCACGCCCCGGTCACCGGCCCGCCGGTCGCCGTCCCGGCCGGGCCCGCCGGGTCGGCGGGATCCCTGCGTACGTACTGGCCGTCGAACAGCAGCAGCGTCGTCTCGCCGACGGAGAGCACGGCGTCCGGCACGGTGAACCCGACGGGCAGGTACTCCTCGGGCACGCCCCAGAACCCGGCGGCGGCGACGCGCGGCACCCCGCCCTCCGGGGCCCGGGTGTAGTCGCGGCCGGTGTAGGTGACGTAGCGCATCGTGCCGTCGGCCCCGGGCGGCTCGAACAGGTACGTGGTGCCGTCCTGCACGTAGGCGAGCGTCACCCGGGTCAGCCCGCCCCAGTGCGCCGCGATCGGCAGCGGCGCGCCCTCGACGTCGGCGTCCACGGTGGCGGCGCCGGCGTAGACCACGAACTGGTCGCCGCTGAACAGGTACGTCTTCCCGTCGGTGCCGACGAACGCGGCGTCCACCGCGTTGTCGTGGTAGACGTTGTTGCGCGGCCGGCCCCACTCCTCGGCCAGCGGGTAGGCCCGTCCCAGCCGGGTGTCGAAGCAGGACGTGCCCTTGAACAGGTAGGTGTTGCCGTCGGCGCCGTGCAGCACGGCGTCCAGGCCGGTGCGGAAGTCCGGCGGCACCGCGCGCGGGAAGCGCGGCCGGGCCCGCCTCGGCTCGACGGCCCCCCGCTCCGGCTGGCCGTGCAGGTACCACCGGCCGGACCGCTCGGCCAGCAGCGCGCCGTCCTGGTCGAACGCGCAGCCGACCGGCTCGGGGAGGGCGTTCTCGTGGCGACGGTAGGCGGTCTGGGAGACCGCGTGGCAGCGCCCGCCGCCGAACAGGTACACCGTGCCCCGGTCGGCGAACGCGGCGTCCAGGGCGGCCGGGGCCTCCTTCAGGTTGCCCAGCCGGGGCTCGCGCGGCAGCGCGGACAGGACCTGCGGGTAGCCGAGGTCGGGCGTGGACAGGTCGGTGCCGGTGTAGCGGACGTACTGGTTGCCGGAGAACAGGTAGGTACGGGTGCGCTCGACGCCGTCCGCGCCGGTGTCGGCCGCCACGAGGGTCGCGTCCACCCGCCCGGTGCGGGCGATGGCGCTGACGACGTTCCCCCAGAAGCGGGTGATCGTCGCCGGGTAGCGGTCGTCGATCCGGGTGTGGTTGCCGGTCGAGTACCGGACGTAGCTCGTGCCGGAGAACAGGTAGGTCCGGCCGTCCTTGCCGAGCAGGGCCGCGTCGACCTGGCCGAACGGCAGGTCGTCCCACTGCCTGCGCAGCGGCTGCGGCTCCGACCACCAGCGGCGCTTGTTGTCGAAGGTGGCGTACTGGCCGCCGTGGAACAGGTAGACCAGGCCGTCCTTGCCGGTGAAGGCGGCGTCCACCTTGGCGAACGGGGCGTCGGCCAGCCCGTCCGGCAGGTTCCACCGGTTGGCGGCGAGCGCCTGCGGGTGGGCGGCGTCGGGGGCGGTGTAGTCCCTGGTCGAGTAGCGGACGTGGAAGGAGGCCTCGGACTCCTCGGCGCCGTGGACCTCGATCCGCTCCCCGAAGGCCCGCTTCCCGGTGACCGGGTTCACCGCGGCCGGGTCCACGGCGCGGCGCAGCACCAGCCTGATCCCGTGGTCGGCGGTGACCCGCCACTCGGGACCGGTCCCGGACACGGGCGCGTCCTCGGCGGCGGCGACGCCGTGCTCCAGCAGCAGCCTGCGCACCGGGTGCGGCAGCCGTCCGGCGTCCAGGTCGCCGGCGTGCTCCAGCGGCAGGCAGGTGATCAGCCCGGCCGTGCCGAACAGGTGGGTGGCGCCGCCCAGGGTGAACGCGGCGTCCACCCGCAGCAGCCCGCCCCAGTCGTCGGCGATGCGCCTCGGGTAGCCGGGGTCCGCCGTCGAGTAGTCGGCGCCGGAGTAGCGCAGGTAGCGGTCGCCGGAGAACAGGTAGGTGCGGCCGTCCAGGCCGACGAAGGCCGCGTCGACCCTGCCGCCGGGCAGGGCCGCGCCGATGCTCCCCCAGCGCTGCGCGGTGGTCGCGATCTCCGGCCCGCCCTGGCGCAGCGCGACGGTCCTGCCGTTCCTGAACAGGTGCAGCACCCCGGCGGGGTCGCGGAACGCGGCCTCCAGCCCGCCGGCGAACTCGGCGGGGACGCCCGGCAGGAACGCCTCGATCAGCTGCGGGAAGCCCGCGTCCACCCGCAGCTCGCCGCTCTCGACGTCGCCGGAGTAGCGGAACACCTGGTCGCCGGAGAACACCAGGTAGGCGGCCCCGTCTGCGCAGGCGGCGTCGATCCGGCCGGTCTCGGCGAACGCGTTGCGGACCCGCCCCCAGGCGTCGGCGACCGGCCGCTCGGCGGCGGCGCCGTCCACGGCGAGGAACCGGTCGCCGGAGAACAGATAGGTGACGCCGTCGGTGCCGCGGAAGGCCGCGTCCAGCGAGCGGCGGAACCGGTCGGGCAGCTCGGCGTGGCGCTGCCCGTCCTGCCACCACTCGCCGATCCGGCGGGGGTGGCCGGGGTCGACGTACTCGCGCCCGGTCCCGGAGTAGCGGACGTACTGGTCTCCGCAGAACAGGTAGACCCGGCCCTCCTCGTCGGTGAACGCCGCGTCGATCGCCGCGGGGGCGTCGAACGCGTTCTCCACCACGCCCCACTCCTGCGTGTTCGGGGCCCACCGGGCGCCGCCACGCTGCCGGGTGAAGGTACGGGTGAGGCCGCCGGTGTCCCGGCCGATGATCCAGTCGGTGCCGTTGACGTCGCCGAACGCGGCGTCGACGCGGGTGAGGTCGACGAACCGGCTGGACAGGCCGGTGAGCGGCACCGGCTCGTCGCCGGTGCGGGCGTAGCCGGGGCCGTACACCCAGCACTCCCGGTCCCGGAACAGGTAGACGTTGCCGTCGGAGCTCTCCAGCAGGGCGTCGATCCGGTCGACGCCGCGCGGCGCGGCCAGCGGCTCGGGGAACTTGCCTGCCAGGTCCTGGTCGCGGAAGGCGAGGACGATCTGGTTCGCGTCGAGGCCGAACTTCCCGGCGAGCAGGGCGACGGCGCGGATCCGCCGCAGGGCGGCGCGCGAGTCGGGGGGCAGGCCGGCGCCACGCCCGGCTCCGGCCGGCGCGGGGGCGATCAGCGCGGGGGCGGCCGACCCGGAGGTGGCCGGCGCGGAGGCCGCGGGTGCGGGGACGACCGGTGCGGGATCGGCCAGCGCGGGGGCGACGAGCAGTTCCACCGCCTCGGCCGGGCCGCCGGTGACCGCCGCGCAGGCCGCGGCGGCGATCGGCGCGCTCACCCCCAGCTCGTCCTGGAGCACGGCGAGCAGCGCGGCGCGCTGCCGGGCGGCCAGCGCCTCCAGCCTGGCGGTGATCTCGGCGATCGCCTCCTTCGTCCGCACCGCGACGGCGTGCAGCAGGAAGAAGACGTCCTTGGCGAAGTCCTCCAGGCCGGGCAGGGCGAAGTCCAGCGCGTTGTACATCTCGGCGAAGTAGTCGAGCCGGTGCTCGGGGATGCCCAGCTCCGGGGTGAGGTGCCCGGCGTTGACCAGCCTGACCACGAGCCGCTCCCGCTCGGCCGCGTCGAAGCCGAACTCGGCCGACGCCGCCGGGTCGACCCGGTAGGGGAGGTGGTCGGCCAGGGCGGTGGCGATCCGCTGGAAGATCGCGGAGTTCTCGGCCGCGGTGAACCCGGCCAGCTCCAGCCGGTTCGCCGGGTCGGCGAAGAACGCCCGGCTGCCCCGCAGGATGCGGTCGTCGGCCAGGTGGATGCCGTCCAGCAGGTCGACCGCCCGCTGCGCGGCGGCCGGGTCGGTGAGGTCCAGGAAGTCCGCCGGGGTGACGGCGAGCAGCTCGGCCCGCGCCCTGGTGAGCAGGCCGCGCAGGGCGCCCAGGACGTGCCTGCGGTACGGGTAGAACTCCAGGGCGAGCGCCGGCTCGCCGAGACCGGGGTCGAGCAGCGCGGCCGGGTCGGCGAAGAAGCCGTCGGCGTCGATGTGGCCGTTGAACCGCAGGCTCTCCACCAGGGCGGTGACCTGCCGCGGCGACAGCGGCAGCGCGGCGAGGACCGCCGGGTCGAAGGCGACGGCGCCGCCGGTGAACCGGGTGGCCAGCTCGCGCAGCCGGGCGTGCACGCCGGCCGCGACCCCGCCCAGGTCGGCGTTCACCGCGAACGCGGCGCGGTTCTCCCGGAGGGCGAAGAAGCCGGGCCGCAGCACGGTCCCCTCGTCGTCGAGGTAGCCGTTGAAGATCAGGTTGTCGTACAGCTCGGCGCGCTGCCCCTCGTCCAGGTCCGCCAGCTTCGCCAGGTCGGAGGGGAAGAAGACGGCCGGCTCCGGCAGCGGCTCCCTGGGGTCCGGCACCGGGCACAGGCTGCGTACCAGGTCGAACAGCGCGTCGCGGTGCCCGCCGAAGTCGCGGGCCAGCCGCAGCCCGGCGGGCGTCTCCGGCAGCCGGTCCGCCACCAGGGCGCCGCCCGGCTCCAGGTGCCCGGCGAGGACCAGGTTGGTGTAGACCTTGACGGCGAGGCGGTCGCCGAGCCCGATCCCCTCCAGGTCACCGCCCACCACCATGTCCAGCTCGGTGAGGGCGGCGTAGGCGGCGGCCGCGGCGCGGACCGGGTCGACGCGCAGCAGCCGGGCGTCCCTGCGGGACACCACGCCGTCCGGGTGGGCGACGGCGATGTCGTGGATCACCGAGGCGGCGCGCGGGCCGAAGCGTCGGGAGGCGAACAGCTCGGGAGAGGGCGCGAGCTCCTCGAACCGCCGGCGCAGCTCCGCCAGCAGGGCCGCGTCGGCGTCCGGCTCCTCGGGCTCCCCCGGTTCTCTCGGGACGGCCTGCCCGTTCAAAGCAGCCTGCCCGTTCAAGGCAACCTGTCCGTTCAAGGCAGCCTGCCCGCCGGTTCCGGTTCCGGTTCCGGTTCCGGCTCCCGCCCGCGCCGCCGCGAGGCCCAGCACCGTGGCCAGCTCCCGGCCGTTCAGGTCGGCCGACAGCATCCACGGCACCACGGCCAGCAGGGTCTGTACCAGCCACAGGCCGGAGGCGACGTCCCCGCCGGCCAGTACCGCGTGGTAGTCGCCGGTGCTCGCCCCGGTGTCGATCAGCAGCGGGAAGGTGGTGTGCCGCCGCAGCGCCGGGTCGCCCTCCAGCGCGTCGAGCACGTCGAGCAGTTCGGTGACCGAGACGCCGAGCGCGGCGGAGAGCCGGTGGATCCGGTGCAGCAGCGACAGCTCGGCCGGGCCGGTCGCGCGGTCGAACGGGGGCGGCGCCGCCGTGTCGTCCGAGGCGGGACGTTCCCGGAAGCGGGTGACGAGGGCGGCCAGCTCGCCCTCGGTCAGGGACAGCGCCGCGGTGACCCGCCGCCGGTACTCCCTGTTGCGGGTGGCGAGGATGTCGCCGGCGCAGGCGAGCACCGGCCGATCGGCGTAGCCGTGCGGCACCCGCGCCGACCCGAGGATCACCGGGGCGCCCGCCGCGGCGAAGGGCACGTTGAACACCCGGTCGAACAGGTCCCGCGGCACCTCGCCGTCGCCCGCGCCGAGCGTGTTCAGCGGGGCGACCAGGCTGACGGCGACGTCGATCGGCACGTCCAGGCCGCGGCTCAGGTGGAGCAGCACGGCGAGGTGCCGCAGCGCCGCGGCGTCGATCCGGTTGCCGCAGCAGTCGCGCAGCACCAGGTCGAGGTCGGTGAAGGTGAGCCCGGTGCGGCGGGCCAGCCGGACGAACCGGGAGGCCCGGTCGAACCAGGCCGCGGGGACCTGCTCGCCGCCGTCGTAGGGGTCGGCGGGGTCGTCGACGCAGACGAGCCGCTCCTCCTCGGCGTCCAGGCCGACCACCGGGCCGCCGTGGTGGACGAAGAACGCGGACGCGGCCGTGCGCTCGGGGCGCGCCCCGCCGGTCGAGGCCGCGCCGAGGCCGCCGTACAGCAGCTCCCGCAGCTCGGTGCCGGTGATCGACGCGGCCTGCCGGAACCGGGGGACCGCCTCCAGGACGCGCAGGGTGGTCTCCCCCGCCTCGGGGTCCAGCCCCCAGTGGCCGCGCAGCACGGGGCCGTCGCCGAGCGGGGTGGTGAGCACCTCGACGTCGTCCCGGGTGAGCCCCAGGTACTCGCGGGCGACGATGTCGGCGTCGGGGGCGTCGGCGAGGTGGCGGTAGAGCTCGGCGGGCTCGACCTCCAGGTGGTGCAGCAGCCGGCGCAGCCGCGCGTGCCGCAGCGAGAACGGCATGGTGAACGGGTGCCGCAGCGCCCGCAGCACCTGGTCGGCACCGATCGTGCGGCCCCGGGTCAGCTCCTGCTCCAGGACCTCGTTGACCACGTCGAGGTAGGGCAGCTCGGTGTAGGTGTTCGCGCCGTCCAGTGGAACGTTCCCAAGAGCGGGTCGGCGGGAGAGGAGGTCGCCGAGCAGGCCGGACGGGGCGTCGTCGCCGAGGAGCTGGAGCAGTTCGGCGAGATAGGCGGCGGGTGAGTACACGGAGCGGGACTCGTCCCGCTCGCGGAAGTCGAGATCGCCGAACAGCTGCTCGTAGCTCGGAAGGGAGTCGGCCGGCTGCATAGATCCTCCTGGACGGGCCGCGACGAGACCGCGGGCGCGCACAATTCCGAACGGGCATGAAAACAGGCAGGGGAATCGCCTGGTGTTTCGGGCAGGACGTATCGACGCGCCGTCCTTGGTGGGTACCGCCGCCAATGCCCCGTCAC
Source organism: Streptosporangium sp. NPDC002721 (assembly GCF_042888905.1). Lineage (NCBI taxonomy): Bacteria > Bacillati > Actinomycetota > Actinomycetes > Streptosporangiales > Streptosporangiaceae > Streptosporangium > Streptosporangium sp. NPDC002721. The sequence goes on from NZ_JBIAQI010000005.1 coordinate 288,861, forward strand.
GCGAAAAAACGCAGCCGACCTCAGGTCCCCGGGGCAAAAGATCATGCATGCGTAAGCTAAGCGGACGAATAGTATCAACCTCATAAGAGGTTGGCTATAGCCTCTCACCTGGATGGTCTATTCAAATCGCCCAACGGTCGCGAATTGCACTTTTGGGTTAATGTCACTTTTCGGTCAGCCCCTTTTCGACCGAGCGGACGCCGGGGAAGCCGCCGCAACAGCGGGATGTAAGGGACATCCGTAACCTGCGCCCCAGAAGTCACACCACCACAACCGAAAAGCAGGCGGACCGGGCCTCCGGGAGAGCCGTGGACGCGGCGGGGACCGCGCCCTACAGTCCTGCCATGGACAGCCAGAGTGATGATCATGCTGAGGTCGTACGCGGCGTCGTGGCCTCGCACCTGCCCGGCTACCGGATCGACTCAGTGGTGCCGCTCGGCGAGGGCGAGGACAACATCGCGTTCGAGGTGAACGAGGAGCTGATCGTCCGCTTCGGCAAACATCCCGATCCGGCGACGCGGGCGGCCCGCGTCGGCTGCGAGGTCCGCCTGCTCGCCGCCGTCGCCGGCATCTCGCCGCTGCCCGTCCCGCGCCCGAGCTTCACCGCCGCCGAGCAGGGCTGCCTGGCCTATCTCAAACTCCCCGGCCTGCCGCTGATCGACCTGCCGCTCTCGCGGCGATCGGCGCACGGCGCCCCGATCGGCGGCAGGCTCGGCGAGGTGCTGACCGCCCTGCACAGGACCCCGGCCGGCCGGATGGCCGAGCTGGTGGACGTCGACGACCAGCCGGCCGCGCTCTGGCTCGAGGAGGCCGCCCAGACCTACGCCACGATCGCCGCACAGGTTCCTGCGGCGCACCGCCCCGCCGTCGAGGCGTTCCTCGACGCACCGCCGCCCGCCGACGAACACGCCCTGGCGTTCTCCCACAACGACCTGGGGATCGAACACGTTCTTGTCGACCCCGCCTCGTGGACGGTGACCGGCGTCATCGACTGGAGCGACGCCGCGATCTGCGATCCGGCCCGTGACTTCGGTCTCCTCTACCGCGACCTCGGCCCCGCCGCGCTCCACAGCGCCCTGCGGAACTACCGGACGGACGCCCACCGGGCCGAGGAGATCAGTGCCCGCGCCGCCTTCTACGCCAGGTGCGGCGTCCTGGAGGACATGGCCTACGGGATCGAGACAGGACAGGACAAATACCTCACCAAAAGCCTCACCGCCCTGAACTGGCTACACCCGGCTTAACCACGGGCACCGTCGAACGCGAGCCCGCCGGCCCCACAGCGGCGGTCGCGTGCCGCACGCTCGGCGAGATCGCCACCGGCACGAGCCGGCCACGTACTCCCGTTACCGCCCGGTTCCCGGCATCTCGTCAGGGCGGGGTAGCGATGAGAGCAGGCAGACGGAGGGTCCTAGTCTGGGGAGATGGCATTCATTCAACGCCACACGTCGGCTGCGGCGGCACTCACCCTGCTCTGCGTGACGGGCATCGCCGCGGTGACGGTCGCGGCGTCCCCGCCGGTGACCCCTTCCCCGGGCACGCCACAGGCGTTCACCGCCACGGTGACGCCGGTCTCCCCGGGCCAGCTCCGCCATTCCTGGCGTCGGGGATGCCCGGTGGGACCCGACGACCTCAGGATGATCAGCATGACCCACTGGGGCTTCGACGGCAGGCCCCATACGGGAAAGATGGTGATCAACAAATCGGTGGCCGGCCAGGTCGTCTCGGTCTTCAGGGAGCTGTACGGTCAGCGCTTTCCCATCCGGCGGATGCAGCCGGTGGAAGCCTACAAGGGCAGCGACGACGCCTCCATGGCGGCGGACAACACCTCGGGCTTCAACTGCCGGCGCGTCGGGACCAGCGGCAGCTGGTCGCAACACGCCTACGGCCTGGCGATCGATGTCAACACCCGGGAGAACCCCTACATCCATCCCTATCCGGGCGGCACCGTCGATCCCCCGAACGCGAAGGGCTACGTCCGGCGCCCCCTGGACCGGCCAGGGGTCATCAACCCCGGTGACGACGTGGTTCGCGCGTTCAGGAAGATCGGCTGGAGCTGGGGCGGATCATGGTCGACCTCGAAGGACTACCAGCACTTCTCCCAGAACGGAAAGTGACGCCTTCGCGCCGAGATCTCCCGGCGCCGTGCCATAGCGGAAGCCGGCTGAGATCTCCCGGCGCCGTGCCCACGGCGGAAGCCACCGGCGGCCGTTTCAGCGGCACGGGACCGCCGGCCGGTGAGCCCCGGCCGGGCACGAACCGGGGCCGGCGTCACCGCGCGACACGGCAAAAAACACGCCGCGGCCATGCGCACGACGCGGCCGAGAACGTCCGGCGCGAGCGGCGCATCCAACATGATCAAGGCTCTGACCTGGCCATCAGCCACACCGAGCACGCCTCCGACCTGGTTAACCTGCACGTATGGACAACGTTGACCGGAGATCGCCCGCGGACCTGAGAACGGCCTCCCTCGTGAGCGCCGCCCTGCTCGCACTCGTCATGGCTCTCAGCGGGTCCTTCGGTGCCCGTGCCGCCTCCGCCTCCACCGCCCTGCCACCCCCCTCGCCGGGACGGCAGCTCATCACCGTGACGGCCGACGCCTACGAGAAGAGCACCGCCACGCTGGTGGCCTACACCGCGAAGAACGGCCGCTGGGTGAAGACGTACGGGCCATGGACGGCGAACGTCGGCGAGAGTGGCATCGCCCCGCCGGGCCAGAAGCGGGAGGGCGACGGGCGCACCCCGTCCGGTACGTACGGGTTCGACTTCATGTTCGGGGCCAAGCCCGATCCCGGTGTGAAGTTCCCCTACCGCCAGGCGCTCTCCCACGACAAATGGAACGACGATTCCGCCAGTCCCCTCTACAACACCTGGGTGGACGCCCGCCACGCCGATCCGGGGGTCACTCCCGAGGACATGATGAACCCCCCGGCCTACGACTACGGCGCCGTGATCGCCTACAACACCGAGAAGCGCACACCCCACCTGGGTAGCGCGATCTTCCTCCACGTCAGCAACGGCGGGCCCACCAGTGGCTGCGTCAGCCTGCCGGTCGACAAACTGCTGCGGGTGCTGCGCTGGATGGATCCGAAGCACTCCCCGCAAATAGACATCAGGGTCGCCTGAGACCGGACCCCGGGCTCAGGAGCCGAGGTAGCGCAGTACCGCCAGGACCCGGCGGCTGTAGCCGGTGACGTGCAGCAGGCCGAGCTTGTCGAAGATGGCGTTGACGTGTTTCTCGACGGCGCTCTGGGAGACGTGCAGCCGCTCGGCGGTGGAGGCGTTGGTGAGGCCCTGGGCCATGTGGTCGAGGACCTCGCGCTCGCGGGGGGTGAGGCGGCTCAGCGGGTCGGCGTGGGTGGTCCTGGCCAGGAGCTGGCGTACCACCTCGGGGTCGAAGGCCGCTCCCCCGGCGCCGACGCGGTCGAGCGCGTCGAGGAAGTCGGCGACCTGGGCCACCCGGTCCTTGAGCAGGTAGCCCACCCCGTCCACGTCGCCGGTCATCAGCTCGGTGGCGTAGCGCTTCTCGACGTACTGCGACAGGACCAGCACGCGCGTGCCCGGGTGGCGGCGCCGGATCTCCAGCACCGCCCGCAGCCCCTCGTCGGTGTGGGTCGGCGGCATCCGCACGTCGGCGACCACGACGTCGGGCCGGTGCTCGGCGACCGCGGCGACGAGCGCCTCGCCGTCGCCGACCGCGGCCGGGACCTCGTGGCCCTCCTCCAGCAGCAGCCGGACCAGCCCCTCGCGCAGCAGGGTCGAGTCCTCGGCGAGGATCACGCGCACGGGAGCTCCGCGGTGATCGTGGTGGGCCCGCCGGGCGGGCTGTCGACGCCGAAGCGGCCGTCCAGCGCGGCCACCCTCCTGGCCAGGCCCGACAGGCCCCCGCCCGCCGCGCTCGCCCCGCCCACACCGTCGTCCCGTACGCACACGACGACCATTGTGCCGCGTTCGCGGACCTCGACGGTGATCGCGGTGGCGTGGGCGTGCTTGGCCGCGTTGGTCACCGCCTCGCTGACCACGAAGTACGACGCCGTCTCCACCGCCGTCGGCGGCCGTCCGGACAGCTCGCAGACGACCTTGACCGGGACGCCGGAGCGCTCGGCCACCCCGGCCAGCGCGTTGGCGAGCCCGAGGGAGTCCAGTCCCGACGGGTAGACCCGCCAGGCCACCTCGCGAAGCTCGGCCAGCGCCTGCTGCGCCTCCTCGTGCGCCTGCGCGAGCAGTTCGGAGCGTCCCCTGCGCGCCCGCCCGACCAGCATCGACAGCGCCACCAGCCGCTGCTGCAGCCCGTCGTGCAGGTCCCGCTCGATCCTGCGCCGCTCGGAGTCGACGGCCGCCAGCGCGCCCGCGCGGCTCTCGGCCAGCTCGGCGATGCGGCGCCGCAGCGCCTCGGTGGGGTCGGGCCCGAGCATGCGCACGGCCAGCCGCCGCTCCAGCGCGTGCACTCCCACCAGGCCCGACAGGTCCAGGAACAGCAGGACGACGCCCACCAGGAGAAGGTAGGCGAACAGCGGCAGGCTCGGCGCCATGCCGTCGAACGGCAGGCCCCTCCCCCAGGACCAGGCGATGACGGCGGCCGTCCCGGCACCGAGGACGAGCAGGAGGACCACCAGGCCGCCGAGCACGCCCACCGGCACCCTGGCCGCCAGGTAGCGCGACTCCCACCCGTCCGGGCGACCCGCGTCGAGGTGGAGGGCGGCGGGATCGAGACGCAGGCGGCGGGCCTCGAGGATCGCGAGCCGCCGGGCCGCCCTCCGCACGGCCGGACGACGGGCGAACGGCAGCGTGAGCAGCAGGAACACGGCTCCGAGCAGGGCGGTGACCGCCCCGAGGACCACCGCGCGCAGCAGCCGCAGCCCCTCGGCGACGGGACGCGCGCCGCCCTCACCGCCCGGCCGGCTCGGCGCCCCGGGGCCTTCCATCAGTCCGGTCAGACCATCCGACATGCTCCAGAGGCTACAAACGACCGGGACCTGAGCGGAATGCGGCACATGGCCGCTTCGGGGCTGCGGAAAACCACACCCTCCCGGAAAACCACATCCCGCCTGGAAGCCGGGAAGGCGGGAAGCCGGGAAGGCGGGAAGCCGGGAAGGCGGGAAGCCGGGAAGCCGGGACTCAGGCCCGTAGCGCCCGTACGTCCACGGCGGCCTCCCGGGAAGCCCCCGTCGCCGGCGCGATCAACGCGCTGAGCGCGGCGGCCCCGTCGAGGAGGGCTCTGGACCGGTCGGCGACGCTCTCGTCGCGGGCGGCCAGCGCGGCCGTCACCTCCTCCCAGCGGCGGGTGCGCCGCAGCTCGGGCATGAGGGCCCTGAGCGGGGCGACGCGGTAGCCGGCCAGGCGCAGCTGCTGGACGATCCGCGCGTCGCGGACGTCGTCCGGGAAGTATCGTCGCGGCCCTCCCGGCGCGGCCCGCCGGGGCACGACGAGACCTTCCGCGTCCCAGTGCCGCAACGTCGAGGGGCGCACGCCGAGCGCGACGGCGAGCTCGGAGACGCTCATCACGTCCGAGGGCCGCACGTCGCCGATCGACTCCCCGGAGATCGTCGCGGCGGCCTCCCGGGCGAGCCCGAGCTCCCGCCGCTCCGCGTCGAGCCGGGCGTGCGCCGCGTCGAGCAGGGCGAGCAGGTCGGAGGCGGGGTACGCGTGCGCCGCACGCATGATCCTCCTGGCCTCGACCGGTCCCGCGCCGGCCGCGAGAGCCCGGTAGGCCAGCACGGAACGCAGATGCGCCTCGCCGTAGATCCGGTATCCGGTGCCGGTGCGCGCCACCGGGGGCAGCACGCCGTCGCGCTCCAGATTGCGCACCTGCTGGACGGAGCACCCGGCGTGCCGCGCGACGTCGACCGTCCGCAGATTTCCTGACTTGAGACTTCGCACCCGCCCACCTCGGAGTTTGGGCGGCAAAGCCTCCACAACCACCTGAATGACACGCTACAACACATGAGTATCGACGAGATCACCGAATTCCTCGCCGGCCTCGACGGGGTCCTGCTCCTGCGGCCGGTACGCGGCGACGGTTCGCCGGAGATCAGCTGGGGCGACTCGTTCTTCTACTACGCGCCCGACGGCGAGGTCCCGAAGACGACCCAGCCCTTCGCGACGATCGTGACGAAGGACTACCCGGATGACGAGCGCTCACGTCTCGACCGTCCGGACACCTTCCGCCTGAACCTCTTCGCGGGGAAGGACGCCTTCGTCACCTGGACGGGGCGGCAGCCGCGCGACGAGGCCGTCGGCGAGGCCGACCCGAGCGCGGCCGACTCCGTGATCGCGCACCCCGTCTACGGCACGCTGGGCTGGCTCGCCGTGGTGAACCCGGGGCCGCGGACGGAACCGGCGGTCCGGGAGCTGCTTCGCACGGCCCACGACCTGGCCCGCTCACGTCACCTGCGGCGCGCCGGGTCGGCCTCGCCCTGATCCCCAGGGGGGCGGCCGTAGCGGTTCGTCAGGCGTACGCGGAGAATCTCCTCCCCGCCGCAGGCGGCCGAGACCCGCGCGGAACTCCTCACCGGTGAGCCGCGGGGCTCGCGCCGTGGAGGCCCAGCATCAGGCGGAGCTGGGCCAGCAGCACGCCACGGAGGTCGGCGGGAGCCGGTGAGGAATGGCGCAGGGCCCGGAAGACGGTGGCCCCGATCAGGGCGGAGATCAGGAGGTCCGTCACGTCGTCGGGCTCATGCGCGAGGGTGAACTCACCCTGCGCACCGCCTTCCCGCACGGCGGCCAGAAAGGGCGCCCGATAGCGCTGTTGCACTTCCGTGCTGTACGCGTTGAGTTCGTCGTCCCGCATGGCGGACCGCCAGAACTCGACGAGCATCCGCCGCGTGCGGTCGGAGTTGTTCAGGCTCCGATCGATCATGGCGACCAGTCGCTCCCATGGATCACCTTCGGCGACGGCCACCGCCTCCAGGGCCGCCACCTCCCGGTCGACGGAAAGCCCCATGGCCTCGATGACCATGTCCTCACGCGAACCGAAGTAATTCTGCAGCGTGCTGATCGCGACACCACTGGCGGCCGACACGTCGGCGAAGCGGGTGTTCTCATAGCCGCGTTCGGCGAGCACGTTCATCACCGCGTCCAGGACGAGAGTTCTTTTCTCCCCGCCCGCACGCCTTTTCCGGTTCGCTATAGGCATGGCCGTACCATACTTTCATGCCTGGCGAGGTTCAAACCTCGAGGGGCGGGATGTTGTGGTTGTGGCGGAACACGTTGCGCGGGTCGTAGGTGGTCTTCGCCGCCCGCAGCCGCTCGTAGGTCGGCTCGTCGTACGCCAGGCGCACGCTCTCGACGGAGGCGTCGGCCGGCGAGAGGTAGACGGGGTGCTTGCGGCCGCCTCCGGACGCGCTGAGCCTGTCGATCAGTTCCAGGCCCACGTTCTCGTGACCGTCGGCGTCGCCGGGCGCGACCGCCGTCAGTGTGAACGCGGCGAAGGCGGCGTCGCGCCGTCCCACCGCGTTGGCCCGCTCCGGGGCCTTCGCGAACGCGCCGCCGAGGTGGGTCAGGTTGACCATGGTGATGCGCGTGCCGGAATCCGGTCCGGCGACCTCCAGGATCGCTTCCACGGCTGCCGGGGGCAACGTGTCGAGCACGGTGAAATGCTCCACGGCGGCGCCCGGTTCGGCCGGGTCGTTGGTGATGGTGGCGATGTCCTCGACAGGCATCGTGGTCACGGTGTCGACGAGCACCGGCGCGGCCGCCCGCAACGGGGCGACCAGGGCCTCACCGTCGCGCGCCGGGCCCACGTAGGAGATCCGTATGGTGACGGTGAGCTTCCCGCGCATGAACTCGGGGACGAACGGCAGGTCGGGCGCGCGCAGGAAGACGATCGACGAGGTCACCTCGTCGGGCGCCGTGGCGGTGAACCGCTGGTAGGCCCCCAGCACGGCGCTCGCGCTCTCCCCCGGGAACTGCAGCGCTCCGGCGTACAGCTCCGTGACCGGGAACAGGCTGAACTCCATCGCGGTGACGACGCCGAAGTTGCCCCTCCCGCCGCGCAGGGCGAAGAACAGCTCCGGGTCGGAGTCCGGGGTGACGTGGCGGAGCAGGCCGTCCGCGGTCACGACGTCGATCGCCAGGACGTGGTCGGCCGCGTAGCCGAAGGCCCGTCCCAGCGCGACGCTCACCCCGCCGCCGAGCGTGTAGCCGACGACCCCGACCTGCGGCGAGGAACCGGCGAGGGGCGCGAGCCCGGCCTTGGCGGCCTCCCGCACCACCTGGCCCCAGCGGACGCCGGCCCCGACCCGGGCGGTCCTCGCCTCGCCGTCGATGCTCACCTCCGTCATGCGACGCGTGGTGATCATGACGGCGTCTCCGGGGACGGACACGGAGGGGCCGTGCCCGGTGTTGAGGACCGCGACGGGGAGGTCGCGCTCCGCGGCGAAGTTCACCGCCGCCTGGACGTCCGCGACGCCGGTGGCGCCGATGATCACGTGGGGACGATGGGTGACGGCCATGTTGAACACCGACGCCTCGTCGGCGAAACCGTCGTCCTCGGGGAAGAGGACGGGCCCTTTGACGGACGAGAGCAGCGGGGAGCTTGAACGGAGGGGCATGGGAATGTCTTCCTGATCTTGTTGTGCGCAGCCGGTGCGAGCCGGGTGCCGATGACCGCGGGCGCGCCGGAGGCGCTCGCCTGGCGCCCGGCGGATGTGTGGGGACTGCCCGGTGTGCGATCCGCGGCCCCTGCCGGCCGCCCGCGTTCCGGTTCGAGCCGACCGTCACGCGGTCGGCATGGAGTTACGGTACCATGATACCGATTTGTGCACATCCGGGAGCCCCGCCACGGTCCGGGCACCGCCCGTCGCTCCACGGGGGCGGCGGTCACCTCGTCCCGGTCTGCCGCTCGGCGACCAGCCGGAAGACCCGCTTGAACTCCGCGTACGCCTCCTCGCCGACCGCCCGCGCGTGCTCGGCCTCCATCTCGACGAGGATGGCGTCCGACCTCACCATGTGGTCGAGGCCCAGTTCGGTGGGCACGACGAGCTTGGCCCTGCGGTCGGCAGGGTCCGGACGCCGCTCCACGTACCCGAGCGCCACCAGCTCGTCCACCAGGTTGCCGATCACCTGCTTGTGCTGGCCCGACTGCATGGCCAGGTCGGAGGCCCGGCTGCCCTCCACGTCCAGGTAGGCCAGCACGGCCCCGTGCCGCGGCCTGACCCGCGCGTGCCCCATCTCCGACAACCGGGAGAACAGCTCCTTCTGCAGGCCGAACAGCGTCCGGCTGGACAGGATCCCCAGGTCGGGCAGCTCCCGCTTGCGCTCGCTCCTCAACACCGCACGCCTCCCATTTAGTCACTGATTTTGACTATCAATATTTTTGACCATATCGTCGCGGTGTGACGACGACAGTGGAAATCACCAGGTTCCGCGTCTCCCCGGAGCACGCGACGGACCTCCTGGCCGCCCGCGGCGGGATGGTCGCGGACTTCCAGGCCGACCGGGAAGGATTCCTGGGCGCCAGGCTCGTCCAGCTGCCCGGCGGCGAATGGCTGGACATCGTGGAGTGGCGCTCGCCGGCCGACTTCGCGGCCTCCCGCGCCAAGGGCGGCAACCTGCCGGGAATCCAGGCCTTCTTCGCCCTGATCGACGAACTCGTCTCCATGGAGGAGGGGACATCACGATGACCATCCTGATCACCGGTGCCAACGGCACCGTCTCCACAGAGGTGCTGCGCTCGCTGCGGGGCACGGCGGACCTTCGGGTGCTGGTACGCGACAGGGCCAAGGCCCCGTCAGGCGTCGAGGTGGCGGTCGGCGACCTCCACCACCCGGACACGCTGGACCAGGCCTTCGCGGGCGTGGACACGGTGTGGCTGCTGACCGCGATGGGACCGGACTCCACGCACGCCAGCGGCAACGCGCTCGCGGCGGCGAAGAGGGCGGGCGTGCGGCACGTCGTCCGCATGTCGGCCATCGGCGCGGGGCACGACGCCCCGACCCGCAACGGCCGGCTGCACGTCCTGTCGGACATCGAGCTCGCGGCCTCGGGCCTCGGCTGGACCGTCATCCGCCCGGCGTACTTCATGCAGAACATTCTCGGCTCGGTCGACGGCGACACCTTCCACGGCGCTCCCGGAGAGGGCCGGGTCGGCATGATCGACGTGCGGGACATCGCCGACTTCGCCGCCGTCGTGCTCCGTGACCCCGCACGCCACCACGGGGAGACCTACACGCTCACCGGACCAAAGTCGATCAGGCTGCGGGACATGACGGACACCCTGTCGGAGGTGTACGGCAGGCCGCTCACCTACCGGCCGATGGACCCGGACGACGCCTACCCCGTGCTGCTGAAGGCCGGGATGAAGGAGTGGGACGCGGAGGTCACCCAGGAGTACATGAGGGCCTACGACGCGGGCTGGGGCGACTACACCACGCCCACGTACACCGCCGTGACGGGCCGCCCGGGCCGGACGTTCGCCCGGTTCGCCCGCGACTACGCCGACCGGATCGGCGGCTGAGGCGTCGACCGGCGAGGCCGCACCGCCGCACCGGTCCTCCCGGCCCCACCGGCCCGCCCCGTCTCCGGGCGCCGGCGGCCATGTCGCGAACGCGGGAGGACCCGCCGGGAAACGCGGGAGCACGGCGGGCCCACGGGTGCCGGTACGCGACAGGGCCCGCCGGGAGAGCGAAGGGGAACGGCCCGGACGAGAGACCCGGGCACGGACCCCACCGGCACCCGGCGGGCCCTGACGGCGCCTCCACGACTACGCGTGGTGCTTGCCCTTGCGCCGGTCGGACAGCCTGACCACGATGAAGACCACCACGGCGAGGGCCACGACGACCAGCACCGCCTTCGACACCACGCCCATGTATCTCTCAACCAGGTCCCACTGCTCACCGAGCAGGAACCCCGCCATCACGAAGGCCGTGTTCCAGATGAGGCTGCCCAGGGTGGTGAGGAGCGTGAAGACCATGATCGGCATGCGCTCGACCCCCGCGGGGATCGAGATGAGGCTGCGGAAGATGGGGATCATCCGCCCGAAGAAGACGGTCTTCCTGCCGTGCCTGGCGAACCAGGCCTCGGTCTTCTCGATGTCGGAGACGCTGACCAGCGGCAGTTTGGAGGCGACGAACACCACGCGCTCCCGGCCCAGCAGGGCGCCGACCGCGTACAGCGCCAGCGCGCCGACCACCGATCCGATGGTCGTCCAGAGCACGGCGTCGAACAGCCCCATGTTCCCCTTGCTCGCGGTGAACCCGGCCAGCGGCAGGATTACCTCGCTGGGCAGGGGCGGGAACAGGTTCTCGAGTGCGATCGCCAGCCCCGCCCCGGGCGCACCCAGGGTTTCCATAAGGTTGATCGCCCATCCGGCGATCCCGTCGACATTCGGTGAACTCATAGGGACAAGGCTACGGAGGGCTGCGTACGGTGTGGATGCGGAACGCTCCCCGCCTCGCCTGGCGAGCGCCGCAGGGCGTGGCTGCGGAAAACCGCAGCCACCCGCCGCGCGGCCGTGACGGCCGGACGTTTTCCGATGTTCCCGCACGTCAGGAGGGCATCTGGCGGTCAGGGCGAGGGCGGCGGGAGCGTGGAGAGGACCCGTCGCGGCCCGGGGGCGAGTGTCCATGACCGCCGATCGGGACCGCCGTCCCGCGACGAGTGTGACCCATCCCACATTTTTCGTTCCCGGGGGCAGGGCTTGCCCGAGACCTTCCCGGGGAAAGGCCTCCGGCTTCCCCCCGAAGCCGGCGCGGACCGGGCGCGGGTCAGGCTCCCCTGAGGTGGACAGCCTCGCCCGGCTCGATCCCGGCCTGTCCCGCGGTCAGCGTGGCGACCCAGCCGGGGAAGCCGGGCAGGTCCCGGTCGCGCACCGCGACGCGGAAGCCGACCTCCTCGCCGTAGACGACCTCCCTGACCTCGTACGGCGAGGCGCGCAGGTCGTTCTCCAGCCGCCCGGCCCTGACGTGGTCCACGGTCACGGTCATGATCCTGGCGGGGACCATCTCGACCAGCGGCGTGAGGTCCAGCGTCTTGCCGACCGAGGAGCCGTACGCGCGGACCAGGCCCCCGGCGCCGAGCTTCACCCCGCCGAAGTAGCGGGTGACCACCGCCACCGCGTCGGCGACGCCCCGGCGCAGCAGGGTCTCCAGCATCGGGGTCCCGGCGGTGCCGCCGGGCTCGCCGTCGTCGTCGGCCCGCTGGACCAGGCGGTCGCCGCCGATCACGTACGCCGAGCAGTTGTGGGTGGCGTCGCCGTACAGCCGCCTGCGCGTGGCGACGAACTCCCGCGCCGCCTCCTCGGAGGAGGCCGGGCCGACCGCGCACAGGAACCGGGAGCGCCTGATCTCGATCTCGTGTTCCATGGTGTCCTGCGGAGTCAGGTACGGGTCGGGCACCCAGCAAGGCTATCCACCCGCCGGCCGCCCCGGGACGGCACGGTCAGCGGGCCGCCTGGAAGGCGCGGCCCGCGCGGGTGACGGTCCCGTCGTGGCGGAACAGCCCGCTGTTGGGCTCGGTCTGCGAGGACGGCAGGCCGAACCAGGCGTAGCGCCGCACGTACGGCAGGGTGGCCAGCATCCTGGTGGAGGCGGTGACGAACGCGGCCTGCTGGGCGTCGCTGGCGTATCGGGTGCCGTTGGAGAAGTCGATCAGGGCGTACTCGGTGAGCCAGATCGGCTTGCGGTAGCGCTTGTACACGTTCTGGACGTACGACTTGAGCTGGCTCACCGCGGGCTGGGTGCGGAAGTCGGCCCCGTACCAGTGCAGCGCGATGAAGTCGACGCGGTAGTCCCGTTCCTTCGCCCCGGTCATGAAGCGGTCCAGCCAGCCGCCCGGGGTGTCGGCGCCGAACGCGACGGAGGGGCTGCTGAGCACGCGGCCCGCGGACATGAGTTTCGGCCAGTGCGTCAGCGCCTCCTCCACGCTCATGTTGGCCTGCTGGGGCAGGTCGGGCTCGTTGAAGGCGAGCAGGTAGGGCCCGGCGCTCCTGGCCTGGGCGAGGTTCTCCGGGGTGACGCTGCCCGAGCCCCAGATCATCGGGACGAACCCGTCCGCCCTGGGGCCGGTGACGCCCTCGCGACGCGTGGACCAGGTGTAGTACCAGCTCGCGCCGGACTTCGCGAAGGCGCTGCTGAGACCGGGCATCTTCCACACGCCCACCCCCTTCCTGGGGGAGCTCACGACGGAGGCGGGGGGCGGCGTCGTCCTCGTCCGGGTCGGCGTGGGGGTGGGGGTGGCCTTCTTGCGGCTGGGGGTGGGGGACGGGGACCGGGACGGCTCGGGCGTGGCGCTCGCCGACGGCGTCCGTACCGGTGCGGGCTCGGCCGTCCGCGTGGGCACGGCCAGCGGCGGGGCGGGCTCGGGGGCGGGAGCGGGGGCCGTGAGCTGACCGAAGATCAGCACGCCCGTGACGACGACGGCCGCCGCGCCGCCGATCGTGACCGGGGCGGGGGGCAGCGAGGCCAGCAGGCCCGGCCGCGTCGTCTCCAGGGCGTGGGCACCGTGGGAGGCGCCCCAGGAGGTGGCGTGCGCCACCGCCTCGACGGCGGGGGGAACGGCGTGCAGGTGGTGCAGGGCGAAGCCGATCGGCAGCGGCAGCAGCGGCAGCCCGCTGAGCAGGCGGTCGATGGGCAGCATGCCCGCCGTGCGCCCCTGGCAGACGGCGCAGTCGCGGATGTGCCGGGCGAAGCGCTTGCGCCACAGCGGGCTGGGGACGCCGTTCCAGTTCGCGGTGAGGGCGCTCAGCTCGGCGCAGCCGGAGCCGGAGCGCAACGCCCGCACGATGGCGCGTCCCGTCTGGACCTGCTCCTTCATCCGCTGGACGCGTACGGCGGCGTGGCGTCCCGACAGGCCGAGGGCTCCGGCGAGGTCGGAGCGGTCGAGCTCGCCGGTCTCCTCCAGCCACCACAGGGCGAGCAGCGCCTGGTCGTCGCCGTCCAGCCAGCGGGTGGCCTCGGCGACCTCGCGGCGCTGGTCGGTGAGCCCGAGCCGCAGGATGGTCACGGCGGCGAAGTCGGAGGCGGGGTCGGGCACCTCCTCGGCGCTGTCGAGGTCGGCCCTGCGGTGCTGGGTGGTCCTGCGGTCCTGCTCGTGGTCACGCACCTGGCGGACGGCGATGGCCACCAGCCAGGACCGGTACGCCTGCGGGTCCCGCAGGTCGGGCAGGGCGCGGACGACCCGCAGGAAGGTCTCCTGGACCACGTCGTCGACGTCTGTGTGACCGTTCAGCGCCCGGCCGACGATGTTGTAGACGAGCGGGAGGGAGTCGGCCACCAGGGCGTCCAGCGCCCGCTGGTCCCCGTCACGCGCGGCGGTCACCATCGCCGTATCGGGTCCGCCCCTACCGGTTCCGAGCATCGCACTCCGCTTCCTGTCGTCGTCCACGGTCCGTCGCCCCCGGTCCGTCTTCCCCCGGGCCGCACCATGCGCCGGGCAGGGACGATTCTCTCCATAACTCCACATAGCGGAAGACCAACGAGCCCCCTCCACGGAGACCGGCGGCAGGTCAGATCGACAACGAAAATTTTCTCGGCTCTTTTTCCGGGTTTCTGTTGTCGCCCGTTCCCCCGCCCGTCTCCTGTGCAGGAGCAGAACACGCCCGGCGCCGGGCGTACGGCGAAGGAGGCTCGCGACGATGGCATCGGGAACGCGCGCGGTGACACCGTTACAGGACTATATGTCCTGTTCAACGGGGTTCCGCCGTGCACGGCGACGGTGTTCGCGCTCCCGCCCCCGTATCCCGCCCGATCGCCGGGTGGGCGCCGGCGACGCCCTTTGAGACGGCAGGTGACCGCCTTCGGGCGGAAGCGTACCGTCTGACCTGAACGGGGCGAGGCCCGGCATACCGGGCCTCGCCTCACCACGGAACGGCGAGCGGAGGAACGGCATGAAGGCGTCCACGATCGGGGCTTCGGTACTCGTCGTGCTCACCGTCCTGCTGGTCTCGCGATGTGTCGCGGCCGAGCCCCAGACCCATTCGGCCGCGAACCACCCGCCGTCGCGAAGCGCTCCCGCCGCGCTCCCCACACCGACCGGAAGCGCGTCGGGCTCCTTCAACAGGACCGACATCGCGTGGCTGCAACTGATGATCCCGATGACCGAGCAGGCGGTACGCCTGCTGGAACTGGCCCCCGGCAAGACCTCGAACCCGGAGATAACGCGATTCGCCACGGAGAACGTCGCCGATCGCCGTACGACGCTCCGGAAGCTGCGCGACCTGCTGCGGCGGTCCGGGGTGCCGGAGAGCAACGAGCACGAGGGGCATGACATACCGGGCATGGTGATTCCCGACGACTTCGCGGCCCTGGAGCGGGCCGACGGCGCCGCGTTCGACAAGCTCTTCACCAAGGACGCGCGCGAGTACCTCACGCAGTCCGTCCTGGTCGCGAAGAGCGAGCAGAAGGCGGGCGCCGACCAGGAGACCAAGGCGTTCGCCGTCGCCCTGGAGAGAACCCACGGCGACCAGCTCACCCGGCTGGAGCCGTGAGAGGCGCCGCCCCCGCCCCCGACTCCGGCACGCATCCGCGCCCCGGCACGCCCCCGCACTCCGGTACGCACCCCGGCGCGCACCCGAGCTCCGGCCCGCCCCCTCAGCCCGGCACGCATCCCGGCGCGCACCCGAGCTCCGGCCCGCCCCCGCACTCCGGTACGCGCGCACACACCCGCTCCGACACGCGTGCACGTTCCGGCACGGGCACGCGCACGCGGCGGCGCAGGGTCCCGGTCCGCCCGCCCGCGCGCCGGGCGCGGCCGTCCCTCGTCCTCGCCCTGATCTACGCCGGAACCGTCGCGGCGACCGCGACGTGCTGGGCGGACCTGGCCTCGGTCTCCGGGTTCACCGACGCGCTGGCCTGGGCGGGCAGGCTCACCGGCCTGCTCGCGGGCTACGCCTGCGCGGTCCTGCTGGGGCTGATGGCCCGCGTTCCCGCGCTGGACCGCGGGGTGGGGACCGACCGGCTGGCCCGCTGGCACGCGGCGGGCGGCCGCGCCACCGTCGTCCTGTCGGTGGCCCACATGCTGTTCGCCGTCGCGGCCCACGTGGGAAGGTCCGGCGCGGGCGTGCCGGAGGCGGTCGCGGGACTGATCCTGGACGGCCCGGCCATGATGGAGGCGCTGGTCGCCCTCCTGGTGCTGATCGGCGTCGCGGTCATCTCGGTGCGCGAGGTGCGGCGCCGGATGGGGTACGAGACCTGGCATTATCTGCACTTCGTCACCTACGGGGCCGTCTTCCTCGGGTTCGGCCACCAGCTCACCGGGCCGGACTTCGCCGGCGACGCCGTGATGAGCGTGTTCTGGTACGCGCTGTACGTGTCCGTCGCCGTCCTGCTGGTCTGGTACCGCTTCCTCACCCCCGTCCACCGCGCCCTGCGCCACGACCTCCGGGTCGCCGAGGTCCGCCGGGAGTCGTCCGCCGTGGTGTCGGTCTACCTGACCGGCGAGCACCTGAACGAGCTGGGCGCCGAACCCGGCCAGTTCTTCCGGTGGCGGTTCCTGGCCCCCGGCATGTGGTGGACGGCCAACCCCTACTCGCTGTCGGCGCCCGCCAACGCCCGCTTCCTGCGGATCACCGTCAAGGGCGTCGGCGACCACAGCCGCGCGCTGGCCGGACTGCGGCCCGGCACCCGCGTGTGGGCCGAGGGTCCCTACGGGGCCCTCACCGCCGCGCGGCGCCGCAGGCCCCAGGTGCTGCTGGTGGGCGGCGGCGTGGGCATCAGCCCGCTGCGCGCGCTCTTCGAGACGCTGCCCGGCGAGGTGACGCTGGTCTACATGGCGCGCCGCGACGAGGAGCTGATCCTCCGCCACGAGCTGGACGCCATCGCCGCCGCGCGCGGCGCCACGATCCACTACACCGTGGACGAGCTGACCGGGTCGTCCGGCAAGCGGAACGTGCCGCTGACCGGGCGTGCCCTGCGGACGCTGATCCCCGGCCTGGCCGTCCACGACGTCTACCTGTGCGGTCCCGCCGGGATGACGGTCGCGGCACGCCACGCCCTGCGCCGCGCGGGCGTCCCCGGCCGCCGCATCCACGTGGAGTCCTTCGACTTCTGAGCGGCCCGGCCGGTTCTGAACGGCTCGTCCGGCTCACGGGGGTGGCGGTGTTCTTCATCCGGTACGCCCGGTTCACTGGGGTGGCGGCGGCGCCTGTCCGGCCGGAGGGCCGCCCCGGCTCAGCTCGTGGGCGAGCTGCTCCAGCTCGGCGCCCCCCGCCATCAGGGAGGTGAGCTCCTCGGGGGTGATGTCCGCCTTGGCGTACTCGCCGAGGCTCGCCCCCCGGTTCAGCAGCAGGAAGCGGTCGCCGATCGGGTGGGCGTGGTGCGGGTTGTGGGTGATGAAGACGACCCCCAGGCCCCGGTCGCGTGCCTGGGCGATGTAGCGCAGGACGACACCGGCCTGCTTGACGCCCAGGGCGGAGGTGGGCTCGTCCAGGATGAGGACGCGGGCGCCGAAGTGGACCGCGCGGGCGATGGCCACGGACTGGCGCTCGCCGCCGGACAGGGTGCCGACGGGCTGGTCGACGTCGCGGATGTCGATGCCCATGGAGCGCAACTCCTCGCGGACCGTCCGCTTCGCGCCCGCCACGTCGAAGCGGCGCAGCGGCCCGCGCCCGAGCACCGGCTCGGAGCCGAGGAAGAAGTTCCGCCACACCGACATCAGCGGGATCATCGCCAGGTCCTGGTAGACGGTGGCGATGCCCCTGTCGAGGGCGTCACGGGGGCTGGCGAAGGCGGCCGGGGCGCCGTCCACCAGGTACGAGCCGGAGTCGGGGGCGTGCATGCCCGAGAGGATCTTGATCAGCGTGGACTTGCCCGCGCCGTTGTCGCCGAGGACGCAGCTCACCTCCCCCGCGCGCACCCGCATGGAGACGTCGCGCAGCGCGATCACGCCGCCGAACGTCTTGCCCACGTCGCGAACCTCCAGCAGGGGCGGGACGTCCGTCCCGCCCCCCGCCACCGTCCCGCCCTCCGCCACCGCTTCCTCGCGGCCCTTCACGGTCTCGTCCCCGGTCACCGCCTCGCGACCCGTCCCGGCCTTGTCTCCGGTCACGGCGTCACGGCCCGTTGCGGTCTCGTCCCCGGTCTCGTCTCCCGTCACCGCTTCACCTCCTCTCACCGCTTCACCTCCTCCGCGTACCGCCGGACGAACCGGTTGGCGAGCGTGGCCAGCAGCAGCATCGCGCCGAGGAAGAACGTGAACCAGTCGGCGTCCCAACCGGCGAAGACGATGCCCTTGTCCGCCATGCCGAAGATCACCGCGCCGACGGAGGCGCCGATCGCGGAGCCGTAGCCGCCGGTCAGCAGGCAGCCCCCGATGACCGCCGCGATGATGTAGACGAACTCCTGGCCGACGCCGGAGCCCGCCTGCACCGAGGTGAAGCGCAGCGCCATGATCGAGCCGACCAGCCAGGCGGCGACGGCGGTGGTCATGAAAAGCGCGATCTTCGTTCGTTCGGCGGGAACCCCGACCGCGCGGGCGGCCCGCTCGTCGCCGCCGACCGCGAAGATCCAGTTTCCGGCCCTGGTCCTGGTGAGCACCCAGGTGGCCAGCGCGGTGACGGCGAGCCACCACAGGATCGCCACCCGGAAGTCGGTCCCGCCGACCGGGATCGTCCCGGCCAGCACCGCCCTCACCTCCTCGTACCCCTCGGCCCTGCGCAGGCCGCCGACCTGCACGGTCCCGGTGAGGGCCTTGGTGACGCCCAGGTTGACGCCCTGGAGCATCAGGAACGTGGCGAGGGTGACGATGAAGCTGGGCAACCCGGTGCGGACCACGACCAGCCCGTTGAGGAAGCCGACGAGTAGCGCCACGGCCAGGGCCGCGAGCATGGCGCCCCACACCGGCAGGTCGTAGCGGGTGGCGAGGATCACCGTCACCAGGCCGACGGTGCCGGTGAGCACCCCGGCCGACAGGTCGAACTCGCCGCCGATCATCAGCAGCGCGATCGCCACCGCCATGATCCCGAGGGTGGAGGCCGGGTCCAGCCAGTTGGCCACGCCCTCGACCGAGCGGAAGACCTCCGACTGGCCCGCGAAGAACGCGAAGACCACGAGGGCGCCGACGACGGCGCCGAGTTCCGGCCTGATCAGCAGCCTGCGGGCGACCCCGGTCCCGGCCAGCCGCTCGTCCGCCACCGTCACCGGGTTCCGCTCTCGGCCAGCTGCGCCACCTTCGCGGCGTTGTCCTTGGTGACGAAGCCGGGGCCGGTGTTGACCGGGAGCCCCCCTCCGACGGTGTTCAGGTTCTCCTTGTGGAGGGTGAGGAACGTGATCGGCAGCCAGCCCTGCAGGTACTGCTGCTGGTCGACCGCGAACAGGATCTCGCCGTCCTCGATGGCGGCGACCACGTCGGCCGACAGGTCGAAGGTGCCCAGTCTCGCCTTCGAGCCGCCGTCGGCGATGGCGTCGCGGGCGGCGACGGCCACCGAGGGGTTCAGGGTGAGCACGCCGTCGAGCGAGGTGTCCGACTGGAGCCTCGCCTTGATCTTGGAGGTGGCGTCGGCGAGGTTGCTCACGTCCACCTGGAGCCGTTCGACGGTGCCGCCCAGCCCCTGGGTCGCGCCGTTGCAGCGCTGGTCGAGACCGACGTTCCCGGCCTCGTGGATCACGCAGAGCAGCTTGGTGACCCCCTCGGCCTTGAGCTTCTCCCCCGCGCCCCGGCCCGCCACGTCCTCCGACTGGCCGACGTGGGTGACCGCGCCGAACTCCCGGGAGACGTCGCCGCCGGAGTTGATGGTGATCACCGGGATCCCGGCGGTCACGGCCTTGCCGACGGACTCCTTCAGGGCGTCCGGGTTGGCCATGGAGACCACCAGGCCGTCGACCTTCTGGCTGACGGCCTGGTCGATGAGCTGGGACTGCCTGGCCGGGTCGCCGTCGCCCTGGTAGGTCACGGTGACGCCGTAGCGTTTCCCTGCCGCCTCGGCGCCGTTCTTGACCACGTCCCAGAAGGCGTCCCCCGCGCTCGCGTGGGTGACGACGGCGAAGGTGCCGCCACCGGCCGCCGGGGCGGGGCCGCTCGCCGCGGGGGCGGGCTCTCCCGAGGACTGCCCCCCGGCCTGTCCCGCCGAACAGCCGGTCAGTGCGGAAAGGCCCAGCACGGCCACCGCGACCAGCCCTGTCGTCCACTTCATCGGTACCTCCGCGCGTCGCCTCGCCGGATCTCCCTCGCCCCTGGTTTGTAACCAACGCATTACCTACATGTCAATGATTTGTCGTGACATTAAGACTTATGCAATCGCGGTAACGTTCCACACCCGCCCGGGTCCGCCTTCGCACCATGACATTCGCGTACGCCGTCATCGGGACTTTCACCGATCGTCGGCGCGCCGCGACGATACGGCCCGCCGCCACATCGGCGCCGCCCACCCGGGCGTTCTCGGCGCGGCGCGAAAAGACGCGCACGACCGGGCACGTCACGGCGTCGCGGGGACGTGGGGAGAGGAGACCGGCCGCTCCGGGGCACGGGGACGCGCGGACGACGATCTGCGAGCGGCACCGCATCCGAAATACGGCACGAGTACCATATTTATTCACAACGCGACAAAACTCATCCTCGGCCATGAAATAGAGGAAAAGAACTCAGCGTTCACTGAACGGGACAACACCCTTCACGTCCACGACCTGGAGATAGGCGCCGACGACTGGAATCCCCGTACCCGGGAAGCCCCCGGGAAGCCCTTTGGATCACGGCGATCGCACAGCCTGGCGCTTGCCTTCGCCGGAGAAGGGGCTATATTTACCAATAATCATAGTAGGGATTAAGGGTAGTAACGATGCCCCTGCCGAATTTCCTCACGATCGGTGCCCCCAAGTCCGGGACCACCGCTCTGCACGCCGCGCTGGCCCGGCACCCGGGACTGTTCATGTCCCCGGTGAAGGAGCCGAAGTTCTTCCTCAGCGACGGCCCTCCGCCGACCAGGGGAGGACCGGGCGACGCGCAGACCTACCGCGAACACGTCTGGAGACGCGAGGACTACGAGGCCCTGTTCGACGCGGCACCGCCGGGAACGCTCACCGGCGAGTCCACCCCGTTCTATCTCTACGATCTGGCGGCGCAGCGGCGGATCAGGGAGGCCATCCCCGATGCCAGGCTCATCGTGGTGCTGCGCGACCCGGTGGAGCGCGCCCACTCCAACTGGACGCACCTGTGGTCGGCCGGGCTCGAACCGATCGGCGACGTGGTGCGGGCCTGCGCCGAGGAGGAGCGGCGGATCAAGGCGGGCTGGGCCCCGTTCTGGCACTACCGCGGGCTCGGCAAGTACGGTGAGCAGCTCCGGCACCTGTTCACCCTCTTCCCCCGCGAGCAGGTGCTCGTCTACCGCTACCGCGACCTGGTCGACCGCCCCGCCGAGACCCTCGACCGGATCTGCCGCTTCCTCGGGGTGGAGACCGGCGTGGTCACCGAGGTCCCCCGGGAGAACGTGACCGCCCACCCCGAGCCCACCCGGGGGCACCGGGTGCTGTCGCGGGCGCTGCGCGTGGGGTCGTCCGTGGGCCGGTTCCTGCCCTCGCGGGTGAGCGTGGCGCTGACCGACCCGCTGGAGCGCAGGCTGCAGGAGCGGGCCCGCTCCCGCCAGCCGCTGACCTGGGACCAGCGGGAGAAGCTGATCTCCTACTTCACCGAGGACGTGGCGCTGCTGCAGAGGATGACCGGGGAGGACTTCAGCGACTGGCTCCTGCCCCGTGAGCGCTCCGGCGGCCTGGTGGGCGTCCGCCCCGACGGCCAGCGCCAGGCCCGCAACGGCCGCCCCCAGGCCTAACCGGGACCTGGCCGGGACCTGGCCGGGAGCGGTCCCCGGCGCGACCGCGAACCGGACGATCCCGGGCCCGGCCGAGCCGGTCCCGGGCACGACGGCGCGCACCCGGGACCTCGGCCGCCCCGGCGCGGGATTCGTGCGCGCCGGGGGCCCGTGATCAGCGCAGTTCGGTGCGGAGCTCGTGCGCCCCGTCCGCGCGGGTGTACTCGTAGTAGAGCCGCCGCCCGCCGCCCGGCAGGTCCACGATGTCCAGGTAACGCAGGCCGCCACCCTCGTACGGCGAGACCCCGACGGGCTCGGTGCCGAGCGGGGTGAGCTCGGCGGGGTCGGCGCCGACCGCGACGCCGGTCTTCTCCTCGTAGTTCTCCGACGCGGTGGCCCGGCCGTCGTAGAAGGCCACCACCTTGTCGTCGAGGAAGCGGACCGCCGCCACCCGCGCGCCCCGGGCGTCCCAGACGCCGGGACGGCCGCTGAGCGCGGTGCCCTGCCAGGTCCACTCGATGCCGTCGGCGCTGGTGGCGTAGTCGGTCACCATCTGGTCGGCCTCGTCGGCCTCGTCCAGCGGGTGGCAGGAGGCCCACAGGTGCCACACGCCCTCGCGCACCACGATCACCGGGTCCTTGACACCGGTCTTCGGGTCGCCGGGCAGCACGACCCGGCGCTGCGAGGCCCGGAAGCCGGACGGGTCGTCGGCCTCCAGCACCTCGACCCGCCAGTGCTTGGTGTCGTAGGTGGCGCAGCTGAGGTAGAGCCTCCAGCGCCCCTCCGGCGTACGGACCAGGGTGGGGCGCTCCAGCGACTCGGTGTCCATCTCCTCCCTGCCGATCGTGAGCAGGGTCTCGAACCGCTCACCGTCGGTGGAGCGGGCGACGGCGACGGCGTAACCCCGGCCCTCGCCGACGGGGCGGCGCAGCCGGTAGGCGAGGTAGATCAGGCCGTCGCTCGCCACGGCGCTCGGGGCACCGGCCCAGTGGCCGGCACCCGGCTGAGCCGGTTCGATCGCGACGGTGGAACGGTTGGGGTCGGGAAGGAAATCCTCGATTGTCACGACACCGAGATTAGGTAAGCCTTGGGTAGCACTCACGGAGAATCACCAATCGTCATCACGAGCTTTGTCACCCCTTGACGGCCAAAGGGCATATCGTCCTTGGTTTCTCCGGCGCGAGGGGCACCGGTGGCCGCCACTCTCCACGACCGGATCGGCACGAGCGGGCGTACCGGGGGTGACACGGTCCGGGGTGCCGGGTCGGCGCCGGGGACGTGTCCGTGGCACCGGGCCCGGTGGAGGCCTCGATGCCCGACCGTACACGCTGCGGGAACGTGCACGGGCGCGGCGGGCCTCCGCGGCCCTCGCGTCGCGCTCTCCCGCGCCGCCGGATCACGGCGGCTCGTACCGCTCCCGTACGGGACGGCGCGGCCCTCGCGCCACACCCGTCACGCTCGCCGGTGACGACCGGCCGGCCCACCGGCGACGTGCCTTTCACGATCGTCCGGGACCGTCAGGACCGGCGGAGCGTCGCACTCGGCAGCGGGATGGCCGGGAACGGGTTGTCGGGGGGCAGGACGAGCCGCCGGGCCTCCTGCGGGCGGGCGGTGGCGTCCAGGTGCAGGAGAGCGGCCCCGACCCCCGCCGCGCCGACCATGTAGCCGGTGTCGGCGGTGACCTCCCAGGGGCGCAGCCTGCGGTAGGCCTGGTACCAGCGGGTTCCCCTGCCGTCGTGGGCGGTGGCCCGGCCGGTCAGGTTCTCCCCCAGCGTGCGGGCGAACTCCAGGTGCCGGCGATGGCCGGTCGCCGCCCAGAGCCCGACGAACAGCTCCACCAGACCGGCGGTGCCGCAGCACTGGCAGGCGGAGTTCCAGAACCCGCCGCTCTGGCTGGCGGGGGCGCCGCTGCGGACGATGCCCCTGGCCAGCCGCTCGGCCCAGTCGAGGTCCCCGGCGTCGCCCGAGACCCGGTGCAGCTCGTAGAACATCCGGGCGACCCCGGCGGAGCCGGAGCAGAAGCCCAGGTAGTGCAGGTCGCGGCCCTGCGGGATGTGGTGCGGCACCAGCGCGCACCGCTCGGTCACCGCGCTGACCGCGCGGACGAAGTCGGCTCCCCTGCGGGAGGCGCCGAGGAAGTTGCTCTCGCCGGTCACGCCGTACAGGCGGGCGAGCAGGAAGGCGGTCCCGGCGGTCCCCGACAGGAAGCCCGGGGTGACCGCGTCCAGCGGCAGGTCCGCGCAGGCGCCCTCGCCGAAGCGGTGGCCGGGGACGACGAGGGTGGCGATGCGGGCACCGGCCTCGACCGCGACCTCCTGGTAGGCGGGCACCCCCAGGATGCCCGCGGCGTGCAGCAGGCCGAGGATGATCCCGCCGTCGCCCCGCTGCGCGGGGTCGCCGGTCCAGCCCAGCCCGCCGTCGATGGGACGGGCGCTGCGCACGATGCGGTCGGCGACGGCGCCCGCCTCGACCTCGAAGGCCCCCTCCCCGGTGGCCCACCCGGCCTCGGCCAGGGCGAACATCACCCCGGCCAGGCCGTGGTGGAGGGAGAGGTCGGCCTGCTCGCGCCAGGTGGCGCTGAGGTAGCGGGCCCCGGCCCTGGCGTCGTCGAGGTAGCCGTCGTCTCCGGTGGCGGCGGCGAGCTCCAGGAAGAACAGGATGATCCCGGCCGCCCCCGAGTACAGCGACAGGGGGTGGTCGGGCATCGCGGCCCGGCCCCGGGGATCGGGGTTCGCCTGCCAGTGGCGCCCCCGCTCGTCGTCCACCGCCGCCGAACGGATCCAGCGCGCGGCCCCGACAGCGGCGGCCAGCGGGCTCTCGGCCTCCGGCTCCAGGCTCATGGCGGCTCCTTCGTACGGCGAGACAATCATTTTACCTGTATTTCCTACAGGATCAATAGGTAATGCGGTGGCCGACACGCTGGGTCCGCCTGTGCGAGAGTCTTCCACACGGACCGGCGCCGTCTCGCACGAACCGGCCCGAGCCTCTTCCCGGATCCGTGCCCGCCCGCACCCGCCCGCACCCGTCCCCGCCTGCCCATGCCCGCCCGGCCCTGTCCAGACCCCGTCCGGACCTCGTCCAGGCCCCGCTCGTCCCTGCCCGGCTCACCGGCGCTCAGGCCGGGCGGTCGCGGAGGAGCAGGTCGCTCATGACCGACCCCGCCAGGTCGAAGCCCCCGACGTGGGCGAGGTAACCGCCGGGCTCGAAGATCGACCCGTCCAGCGGGATGAAGACGCCGCCCGCCTGGCGGACCAGCAGCGACCCTGCCGCCATGTCCCACGGGCTGACCCCGCTGCCGTAGGCGACGTCCGCCCACCCTCCCGCGACGTGCGCCAGCTTGAGCGCGGTGCTGCCGGGACGGCGCGTGGAGGCGAACGCCTCCACCATCCTGCCGAACCGGCGCAACGCCTCCTCGCCGACCTCGGCCAGCTCCCAGGGGGTGGGATAGCTGGTCAGCAGCACCCCCTCCCGGTCACTCGCGGCGCCGGAACTGCGCAGCGGCACGCCGTTGCACCAGGCCCCGCCCAGGTCGGCCCGGAACTCGTCGTCGCGCACCGGGTCGTACACCACCCCGGCGACCACCTCGTCCCCGACGGCGGCGGCGATCGACACGCAGAAGAACGGCAGCCCGGCGGCGAAGTTCGCGGTCCCGTCGATCGGGTCGACGTACCAGCGGATCTCGCCGGAGCCCCTGCTGCCGCCCTCCTCGCCGATGATCGTGCTGCCCGGGACGCGCCTGCCGATGATCTCCCGGATGGTCTCCTCCGCGGCGTGGTCGTGCTCGGTCACCGGATCGTGGAAGTCTTTCTTGGTCTCGACCGCGGGACGCGACCTGAACGCCCCCCGGAGCCGGTCGCCCACCGCGCGGGCGGCCTCGACCGCGATGGCGGAGAGCTCTGCTGCGGTGCCCTGATCCATGCTTCCTCCATTGACGCGAACCCGTGGCGCGAACTCGGTGACGCGGGCCCGGTGACGCGAACCGCCTTCCATCCTGTACGAGGACGCCTGCCCCGTACGCGCCCGGCCCGCACCTCCCACGGGTCCCGGCCGGTTTTTGTCAAGACATTCTGATGTCCGCTAGCCTGACGGCGCGGCGTGTCAACCGGGAGGGCGAATGACGGCGCAGCTCGCCATCGATCTCGACCGGTCCAGCCCGGTCCCGCTCTACTTCCAGGTGGCCGAGCAGATCTCCGAGGCCATCCGCCGCGGCGACCTGCCCCCCGGATCGCGGCTCGACAACGAGATCCTGCTCGCCGACCGGCTGGGCCTGTCGCGCCCGACCGTCCGCCAGGCGATCCAGTATCTGGTCGACAAGGGCCTGCTGGTACGCAAGCGGGGCGTCGGCACCCAGGTGGTGCACGGCCAGGTCAAGCGTTCCGTCGAGCTGACCAGCCTCTACGACGACCTGCGCAGGGCCGGCCAGGAGCCGGCCACCAGGGTGCTCGTCCTGGGACCGGCCCCGGTGGAGGAGTCGGTCGCCACGATCCTCGGGGTCGCGCCCGGCACCGAGATGCTCCGCCTGGAGCGGATCCGCTACGCCGCCGGGGAGCCGCTGGCCCTGCTGCACAACTGGCTGCCCTCCGGTCTCGCCCCGCTGACCGCCGACGGCCTCCAGGAGCGTGGGCTGTACGAGATGCTCCGCGCCGCGGGGGTGCGGATGCGCGTGGCGAACCAGCGCATGGGGGCGCGGGCCGCCACGGCGGCCGAGGCCAGGCTGCTCGGCGAGCGGCGCGGGGCGCCGCTGCTCACGATGGTCCGCACCACCTACGACGACCAGGGCAGGGCCGTCGAGCACGGCTCCCACGTCTACCGCGCCTCCCACTACTCCCTGGAGGTCACGCTCATCGAGCGCTGACCGGGCGTCGGCCGGAGGCCGAACGGGCACCGGCCGGACGCCCGATCCGGCCGGTCGGGCCAAGGATCACGCTCGTCGAGCGCCGATCGGGCGCCATCGGGCACTGCCCGGACACTGACCGGACGGATCGCCCGGCTGGTGGGGCCCTGAGGTCAAATCTGTGCCAAACCACCGGTGTGCAGCGGTGCCCGACGCGTGATGATTCGTCCCCTGGGGATGTCATATGCGTAATCACTCCTCAGGAAGCCCGCCGTATGACCCCAGATCCGAGACATGACTATGCGCGGCCGGAAAGATGAGTGGGCGGCGGTTCTCGCCCTGCTGGGAGGTGTCACGTCCGCGACCGGGAACGTCGTGCTCGTCGAGGGCGAACCCGGGACGGGGAAGTCGCTGCTGCTCGCCGAGGCCGCGAGCGCGGCGACCGCGCGGGGGACGGCGGTGGCGAGCGGGCGGGCCGACGAGCTGGGGCGGCTGACCCCGCTGGGACCGCTGCTGGCCGCGCTCGGGGACTCGCCGACGCTTCCGATCCCCATGACCAGGAGCACCTCCCCCGACGGGCCGGGACTGCTGCTGTGGCTCGCCGAGCAGGTCAGGACCTCGCTGGAGAGAAGGCTGGCCTCGGGGCCGTTGCTGGTGGTTCTGGACGATCTCCAGTGGGCCGACCCCGCCACGGTCATGGCCCTGCGGACGATGCCCTCGCGGCTGGCCTCGTACCCCGTGGCGTGGCTGCTGGCCCGCCGCGACACCCCGGCACCCGGCGAGGCGGGGCGGCTGTTCGACCTGCTGGAGCGGGAGGGGGCCGTACGGATCGCGCTGGGCCCCCTCGACGAGGGGGCGGTGACCGAGATCTCCGCCGACATCCTGGGCGCGGTCCCCGGGGAGGACCTGGCGGCGCTGGCCGCCCAGGCCGGGGGCAACCCGCTCCTGCTCGCCGAGCTTCTCACCGGGCTGCGCGAGGAGGGCGCCGTCCTGGTCGAGGACGGCGTCGCCCGACTGGCCGGGACCGCGCTGACCGGGACCGCACCGGCCGGGACCGCGCCCGCCGGGACCGCATCCACCGAAACGGCACTGCCCCCGCGCCTGCACACCGCCGTCCGGCGGCGCCTGGACGAGCTCGGCGTCAGGACCAGGTACCTGCTGGAGGCCGTCGCGGTGCTGGGACGCTCTTTCACACCGGCGTACGTGGCCGAGATGCTCGGCGAGACCCCCGCCGCGCTGCTTCCCCCGCTGGAGGAGGCGCTGGCGGCCGGGGTGCTCGTGACCGACCACGACGAGCTGACGTTCCGGCACGAGCTGGTGTGGCGGTCGATCGTCGAGGAGGTGCCGTCACCGGTGCGGCGGGCGCTGCGCGAGCAGGTCGAGCGCGCCTCCGGAGCCCCGCGGTCCCCCTCGTCCCAGGGCTGCGAGGCGGGCAGGCTCGTGGACCTGGCCCTGCTCGCGTGGGACGAGGGCGGGCTCTCACAAGGGCTGGACCTGGCGCGCGAGGCCGTGGAGCAAAGAAAACGAGGGCGGCGCCCGCGACGGCAGCCGAGGGCGGTGCTGGCCTCGATGCTGATCGACCTGTGGCTGCTGGACGAGGCGAGACTGACGACGGAGAGCGCCGCCGAGGAGGCCGACGCCGAGGGCGAGCCCGGGTGGGCCGCCGAGATCCCCGTCCTGCGCGCCCGGCTGGACCTGGCGGCGGGCCGGCTCGGCGGCGCGATCGAGCACGGGGAGGCGGGCCTCACCGCCGCCGGGACCCTGGACGCCCCGCTCCTGGCCTCCTCCGCCCTGTCGGTGCTCGGCACCGCGTCGCTGCGCGCGGGCGACCTGCCGGGGGCCATCGGTTACATGGAGAGGGACCCGGTCAGGTCGGCACCCGGCGTACCGCCCCGCGCGTGGCTGCGGTCGGAACTGGTGGCCGGGCGGATCAGCGAGGCGCGCGACGGCGCGGCGGGCGGCATGGGCTCGCTCGGCGGGATCTGCGACGCGCTGCCCCGCCACCTCGGGGCGCTGGCAGGCGAGCCCACCGCCGCGGCGTGGCTGGTACGGATGGCGATGGCGGCGGAGGACCGGCACAGGGCCGACGCCGTGATCGGCGCGGCCGAGGACATCGCCCGGCGCAACCCCGCCCTGTCCGGCCCGTCGGCGTCCGCCGACCACGCGCGGGGCCTGCGGGAGGGCGATCCCGAGGCGCTGGGCCGCGCGGCGGCCGGGCACGCCGACCCCTGGGCCAGGGGATCGGCCGCGGAGGACCTCGGCGTGCTGCTCGGCGCGGACGGCGACCGCCGGGACCTGGCCGTGGAGAGCCTGAAGACCGCGCTGACCTGCTACGGGGCCGTGGAGGCCACCCGGGACGCGGCACGGGTACGGGGCAGGCTGCGGCTCCTGGGCGAGCGGTGCCGCCACTGGGCCAGGACCGACCGTCCCGTGTCGGGGTGGGCCAGCCTGACCGGTACCGAGCAGGCCGTCTGCGACCTGGTCTCCAAAGGGCTGACGAACCGGCACGCCGCCGAGCAGATGTTCATCAGCGAGCACACCGTCGCCTTCCACCTGCGGCAGGTCTTCCGCAAGCTGGGCATCCACTCGCGGGTCGAGCTGGCCAGGCTCGCGGTGGAGGAGAACGGCGGCAGGGACCGCCCCCGCCTCCGCTGAGACAACCGATGGCGGCTCATCCGTAGGTGACGGCGAGCTCGTCCCCGGCCAGGTCCACCCGGACCACGGCTCCCTCGTCCGCCTCCCCCGACAGGAGTGCGCGGCCGATGCGCGTCTCGACCTCCCTGGCGATGAACCGGCGCAGCGGGCGGGCCCCGTACACGGGGTCGTAGCCCCGCTCGGCGATGTGCCGCAGCGCCGCCTCGGTGACCTCCAGCCGGATGCCCCGATGGTCGAGGCGGGTCCGCAGCTCGACGAACATCAGGCCGACGATGCGCTCGATCTCCTCGGGGGTGAGCGGCTTGAAGATCACGATGTCGTCGACGCGGTTGAGGAACTCGGGACGGAAGTGCGAGCGCAGCTCGGCCATCACCCGCTGCTGCGCCTCGGGCTCGATCTCCCCGCTCGACGTGACGCCGTCGAGGAGGTACACCGACCCGAGGTTGGAGGTCATGATCAGGACGGTGTTGCGGAAGTCGACGGTCCTGCCCTGCGCGTCGGTGAGCCGCCCGTCGTCGAGCACCTGCAGCAGCGTGTTGAAGACGTCGGCGTGCGCCTTCTCCACCTCGTCGAAGAGCACCACGGAGTACGGCCTGCGCCGCACCGCCTCGGTCAGCTGGCCGCCCTCCTCGTACCCGACGTAGCCGGGGGGCGCGCCGACGAGGCGGCTGACCGTGTGCCGCTCCTGGTACTCGCTCATGTCGATGCGGATCATGTTGTCCTCGGTGTCGAAGAGCGCCTCCGCGAGCGCCTTGGCCAGCTCCGTCTTGCCGACGCCCGTGGGCCCCAGGAAGACGAACGACCCGATCGGGCGGCGCGGGTCCTTGATGCCGGAGCGGGCCCGGATGACGGCGTCGGCCACCAGCCGTACCGCCTCGTCCTGGCCGATCACCCGCTCGTGCAGGATCTGGTCGAGCCGCAGGAGCTTCTCGCGCTCTCCCTCGCGCAGCCGGCTCACCGGGATGCCCGTCCACCGGGAGACGATCATCGAGATCTCCTCGTCGGTGACGACCTCGCGCAGCAGGCGCGACGTACCCTGCTTGGCCGACAGCCGTTCCTCCTCGGACTCCAGCCGCCGCAGCAGGTCCGGCAGCCTGCCGTGCCGCAGCTCCGCGGCGCGGTTGAGGTCGTAGTCGCGCTCGGCCCGCTCGGCGTCCGCGCGTACCTGCTCGATCTCCGCGCGCAGGGCCTGGACGGCGCGCAGGGCGTGCCGCTCGGCCTCCCACTGCGCCCGCATGGCGTCGGCCTCGGCGTGCAGGTCGGCGAGCTCCCTGCGCAGTTCCTCCAGCCGGGCCCCGCTCGCGGAGTCCTCCTCCCTGGTGAGTTCCCTGGCGAGCGCGGCCTCCTCGATCTCCAGGCGCATCACCCTGCGGGTGAGCTCGTCGAGCTCGGCGGGCATCGAGTCGATCTCCGTACGGAGCATCGCGCACGCCTCGTCCACCAGGTCGATGGCCTTGTCCGGCAGGAAACGGTCGGAGATGTAGCGGTGGCTCAGCACGACGGCCGCCACCAGCGCGCTGTCCTGGATCTTCACCCCGTGGAAGATCTCCAGGCGCTCGCGCAGGCCGCGCAGGATGGACACGGCGTCCTCGACCGACGGCTCGTCGACCATCACCGGCTGGAAGCGGCGCTCCAGGGCGGCGTCCTTCTCGACGTGCTTGCGGTACTCGACGAGGGTCGTGGCCCCGATCATGTGCAGTTCGCCCCGGGCCAGCATGGGCTTGAGCATGTTGCCCGCGTCCATCGCGCCCTCGGCGGCCCCGGCGCCCACCACGGTGTGCATCTCGTCGACGAAGAGCAGGATGCGCCCCTCGGCGGCTTTGACCTCGTTGAGCACCGCCTTGAGCCGCTCCTCGAACTCGCCCCGGTACTTGGCCCCGGCCACCAGCGAGCCCATGTCGAGGCTGAAGACCGTCTTGCCCTTGAGCCCCTCCGGCACGTCCCCGTGGCTGATCCGCAGGGCGAGCCCCTCCACGATGGCGGTCTTGCCCACGCCGGGGTCGCCGACGAGGACCGGGTTGTTCTTCGTCTTGCGGGACAGGATCTGCACGACGCGGCGGATCTCGGCGTCGCGCCCGACGACCGGGTCGAGCCTGCCCGACACGGCGTCCGCCACCAGATCGCGCCCGTACTTCTCCAGCGCCTCGTACGCCACCTCGGGCATCGCGGACGTCACCCGCTGGTTGCCGCGGATCGCGGTGAGCGCCTTGAGGAAGCCGTCCCTGACCAGCCCCTGCTCGTGCAGCAGCCGCCCGGCGGAGGACGCGCTGCCCTCCTCGATCAGGGCGACGATCAGGTGCTCCACCGACACGTACTCGTCCTTCAGCCGGTCGGCCTCCCGCTTGGCCGTCTCCAGCAGGCGCGAGAGCCGCTGCGTCACGTAGACCTGTCCGGGCGCGGCGCCGGGGCCGCTCACCCGCGGGCGGCGGCCCAGCTCGGCCTCCAGGTCGCTCCTGAGCCGGTCGGTGTCGACGTTCGCGTACGAGAGCAGGCGAGGTGTCAGCCCCTCGGGCTGGTCGAGCAGCGCCAGCAGCAGGTGCTCGCCGTCCACCTCGGTGTGCCCGAAACGCAGGGCCTTGGTCTGCGCGTCGTGCAGCGCCTCCTGCGACTTCTGCGTCAGCCGGTTCATGTCCACGGCGGGCCTCCGGTGGGTCGGGGACGGCCGCGCTGGGCGGCCTCCAGGTCGGCGATGCGGTCCAGCAGGTCCAGTACGAGGCCGAGCGCCGCGTAGTTGATCGAGAACGCGGCCCGCAGCCGCCGGATCCGCGCCATGGTGAGCAGCTGGGAGGGCGGGAACCACAGCCGCCCGGCGGCGTCGGCCCACGCGTCGAGCACCCCCAGCGCGACGAGGCGCCGCACCAGCTCGGGGTGGGTCCCCGTCTCCCTGGCGAACGTCTCCAGATCCAGACGCTCGGGCCTGACCAGCTGGTAGGCCCTGGCCGTCCTCCGCGGAGCCTCCGGGCCGGGTGTCCCGCGTTCCTGGTACGGGTGGTTCATCACCGCCTCCTCGGGTCGAACGCCGAGACCGCGGCGAGCTGCTCGAACAGCCGCCGCTCCTCCTCCGACAACCGCTCCGGGACCATGATCCGCACCTCGGCGTACAGGTCGCCCGGCCTGTCCGCGCGGCTCGGCATCCCCCGGCCGCGCAGCCGCAGCCGCCTGCCGCCGGACGTCCCCGGCGGCACCTTCACCTTGGTGTCGCCCCCGGGGGTGTCGACCACGACGGAGGCGCCGAGCGCCGCCTCCCACGGGGTGACCGGGAGCAGGACGTGGATGTCGCGCCCCTCGATCCGGTAGCGGGGGTGCGGGGCGATCCTGACGATCAGGTAGAGGTCGCCCGCCGCCGCCCCGTCGCCGCCCCTGCCGCCCTGCCCGGCCAGCCTGACGCGCTGCCCGTCGGTGACGCCCGGCGGGATGTCGACCCGCAGCCCGCGCGAGCCGACGGTGATGGAGCGGCGCCCGCCCCGGTAGGCCTCCTCGACGGTCAGGACGATCTCGGCCTCCTGGTCGGCACCGGGGATCGGCCCCCAGCTCGCGCCGGACCGGCCCCGCCTGCCGGAGAACAGCCCCTCGAAGAGGTCGTCGAGGTCGACCCCCTCCTGGAAGCCGCCGAAACCCCCGCCCCCACCCCGAGGACCGGCCCTGCCCCGGCTCCCGGCTCGCGCCCACGTCTCCGGGTCCACGTCCTCGGGCACCTGGCGGAACTCCGGCCCGAACGCGTCGTAGCGGCGCCGGGTCTCGGGGTCGGACAGCACGCTGTAGGCCTCGGAGACCTCCTTGAAGCGGTCCTCGGCGGACGGGTCCTTGTTGACGTCGGGGTGGTTGGCCCGCGCCAGCTTGCGGTAGGCGCGCTGGACGTCCTCCTGGCTCGCCCCCCGCCTCACGCCGAGGATCTCGTAGAAGTCCCGGTCGGGGGGCATCATGCCCCCTTGGCCACCACGACCAGCGCGGGCCGCAGCTGCCGTTCGCCGTCCCCGTAGCCGGGGCGCACCACCTGCAGGACCGTGCCGTCGGGAACGCCCTCCTGCGAGAGCACGCCCACCGCCTCGTGCCTGGCCGGGTCGAACACGGCCCCCTCGTCGTCGCGGCGCGTGTAGCCGAGGCGGGACAGCACCTCCTGCGCCTGGTCGCGGATCGCCCGCATCCCGTCGACGATGGAGCCGGGATCGGTCCCCGCGTGCTCCAGCGCGCGGTCCAGGTTGTCCAGCACGGGCAGCCACTCCCCCGCCGCCCGCGCCCGCTCCTCCGACCGCGTCCGCTCCGCGTCCCTGCCGACGCGTTTGCGCAGGTTGTCGAGGTCGGCGAGGGCACGGCGCCAGCGGTCCTGGAGATCGGCCACCTGGTCCTGGAGCTCCCGCACGCGATCCTGGAGACCGTCCGAGACACCCGAAGCGTCCGGGGTGTTCGAGGTGTCCGAAGCGTCCGGGGTGTCACGGGTGATCGAGGCATCCGAGGTGCCCGCCCGCCCCTCCCGGCCGGTGTCCCGCTCCCTGCCCTCGCCCCGCTCCTGGTCGTACGGCTCCCGGCCGGGCGGGTCGTACCCACCGCGAGGATCCCCGTCACGGCGCGGGACGTGCCGGTCACGCCCGGGTGTCTCACTCATCGGTCGTGAACTCCGCGTCGATGACGTCGTCGTCCCGGCCGCCCGGGGAGCCGGCCGCTCCCTGACCACTCGCGGCCCCGGCTCCGGCACCCGCCCCGGCTCCGGGAGCGCCGGAGCCCGCCGCGCCGAGGCTGTGGAAGACCTGCTGGAGCTCGGCGGTGAGCGAGCGGACCCGGTCGAGCGTCGCCTCCTGCTTGATCGCGTCGCGGGCGTCGTGCGCCAGCATGTCGGCCCGCGCCCTCTCGTGGACGGGCACCGAGTCGCCCAGCTCCGCCAGGCGGTGCTCCACCTGGTAGGCGGCACTGTCGAGCTCGTTGCGCGCGTCCACCACCTGCCGCATCCGCCGGTCCTCCTCGCGGTGCCGCTCGGAGTCTGCGACCATCCGCTCGACCTCGCTCGTGTCCAGGTTCGAGCTCTCGCTGATCGTGATGCGCTGCTCGGCGCCGGTGTCCTTGTCCTTGGCCGAGACGTTCAGGATCCCGTTGGCGTCCACGTCGAAGGTCACCTCGACCTGCGGCACGCCGCGCGGGGCGGGCCGGATGTTCTCCAGCCGGAACCGGCCCAGGGGACGGTTGTCGGCGGCGCGCTCGCGCTCGCCCTGCAGCACGACGACGTCCACGGCGCTCTGGTTGTCCTCGGCGGTGCTGAACGTCTCGGAACGGCGGGCCGGGATGGTCGTGTTCCGCTCGATGACCTTCGTCATCACCCCGCCGAGCGTCTCGATGCCGAGGGAGAGCGGGATCACGTCGAGCAGTACGACGTCCTTCAGCTCTCCCTTGATGACGGCGGCCTGGATCGCGGCCCCCAGCGCCACGACCTCGTCCGGGTTGACCGTCATGTTCGGTTCCTTGCCGCCCGTCATGCGGCGTACCAGGTTCTGCACGGCGGGCATCCTGGTCGAGCCGCCCACCAGGATCACCTCGTCGATGTCGTCGGCGGTGAGCTTGGCGTCGGCCATGGCCTGCCGGACGGGCCCCTGGCACCGTTCGAGCAGGTCGGCGGTGATCTCCTCGAAGGTCGAGCGCCTGAGCGTGGTGTTCAGGTGCTTGGGGCCCGAGGCGTCCGCGGTGATGAAGGGCAGGCTGACCTGCGTCTGGGTGACCGCCGACAGCTCGACCTTGGCCTTCTCCGCGGCCTCGAACAGCCGCTGCAGGGCCTGCGGGTCCCCGCGCAGGTCGATGCCGTTGTCCCGCTGGAACTCGTCGGCGAGGTGGTCGACGATGCGCCGGTCGAAGTCGTCGCCGCCCAGATGGGTGTCGCCCGCGGTCGACCGTACCTCCACCACGCCGTCCCCGATGGCGAGGACGCTGACGTCGAAGGTGCCGCCGCCCAGGTCGAAGACGAGCACGGTCTCGCTCTCCTGGCGGTCGAGCCCGTAGGCGAGGGCCGCCGCGGTCGGCTCGTTGATTATCCGCAGGACCTCCAGACCGGCGATCTTCCCGGCGTCCTTGGTGGCCTGGCGCTGGGAGTCGTTGAAGTACGCGGGCACGGTGATGACCGCCTCGGTGACCTTCTCCCCCAGGAACTTCGAGGCGTCGTCCACGAGCTTGCGCAGGACGGCCGCGGCGATCTCCTCCGGCGCGTACAACTTTTCATTGATCTTGAAGCGGACGGCACCGTCGGGGCCGGGGACGACGTCGAACGACACGGCGGTCAGCTCGCTGGCGACCTCGTCGTGGCGGCGGCCGATGAAGCGCTTGGCCGAGTAGATCGTCCCCTTGGGGTTCAGGATCGCCTGGCGGCGGGCCAGCTGGCCGACCAGGCGCTCACCGCTGTCGGTGAACGCCACGACCGAGGGTGTCGTCCGCGCCCCCTCTGCGTTGGGGATCACCGTGGGCTTGTCGCCCTCCATCGTGGCGATCACCGAGTTGGTGGTACCCAGGTCGATTCCGACTGTTTTCGGCATGCTGCCCTCCTATGCGCTGTGGCCCGAACTGCGCTGTGGCCCGAGCCGAACCGCGGCCCCGGCGCCCGCCGGACAGCGCGACAGCGCGGGACCGGCCGGGCCGCGTGTCCGTGCGGGCTCCGTCCCGGGAGGCGCCGGTCAGATCTGCTGATGCATCTGCTGGGACGTGCCCACGTTGAGCAGCCTGCGCGCCTCGGCGGCGTGCGGGGCGGCGACCAGGACCTCGTAGCGGTCGGCGACGATCGCGCTCGACGAGAGGAAGTCGCGCTTGCCCCCGGTGAGCGCGTGGCCGACCAGACCGAAGATCGCTCCGGCGATGGCACCCCAGATCAGGCCCCACAGGACCAGGATGAAGGGGAACCGTCCGGGCGTGAAGATCGCGAAGAACAGGCCGATCAGCAGTCCGAACCAGGCTCCGGTCGCCGCGCCCATCCCGGCGGCGCGAAGATAGGTCAGCCGCCCGAGCACCTGCTCGACGAGCCGGAGGCCCACTCCGACGATCATCGTGTGCTCGACCGGGAACTTCTGGTCCGACAGCTGGTCCACGGCGCGCTGGGCCTCGGCGTAGTTGCCGAAACCCGCCACCGTCTCGTGGCCGGTCAAACTGATGTCAGGTCGCATGGCACTTCCCTCCAACGGGCACCGCGAGGTGAATCCGTACCCGATCCACCCTGACCCCGTGAGGGCGTCCCCACATCCCCAGACCTGACAGTCCTCGCCGTTGCGCCGAGGTCAGTCGGGGACCAGGCCGTGCCGGAAGGCGTAGGTCACCGCCTGGGCCCGGTCACGCAGTCCCGCCTTGGCGAAGAGGTTGTTGATGTGCGTCTTGACCGTCGCCTCGGAGATGAACAGCTCCCCGGCGATCTCCGCGTTCGAGCGGCCCGCCGCTATCAGCCGCAGCACCTCGCTCTCGCGGCGGGTGAGCCCGTCCGGCGGTTCGGGTGTGCGACGGCCCCCGGCCACCGCCTCGGCCAGCCGCCGCTGGACGGCGGGGTCGAACTGGGCCTCGCCCCCGACCACGGTGGCGATGGCCGAGGCCAGGGACTCGGCGCCGGAGTCCTTGGTCAGGTAGCCCCGCGCGCCCGCGCCCAGCGCGGCGAAGACCGACTCGTCGTCGGAGTACGTCGTCAGGACCACCACGTGGAT
Source organism: Streptosporangium sp. NPDC002721 (assembly GCF_042888905.1). Taxonomy (NCBI): domain Bacteria; kingdom Bacillati; phylum Actinomycetota; class Actinomycetes; order Streptosporangiales; family Streptosporangiaceae; genus Streptosporangium; species Streptosporangium sp. NPDC002721. Next base: position 325,678 of record NZ_JBIAQI010000005.1, read on the forward strand.
CTCCGGGTGGGCCGCCCTGATCCTGCGGGTCGCCTCCACCCCGTCCATGCGGGGCATCCGCAGGTCCATCAGGACCACGTCGGGCCGCAGGGAACCGGTGAGCTCGACAGCCTCCCGCCCGTCGGCCGCGGCCCCCACGACCTCGATGCCGGGCAGCAGCCCCAGCAGCAGCACCAGCCCCTCGCGCACCACCGTCTGGTCGTCGGCCACCAGCACCCGCACGGTCACACCGGCCCTCCTCGTCCCGCGAAGCCCTCACAGTTTCGCGAAGTCCCTCACAGACTCCCGAAGCCCTTCGAAGCTCCCCGAAGTTTCCTGAAGTCTTCCGCAGTCTCGCGTGGTCCCGCGCGGCCCTTCGCGGTTCCTCGAAGTCCTTCGTGGTCCCTCCCGGGGTCCCGGAGTCCCCCGAAACCCGGCCCCGGGCCGCGGCGCCGTTCCCGCCCCCGCGGCGGAACGACGTCGCGGGCGGCTCACGCCGGGACCCGCAGCAGGACCTCGAAGCCCTCCGCGCCCGGCCGGGCGGCCAGCGAACCGCCGATCAGCTCGGCCCGCTCACGCATCCCCACCAGCCCGTACCCCCCTGCCGACGATCCCGGCGACCCCGGCGACCCCGGCGACACTGGCGACACTGGCGACACTGGCGACACCGCTGACATCGCCGGGCCCGGCGGGCCGCCCGTGTCGCGCACCTCCAGCTCGCACCAGCGGCCGACCCGGCGCAGCACCACCGACACCGAGGCGCCCGGCGCGTGCCTGCGCGCGTTCGTCAGCGCCTCCTGGGCGGTCCTGGCCACCGCCAGCCGGGCCCCCGCCTCCAGCGAGCCGAGATCCCCCGTGACCGAGACCGCGCAGGACGAGCCGGTCACCGACCGGAACTCCACCGCCAGCAGCTCCAGCCGCTCGGCCAGCGGAAGCTCCTGGCCGCGCAGCGCGTCGAGCGCCCGGCGGGTCTCCTCCAGCCCGGCACGCGCCAGCCGCACGGCGCGGTTGACCCGGTCGAGGGCCGCCGCCGGGTCCTCGCCCCGCTCCAGCAGCAGCCGCGCCCCCTCCAGGTGGACGATCTGCGCCGACTGCGAGTGCGCCAGGATGTCGTGGACCTCCCTGGCCAGCCGCGCCCGCTCGGCCAGCACGGCCTCGCCCGCCCGCGCCTCGGCGAGCGCCGCGGCGTGCTCCCTGGTCGTCCTCGCGTGCCGTACCAGGAAGACGAGGACGGCGATGTAGGTGAGGCCCAGAAGGTTGCCGCCCACCTCCCAGCCCTGCATCCCGATCATCAGGGAGGACAGGGCCGTCCCGGCGAGGTCGGCCGTGACCAGGAGCACCGCCGGCCAGAAACGGGTCCTGAACGGCGCGGCGAAGACGACGAAGTACAAGAACCCCATGCCGCTGTAGCGACTGATCACGTGCAGGACGAGCCCGCCGGTCAGGACGGCCGCGAGCAGCCAGGCGTTGCGCCGCTCGTCCCGGCCCCGCAGCACCCACACGCAACAGCCGAAGGCCGTGACGCTCAAGGGAAGCAGCGCGAGCACGTTCGGCCAGCCCATCTCGAAGACGGCGAGCAATGGGCTGAAGAGCAGGTACACCGCCAGCGTGACAACAAGGAAGCAGCGCACCGAGGGACGGCGGAGGAACGTCACGCCCACAAATTATCCGTGCCTCCGGCCGCGGACCATGGGCCCCGGGGTGGAGATCGTCTCCACCTCCGGCCACCACCGCCTCCCCCCGGGTGGACCTCGCGGGTTCCACCTCCGGGACCGTGCCCTCCCACCCACCCGGGGGCCATCGTCGAGGCATGTCAGCAATCAGCGTCAGCCACCTCGGCAAGTCGTTCGGCGGGGTACGAGCCGTCGACGACCTGTCGTTCACGGTGGAACGGGGAACACTCACGGCCTTCATCGGCCCCAACGGGGCGGGCAAGACCACCACCCTGCGCATGATCCTCGGCCTGGTCACGCCCACCGAGGGCACCGCGACCATCGGCGGCGGCCCCTACCGCGACCTGGAGCGCCCGGTCTCCACGGTCGGCGCGGTGCTGGAGGCCACGGCCTTCCACCCGGGCCTGAGCGCCCGCACGCACCTGGAGGCGCTCCGCCTCGCCGCCGGGCTGGAGGCCGGGCGCGTGGAGCACGTGCTGGAACAGGTCGACCTCACCGCCGCCGCCGGCCGCAAGGTCGGAGGCTTCTCCCTGGGCATGCGCCAGCGGCTCGCCCTGGCCTCCGCCCTGCTGGGGGACCCGGAGATCCTCATCCTCGACGAGCCCGCCAACGGCCTGGACCCGGAGGGCATGCGCTGGCTGCGGGGCTTCCTGCGGGCCTACACCCACCAGGGACGCACGGTCCTGGTCTCCACGCACGTCCTCGCCGAGATCCAGCAGATCGCCGACCAGGCGGTCGTCGTACGGGCGGGAGGCCTCGCCTGGCAGGGCCCGCTCAGCCCGGAGACCGACCTGGAGGAGCTCTACCTGGAGGTGACCCGATGAACAACCTGATCCGCGCCGAACTGCTCAAGGCGCGCGCGAATCGCACCACCTGGATCCTGGCCGCCCTCGCGCCCCCGCTGTGCGTGGCCTGGGCGGGGCTGATGGTCTTCCTGATGGGCCAGGGCGGCGGCATCCCGATCGACGCGCAGATCGCGAACGTCTACAGCATGACCCAGCAGGCCTACGTCTTCACCCTCCTGCTCGGCGTGCTCGGCATGGCCGGGGAGAACCGCCACCAGACGATCACCTGGCAGTTCCTGGTCACCCCCCGGCGGGACCGGGTGGTGCGGGCGAAGCTGGTCGCGTACGGGATCGTCGGCCTGCTGGTCGGCACGGTCTCGGCGCTGGTCACGATGGTGGCGGGCCTGGTCATGCTCGGCCTGGGCGGTTATCCCACCTGGACCCCCGAGGTGCCCGCGGTCCTGCTCGGCTCGGCGCTCGCGGTCGCCCTGTACGGCCTGCTCGGGGTGGGACTGGGGGCCCTGATCCGCAACCAGGTCGCGGCGGTGGCGGTGGCACTGGCCTGGTTCATGTACGCCGACTACCTGCTCGTCAGTTTCCTGCCCGACCTGGGCAGGTGGCTGCCGACCGGGGCGGCCCGCGCTCTGGGCGGCATGCCCCTGGGCGGCGAGCTGCTGCCCGTCTGGGGCGGCGGGCTGCTGTTCGCGGGCTACGTCGCGGTGACCGTGCTCGCCGCCCGCGCACTGACGCTCCGCCGCGACGTCACCTGACCTCGCCGCACGGCGTCGCGGACGGCGTCCTGGGCCGCGTCGCGCATCATGGCGTGCAGCACCGCGTTGGACTCCCGGTCGGTGCGCACCTCGACCACGCGCAGCCCGTCGCCGCGCAGCGCCTTGACCAGCTGGCCCGGCTCGTCCACGAAGGTGTACGGCGTGCCGGTGGCCGCGGCCACGTAGCCCAGGTCCACCCCGTGCGAGGTGCCGAAGACCCGCTCGAAGGGGTCGCGCAGCGCGGCCTGGGGAAGCAGCGAGAAGATCCCGCCGCCGTCGTTGTTCACCACGACCAGGCACAGGTCGGGGCGCGGCTCGCGGGAGCCGAGGAGCAACCCGTTCTGGTCGTGCAGGAAGGTGAGGTCGCCCATCAGGGCGTAGGCGGGGCCGTTGTGGGCGAGGGCGGCGCCCATCGCGGACGACACCACCCCGTCGATCCCCGCCGCCCCCCGGTTGGCCATGATCCGCAGGCCCCTCCGGGGGCGCATGGCCTGGTCGAGGTCGCGGATCGGCATGGAGGACCCGGAGAACAGCAGCGACCCGTTGGGCAGCGCCTCCACCAGGTCGCGGGCCAGGCGCGGCTCGCTGAGCCCGGCCCCGTCCAGCACCTCGTCGATCGCGGTCCTGGCCGCCGCGTCGGCGCGGCGCCAGGAGTGCAGCCACGCGTCGTCGCCCGCGGCGACCGGGATCTCCACCACCTGGGCGACCTGGGTGGCCGAGCGGGTCGGGTCGGGCCAGCGGGTCATGTCGGAGGCGACCACGATGTGCTCGCCCGCGTGCCTCAGCCAGTTGAGCAGCGGTTTGGACAGGCCGGGGCGGCCCAGGGTGACCACGACGTCGGGGCGGTGCCGGTCGGCGAACTCCGGGGTGCCGAGCAGGAAGTGGTAGGCCGACATCGCGTGGTCGCCGTAGCGGGCGCCGCCGTTGGGCTCCGACAGGACCGGCCACCCGGCCATGCCCGCCGCCGCGACGTACCTGCGCGTGTTGGTCGCGCCCTCGCCGACGACCAGCACGCCCCGCCGGGTCGGCGGCAGGTGCAGCGCCACCGACGGGGAGGCCACCCTGGCGCGGACCCACGGGCCCGCGGTGCCACCGTCGAGGGACTCGCACCAGGACGGGTCGTCGTCGGGGATCAGCGGCTCGCGGAAGGCCACGTTGAGGTGCACCGGGCCCGGGTCGTGGGGGCCCATCGCGCGCTGGTAGGCGCGGCAGGCCGTCGAGCGCCAGTAGGCGACCTGGCCGGGGCGGTCCTCGGGCACGCCGACCTCGCTGAACCAGCGGACGGACGTGCCGTACAGCTTGACCTGGTCGACGGTCTGGCTGGCGCCGGTGTCGCGCAGCTCGGGCGGGCGGTCGGCGGTGAGCACCAGCAGCGGCACCCCCGACTCGTGCGCCTCGATGACGGCCGGGTGGAAGTTGGCCGCCGCGGTGCCGGAGGTGCAGATCAGCACGACCGGCCGCTCGCTGCGGCGGGCCAGGCCCACCGCCAGGTAGGAGGCCGAGCGCTCGTCCACCCGCACGTGCAGCCGGATGCGGCTGTCGGCGTGCACGGCCAGGGCGAGCGGCGCCGAGCGCGAACCGGGCGCGAGCACCACGTCCGTGAGACCGCAGCGGGCGAGCTCGTCGACCAGCACCGTCGCGAGCGCGGTCGCGGGATTCACCGCACCGCCTCCTTCATCTCCGCACCCCGGGGGTGAGTCCGTCTCGAGGCGCGCGGAAGCGACCTCGCCTACGCGGGACCGCGCGCCTCGGGACCGATCCGTCCGGATCCCCGCTGCCCCCGGGAGCGGCGGGGGAACCCGCCCTCGCCGCCCACGACCGCGCTGAAACCTCTCTCCGGCCGCCCTTGAGGACGGCGGCCTGTCCTGGCCGCCCTAGGGGCGGCGCGGGAACTTACCGAAGTCGGGGGCGCGCTTCTCCTTGAAGGCGTTGCGGCCCTCCTGCGCCTCCTCGCTCATGTAATAGAGCAGGGTGGCGTCACCGGCGAACTGCTGCATCCCCGCGGCGCCGTCGGTCACCGCGTTCAGCGCGCCCTTGAGCATGCGCAGGGCGAGCGGCGACTTGTCCAGCATCTCCCTGGCCCACCTGACCGTCTCGGCCTCCAGCTCGGCGAGCGGCACGACCGCGTTGACCAGGCCCCAGTCGAGGGCCTTCTGCGCGTCGTACTGACGGCAGAGGTACCAGATCTCGCGGGCCCGCTTGAGGCCGACGGTCTCGGCCAGCAGCCAGGAGCCGTAGCCGCCGTCGAAGGAGCCGACCTTGGGGCCGGTCTGGCCGAAGACCGCGTTGTCGGCGGCGATGGACAGGTCGCAGCACACGTGCAGCACGTGGCCGCCGCCGATGGCGTAACCGGCGATCATCGCGATGACCGGCTTGGGACAGCGGCGGATCTGGACCTGCAAGTCGAGCACGTTGAGCCGCCCGACGTGCGGGGTGGACTTGTCGACGTAGCCGTCGTCGCCGCGGATCTTCTGGTCGCCCCCGGAGCAGAAGGCCCGGTCGCCCGCGCCGGTGAAGATGATCACACCGACCTCGGCGTCCTCCTGGGCGACGTTGAAGGCGTCCTTGAGCTCGAAGAGCGTCGTCGGGCGGAACGCGTTGTGCCGCTCGGGACGGTTGATCGTGATCTTGGCGATCCCCTCGCCGGTCTCGTAGATGATGTCCTCGTACTGCCCGGACCTCTTCCAGTCGACCGCGTCGTCGCGCTCGGAGGCCGCCTCCGACACCACCTGCTCGCCCACGCCCGGCTCGACCCGCTCCGTGCCCACGATGGCCTCACCCTTCCCCTTTGCCGGGACCAGCCCGGCCGTTGTCCGGCATTCGGCACTAACCTTACGACTGTGATGACCATTCCTGTGCATGAGGAGTGGCTTTCCGTGCAACGGGAATTGCACGCCGTGGTCTCGGCGCCGGGCCCGGAGCTGTTCCGGGCCGTCGGCTCGGCACTGGACGGCCGCGGTCCCGCCGTGCTGCCCCTCTCCCCCGCCCTGCCCGCCGCCGCGCTGCGGGCGACGCTCGACGCGCTGCGCCCGACCCACGTCGACGGGGTCCGCCGCGAGGGCGGCGTCGGCGTGCCCCCCGGGGTCGCGGTGGTGATCGCCACCAGCGGCTCGACCGGTGTCCCCAAGGGCGCGCAGCTGTCGGCCGGGGCCCTGTTCGCCTCGGCGTCGGCCTCGCTGCGGCGCCTGGGCGCCGGGGCGGGCGAGCGCTGGCTGTGCTGCCTGCCACCCTCTCACGTGTCCGGCCTGCAGGTCCTGGTGAGGTCGCTGCTGGGCGGGACCGAGCCGATCGTGCACGACGGGTTCTCCCCCGAGGCCGTGCTCTCCTCCGGCGCGGACCACGTCTCGCTGGTGCCGACCCAGCTGCGCCGGCTGCTCCAGGCGGATCCGGCCCGTCTGCCGGCGTTCAGGACGATCCTGCTCGGCGGCGCCGCCGCTCCCCCCGGCCTGCTCGCCGCGGCTCGCGAGGCCGGGGCCCGGGTGGTCACCACGTACGGCATGAGCGAGACCTGCGGCGGGTGCGTCTACGACGGCGAGCCCCTCGACGGGGTGGAGGTCGGCGTCGGCGGCGACGGCCGGATCCGCCTGGGCGGGCCCGTGCTGTTCTCCGGCTACCGGCTGCGCCCCGACCTCACCGAGGCCGCCCGCGACGGCGACCGGTTCCTCACCTCGGACCTGGGCGTCCTGGAGGGCGGGCGGCTGCGCGTGCTGGGGCGGGCCGACGACGTCATCAACACCGGGGGCGAGAAGGTCGTCGCCGCGGCGGTGGCCGCCGTGGTGGCCGAGCATCCCGCGGTCGCCGACGCCGTCGTGGTCGGCCGTCCCGACCCCGAGTGGGGCGAGCGGGTGGTGGCCGTCGTCGTCTCGCCAGGCCCGCCGTCGCTGGCGGAGCTGCGCGCCTTCGCCAAGGAGCGGCTGCCCGCCTACGCGGCCCCCGCCGAACTGGTCGTTGTGCCCGAAATACCACTTCTGGCCAACGGCAAGCCAGATCTTGAAACTCTCCGTTATGGTCGTGATCGGGAACCGTGAAGGTGCCGAGGAACGTCCAAGAGACAGCCGAAGCAGGAAGGACAAGCCCGATGAACGTCACCCGGAAGACATGGGTCTCGGCTGGAATCGTGAGTCTGGTCCTCGCCGGCGGCATCTCCGTCACGGCGGCCGCCGCGTCGGGCGGGATCGGCAGGTCGGAGAAACCGTCGGCCGAGCCGGTGCCGGTCGCCCCGAACGAGCCGGGCCCGCCCTCGCACGAGCCGTCCCCGACCGCGCCCACCCCTCCCGCCGAGGACTACGTGGTCTCCAGGGAGGTCAACCCCGACCCCGAGAAGGTCATCGGCTACTGGAGCGAGAACCGCCTGGAGAAGGCCGAGCCCTTCCCGATGCCCATGGTCGACGGCCCCCTGGTCGACGGCTCCTCCGGCCCGGCGGAAGAGGGCCCCGCGGAAGTGATCGAATAGGCCCTCCAGGGCGCCCGGACGTGGGTGGATCGCCGGGAAGGCGGTCCGCCCTTCATATTTTCCGAGCCGGTTCGGGAACAGAAAGTTCTTGACTGGGGTTATTGGTACTGGTGCGCCGAGCGGCCCCCAGACCGCGCCACCCCAAGACCAGCAGACCGTAAATTCAGAAGACTCCGTGATGGAGGAGGTGTCCTCATGCCCCCAACCGCCGTGGCGACCTCATCTGAGGCCCCGACGACCCTCGACCAGCTCCTTGACCGAGGGCGAGTCCAGGGCCACCTTTCCCTCGCGGAGCTGCGCCACGCCTTCGCCGAGGCGGGCATCAGCCCCACCGAGGGCAGGTCGATCCTGCGAGAGCTGACCGAGGCGGGCGTCAGCCTGGCGGCCGAGAACGAGCCCGCGCTGTCCGGCGCCAAGAGCACCCGCAAGACCCCCGCCCGCAAGACCAAGGCCGCGCCCGCGAGGAAGGGCACGGCCAGGACCGAGGCCGCCGCCGACGTCCAGGGCGCCGCCACGAGCAAGACCGAGCCCGCGGGCGGTCTCAGGACCGCCGGGGCCGCGAAGAAGACCACGACCGCCAAGGACGTCAAGAACGCCAAGGACGCCCAGGCGGAGCTCGACGACGAGTGGAACCCGCCGGAGGAGGCCGAGGTCGCCGAGGTCGAGGCCGAGCCGACCCTCGACCTCGACGACCAGTCCTCGGTCATGGGCGACTCGGTGCACACCTACCTGAAGTCGATCGGCCGCCGCACCCTGCTCACCGCCGCGCAGGAGGTCGAGCTGGCCAAGCGCATCGAGGCCGGCCTGTACGCCGAGTCCAAGCTGGAGGCCGAGCCCGGCCTGTCCGCGGTCGCGCGCGACGACCTGGAGTGGATCGCCGAGGACGGCCGCCGGGCCAAGGACCACATGCTGGAGGCCAACCTCCGCCTGGTCGTCTCCGTGGCGAAGAAGTACACCGACCGGGGCATGGCCCTGCTCGACGTGGTCCAGGAGGGCAACCTGGGCCTGATCCGCGCGGTGGAGAAGTTCGACTACACCAAGGGTTACAAGTTCTCCACCTACGCCATGTGGTGGATCCGCCAGGCCATCCAGCGCGGCTTCGCCGACTCGGCCCGCACCATCAGGCTGCCGGTGCACGTGCTGGAGATGCTCTCCAAGCTGTCGCGCGTCGAGCGCGACATGCACCAGCGTCTGGGCCGCGAGCCCACGCCGGAGGAGCTGGGCGTCGAGCTGGACAAGACCCCCGACCAGATCGAGGAGCTGCTGCGCACCAGCCGCCAGCCGATCAGCCTCAACGCCACCATCGGCGAGGACGGCGAGACCACCATCGGCGACCTCATCGAGGACGTCGACTCGCCCGAGGCGTCGGAGGTCGTCGACCGCCAGCTGCTGGGCGAGCAGCTGCGCGGCGTGCTCGGCAACCTCTCCCCCAGGGAGGCCAAGATCATGGCCCTGCGCTTCGGCCTCGTCGACGGCAAGCCCCACACACTCGACGAGATCGGCAAGTATCTCGGCCTGACGCGCGAGCGCATCCGCCAGCTGGAGAAGGAGTCGCTCTCCAAGCTCCGCCACCCCAGCAACACCCGCCCGCTGCTCGACTGGGCCAGCTGACCCCGTCCGGCGGTCCCGAAGTCCTGTAGGTCCTGTAGGTCCTGAGATTCCGAAGGGCGCCACCGCGAGACCTCCCGGTCCGCGGTGGCGCCCTTCGCGTGTTCCGGCCCCGGCGGGGAGAGCCCCCCGGAGGGACCGGCGGGAGCGCGGAGCGCCCCTCCCCGAGGGTCCGGTACGGAAACCGGGGCGACGGTCCCCGTACGGCCCTCGAAGGTCTGGGAAATCCTTGGGTTCACATCTCGGCGACGAGGCTCCTGGGGCGCATGTCGGTCCAGGCGCCCTCGACGTAGGCCAGGCAGGCCGCGCGGGAGTCCTCGCCGTGGACGATCTCCCAACCCGGGGGGACGTCGGCGAACGCGGGCCACAGCGAGTGCTGACCCTCGGCGTTCACCAGCACCACGAAGGACGCGTTCTCGTCGTCGAAGGGGTTGGTCATCGGTTACCTCCAGCGTGGGTGTGCCGGGCGGCGGACCCGGCTCCGTGGTTTCGCCCGGCGCCGGTCCCCGGACGGGCGGCGCGGCGGTCTCCCACCGGCGCCCAGGGGGCGGCGGCCGCCGTCTCCCCGCCCGGCCACGAGAGGGTCGTCCGGACATGAGAAAAAGGCAGACGAAAATGGCATAACTGCGTGTACCTCAGCGAAGTGCCTGGTCACGACGTTGGACGAGTGGCCGGAGAGGCCACTGGGGCGGAGTGTCTTATTAGGAAAGCCTAACCTAAGATCCACCCCATTGACGGCAATGTCAAGATGCCCAATCATCAGGGGCCTGACCACCTTTTGACTCTTACCCGCCACACTCCCGACAGTCCGGGTAAGTGAGGCAAGGCTAACCTAAGCAATCAGTGAGGTGAGTGTGATCGATCGGCAGGACCATCCCGGGCTCTCCGGGACGGTGGCCCTCGTCACGGGCGCCGCCGGGGGCATCGGGGCCGCCGTCGCGGCGGCCCTCGCCCGCGCCGGGGCGGTCGTGGCCGGAGCCGACGTACGCGACGGCCCCTGGGACGACCGCGGGGAGCCGGTGACGCGCCATCGCGCCGACGTCACCGACCCCGGACAGGTGGACGCGGTCGTCGCGAGGGTCGAGGACGAGCTGGGACCGATCGGGGTCCTGGTCAACGTCGCGGGCGTGCTGCGCACCGGCGCGGTGACCGAGATCGGCGCCGACGACTGGGCCCGGGTGTTCGCGGTGAACACCGGCGGGGTCTTCCACACCGTCCGGGCCGTCGCCCGCCGCATGATCCCCCGCGGCGGCGGGACGATCGTGACCGTGGCCTCCAACGCCGCGGGCGTGCCGCGCGTCGGCATGGCGGCGTACGCGGCGTCCAAGGCCGCCGCGGTCATGTTCACCCGGTGCGCCGGGCTGGAACTCGCCCGCCACGGCATCCGCTGCAACGTGGTCTCGCCCGGATCGACCGACACCGCCATGCAGGCGGGGTTCGACCCCCGCGCGGTTCTCGACGGAGACCCCTCCTCCTACCGCGTGGGCATCCCGCTGGGCCGGCTGGCCGCCCCCGAGGACGTCGCCGAGGCCGTGCTCTTCCTGGCCTCGGACCGTGCCCGGCACATCACCATGCAAGACCTGTACGTGGACGGCGGTGCCACGCTCAGGGCCTGAGCTCCCCCGAAAGGTCAGCCTTGACAATCGCATACGAGGCGGTCAGCGCCACCGAGCTTCTCGACGAGTACCGGCCGGGCTCCTCGTCGATCTTCTCCTCTCCCCGGCACACCCTCCTGGCCGGGGGCGTCGCCGACGTGGTGGCGCCCGCCTGGACCATGCGGGAGCTGGCCGAACGCGTACGAGAACACCGCGACCTGGTCCTCGGCGCGATCCCGTTCGACGACCCCGCCTCGGCCCGGCTGATCACCCCGGTGCGGGCCCGCTGGGCCGACCCCTTCGTCCCCGGCGAGGCCCCTCCCCGGCAGGGCGCGCGACCATGGCGGATCACCCCCGTCCCCACCCCCTCCGAGCACCTGGAGGGCGTACGGCGGGTGCTGGAGCTGCTCGCCACGGGCGCGGTGGAGAAGGTGGTGCTGGCCAGGTCGCTGGAGCTGACGAGCCCGGAGCCGGCCGACATCGCCACGATGGTCCGGCGCCTGGCGGTCCGCGACCCGCACGGCCACGTCTTCGCCGTCGACCTGCCCGGCGGGCGGACCCTGGTGGGCGCCAGCCCCGAACTGCTGGTCTCCAGGGACGGACCCGCCGTCGTCGCCAACCCGCTGGCCGGTTCCGCCGCGCGCAGCGCCGACCGCGCCGAGGACCGCCGCCGCGCGGCGGCGCTGCTCTGCTCGGCCAAGGAGCAGCACGAGCACGCGGTCGTGGTCGAGGCCGTGGCCGCCGCGCTCGCCCCGCACTGCCGGGCGCTGAGCGTCCCGGCCGAGCCGTCCCTGATCTGCACCTCCACCATGTGGCACCTGTCCAGCAGGATCACCGGCAGGCTCGCCGACCCGCGCACCACCTCGCTCGACCTGGCGGTCGCCCTGCACCCCACCCCCGCGGTCTGCGGGACGCCCACCGTCGCGGCGCGCGCCGCGATCGCCGGCATCGAACCCTTCGACCGTGGCTTCTACACCGGCATGGTCGGCTGGTGCGACGCCTCGGGGGACGGCGAGTGGGCGGTGGCGATCCGCTGCGCCGAGGTGACCGGCGGCGGCATCCGGCTGTTCGCCGGTGGCGGGATCGTCACGGGCTCGGTCCCCGAGGAGGAGCTGGCCGAGACCTCCGCGAAGTTCCGCACCCTCCTGCAGGCCCTCGGGCTGGCCCCGGACCTCGACGTGGACCTGGGCTCGGGCCCGGACGCCGTTCCCGCCCTGGACGCCGTTCCCGCCCTGGACGCCGTTCCCGCCCTGGACGCCGTTCCCGGCCCGGCCGCCGCGGTCGCCGGCGAGCAGCCCCTGAGAGAAGACGCGTGACGGGCGTCCCCGCACCCGGTGACCCCCGGCACGTCAGGACACCAGAGAAAGCAGAAAGAGAGGCAGCCGTGGCCTTACCCGCGATCACTCCCTACCCCATGCCCCGCGAGGACGAGATGCCCGCCAACCGCGTCTCCTGGACCCCGGACGCCCGCCGCGCGGTGCTCCTCGTCCACGACATGCAGAACCACTTCGTGAACGCGTTCGCGCCGGGAACCTCGCCGATCGTGGAACTGGTCTCGGCGATCGCCGAGCTCCGCGAGACGGCCAGGGAGGCCGGAGTCCCGGTCGTGTACTCGGCCCAGCCCGGCGGGCAGACCTCGGCCCAGCGCGGCCTGCTGGAGGACTTCTGGGGGGCCGGGGTCGGCGCCGAGCCGAGCGCCCAGGAGATCATCGCCCCGCTCGCCCCCGGCCCGGACGACATCCGGCTGACCAAGTGGCGCTACAGCGCCTTCCACCGCACCCCGCTGCGCGACCTGCTCGCCGAGCACGGCCGCGACCAGCTCATCGTCACCGGGATCTACGCCCACATCGGCTGCCTGATGACGGCCTGCGACGCCTTCATGGGCGACGTGGAGGTGTTCTTCGTGGCCGACGGGGTGGCCGACTTCTCCGCCGAGCACCACAGGATGGCCCAGACCTACGCGGCGGAGCGGTGCGCGGCGGTCCTGCCCGCCGTGCGCGTACGGCGGCTGCTGTCCGCCTCGGCCGCGCACGCCACCCGCTGAGCCGGACCGGCCTACCCGGAGGCCGGACCGCGCGGGCGGGGACCCCGCGCACGGGCGTACGCGAGCGAGAACCCCGGCGCGGACCGGGGAGCAGGAACGGGGACGAGGATCAGCGGGCGGTGGCGGTGACCGGTCGCGGCACCCGGGGGATGCCGGTGAGCCGGTTCTGCTCGCGAAGGGTGCGCAGGCGGTTGACCTCGGCGGTCCACTCGGCGCCCCTGGGGGTGGCCCGGCCCTTGCGGCGGCGGATCCGGTCGTCGTACGACCTGATCCCGAACGTCGCGCGCTGGTTGGCCTCGGCGGCGCGCAGGGCCTCGGTGAGCGCACTGTCGAAGGCGAGCCCGGCGGCCCGCAGCTCCTGCACGGGGGCGGCTGCGGCCTGCGCCCGGCGCACCTCGGCCTCCGCCTGGCGCGCCCTCTCCAGAAGCTCGGGGAAGCTCTTCCCGACCTCCTGGTCAGCGTGGTGACGAACCTCCGCCTCCCGGCTCACGCGCGGTCGGAAAAACGCCATCTTCTTCCCTCTCTCGCCGTCGCCGGGTCTCCCCCGGCGGATCACCGCTCGTAGCCTACGCGGTCCGTCCCCGCCTCACACACTCAGGGAAGGGACCGGACCCGCTTCGCGCGACCCGGCGCGCCGTCCTTTACGCAGTAAGGTGAACGGTGACAGGATGCCTCCCATGCCTGCCAAGCGACCACCCGTCCCGCTCTCCCGGGAGCGCATCATCGACGCCGCCCTCCACATCGCCGACGGCCAGGGGCTCCGGCGCCTGACGATGCGCCGGCTGGGCGACGCGCTCCAGGTGGAGGCGATGGCCATCTACCACCACCTTCCGCGCGGCAAGGACGCCCTGATGGACGCGCTGGCCGAGCACGTCACCACCGTCCACGCCGAGCCCGGCGAGAGCTGGCAGGAGAGCGCGAGGGCCTGGTGCCGGGCGAGCCGGGCCGCGCTGAGGGAGCATCCCGGGGTGCTCGCCCTGGCCCTGACCAAGCCGCCGAGGGGCAGGGCGGCGATCGCGATCAGGGAGCAGACCGACCAGCTGGCCGACGCGGGCCTGGCCGACCCCGCTGGGGCGGTGCGGGCCCTGCGGGCCTACGTCTTCGGCGCGGTGGCGGTGGAGGTGCAGCAGTCGGGCTGGGCCGACCCCTCCGGCGACGAGGACGAGCCCTGGCGCCCCCCGTCCAGGGGAGGCGGCAGCCCGGCCGCCGACGCCGACTTCGAGCACGGCCTGGACGCCCTCCTGGCCGGCCTGGGCACGCGGTGAGCGCATCGGACCGGGTAACGGACGGTCACGGGTCCGGCAACCGGCGTCGGCCCACGTCAGAAACTTGTAACCGATCGTTTACCCGCTCGGTGGCGTGTCGCACTTGGTCGAATGTCCTTATATGAGGCATGCTGTGTTATAGGTCACATCCCCTGATAAAGCCCTGTCGGACTGACCCTCTACCAGTTCTCAAACAGTCCTAACGGGCTATGTCGCCGAGGTGCGATCGATCGCACACTTGATCTGCTTGATGTGCGGCCCCCGTTCTGTTAGGGGCCGCATGGCCATATATCAACATTAAGATGCTCGTCCCCGTCATACGTGGGAACGGAGACCCATCGGTGACGGTGCCGCCGGATGTCCGATGCCCACCCGTGCCCGGTGTGACCGGGCGAGCCGACACGAGAGATCCGGAGGCACGCCGATGTGCCCGCACGAGCCGTCCTGTCCGTCCGCCGACGCGCTGGACCGCGAAGCCGCCCGCACCATGGCGGCCCACCCCGAGCAGGGCTGGAGCCTGCTCTGCAACGGTGTGGTGCTGTTCGACGACACCGGCGAGCTCCTCCCGGACGGTGCCGTCATCGAGCCGCACCGGCCACTGGCCGGCGTCGTCTGAGGCCCGTCACGCCCGACCGGTCACGCTGAGCGAGTCCACCGAGCCCGGCCGCATCCTCGCGTCGAGCCACTCGGCGACCACCTCGCCCACCCCGGCGGGATTCCTCCCGAGGTCGTGACCCTCTCCCGGCAGCACCACCAGGCGCGCGGCGTCCGCCGCCTCGGGCACGCCGAACGGGTCACGGTCTCCGTTCACCACCAGCACGTCCACCCCCGCCTCGCGCAGCTCCCCGGCGCGTGACCGCTCCGGCTTCCCCGGCGGGTGCAACGGGAAGGCCAGCGCGACGACCGCGCGGGCCCCGACCCTCCCGGCCGTACGGCACGCGACCCTGGCCCCGTTGCTCCGCCCGCCCTGCGCCAGCGGCAGCCCCGGGTAGCGCCCGCGCAGGTCGGCCACCAGTGTCTCCCACGCCTCGTCCTGCCTGACCGCCGACCCCGGCGCGCGGGCCCCGCGCATCCGGAACGGCTGGAGCACCCGCGCGACCGTCCCGCCGATCGCCGTCACGGCGTCCCGTACGGCCAGCAGGTCCGGGGCGTCCACTCCCCCGGCCGAGCCGTGGGTGAGCACCAGCAGGAAGCGCGGGGAGGCCACCTCGTCGATCTCCGCCAGCGCCGGGCCGTGCGGGGTCGCGATCTCCAGCGGCGTGGAAGCACCGGCGAGGGGGGTTGAGTCGGAGGTGGACACGGATCTCCTCCTATCGGCTGATGTCCGGCGAGCGGCCGGAAGGAACAATCGAGGCGTGCAGGACTATCAAGATATCCGCCAGGACATGCGTGCCACCGTCGAGGCCCGGCGCGACCTCGGCCCCGAGTACGAGACCGCCCTCATCGAGTCGTTCGTGTCGCGCCTCGACCAGACCATCGCCCACCGGGTGCGCGCCGAGATGCACGCCGCCGGGGCCCCGAAGGCCGGGACGCGCAAGGGGAACGGCTCGATCCCGATCGCCCTCGGTTCGATGGGCATCGGGATCCCGCTGACCGCCATCGCGGCGCAGAACGCGGGCACCGCCGGGCTGCTGCTGGCCTGGGCCGGGATCGTGGCGATCAACTTCGCCCACGCCCTGGGCCGCTGGCGCGAGCGCGACTGACGCCCCGGAGCCCCGCCTCGCCCCGGACGGCCGGGAACCGGCGAGATCCTCCCGCGGGCACGGAGGCCGACGCCCGAGCGAGAGCCCTTGAGAGCACTTGAGAGCAGGGCGATCCCCGCACCCCGCTCAGGACCAGGCCGGTCGACGGCCGTACAGGATTCCCACGGGACCGGGCCGGCCGGAGCCCGTACAGGCCCCCACGGGCACGGCGATCCCCGCGCCCTCGCGCGGGACGCGGCGCGTCGCGCGGCCCGGCCTCAGAGGTCCCGGTCGAGACGGAGACGGACCTCACCGGCGAGATCCTCGTCGGCGCTCTCCAGGCCGTAGCGCCACACCCGCTCGGCGTCCTCGTCGCGTCCCCGCAGCGGGAGCGTGCGGGCCAGGAGCTCGATGGCCAGCGCGCCGGTCTCGACGTCGCCGCCCTCCTCGACCGCGCCGGAGAACTCCGCGCACGCCAGCTCCAGATGCGCGATGCCGAGCATCACCCGCAGCCTCGCCACCTCGCCCGCGCCGGGCACCGCGAGCGCCTCCAGGAGCACCCGGGCGGCCTCGCCGGGCTCGCCCTCCTCCAGGAACGCCTCCGCCAGCCGCTGGGCGGCACGAGGAGCGATCTCCGGGTCGGCGGTGGCCAGCGCGTCGCGCAGCGACCGCTCGGCCTCCTCCTCGCTCGTGGCGAGCCTGGCGAGGGCCATGTGCGCCAGCGGGACGTAGGCGGGGTGGCCGACGCCCAGCGCGGCCTGCCAGGCGGCGCGGGCCTGGTCGGCCAGCTCCTCCCGCTCGAAGCTCCCCGCGAGCAGGCAGGCGGCCTGGGCGGCGAACTCCGGGTGCCCGGTGGCCAGCGCGGTGCGCGCGGCGGCGCGCGAGCCCGCGACGTCCCCGCTCTCCTCCAGCACCACCGCGAGCCCCACCGCCGCCTGGGCCCGGTCGGGCTCGCCGGGATCGGCGGCCAGCTCGGCGAAGATCGCGGCGGCGCCGTCGAGATCGCCGGACTCGGCCAGTCTTCGCGCGGTGTCCAAGGGACGGGTGTCCACCTCAGGCATGCATGATCCTTCCGGATACGGAGACGCCCCGAGCTTAACGACTCGGGGCGCCCTCCGTCCCGTCGCATTCCCCGCGATTATCGAGCTCCGCGAGGTTCGCGCGAGGTTTCCGCTCTCGCGGCGATCAGTCCTCGTACGCCTCCAGCGGGGGGCAGGAGCAGACCAGGTTGCGGTCGCCGTAGGCCTGGTCGATACGGCGGACCGGCGACCAGTACTTGCCCTCGCGCACCGACGGCAGCGGGTAGGCCGCCTCGGTGCGGCCGTAGGGGTGGCTCCACTCGTCGGCGACGAGGCTGTCGGCCGTGTGCGGGGCGTTGCGCAGCGGGTTGTCGGTCTTGTCGTACGCCCCGGAGGCGACCTTCGCGATCTCCTCGCGGATCGCGATCATCGCCTCGCAGAACCGGTCGAGCTCGGCCAGGTCCTCGCTCTCGGTCGGCTCGATCATCAGCGTGCCGGCCACCGGGAAGGACATGGTCGGGGCGTGGAAGCCGTAGTCGATGAGGCGCTTGGCCACGTCGTCGACCGTCACGCCGGTCTCCTTGGTGATCTGGCGCAGGTCCACGATGCACTCGTGGGCGACGAGGCCGCCCCGGCCGGTGTAGAGGACCGGGTAGTGGGGGCTGAGCCTGCGGGCCAGGTAGTTGGCCGACAGGATGGCCTGCTCGGTGGCCGCCTTCAAGCCGTCGGCGCCCATCATCCGGATGTAGGCCCAGGAGATGGGCAGGATGCCCGCGGAGCCGTACGGGGCCGCCGAGACCGGGCCGACCGCGGTGCCCTCGCGCAGCGGGTGGCCGGGCAGGTACTCGGCCAGGTGGGCGCGGACCGCGACCGGGCCGACGCCGGGGCCGCCGCCGCCGTGCGGGATGCAGAAGGTCTTGTGCAGGTTCAGGTGGGAGACGTCCGCCCCGAACTCCCCCGGCCTGGCCAGGCCGACCAGCGCGTTGAGGTTGGCGCCGTCGACGTAGACCTGCCCGCCGGCCTCGTGCACCAGCTCGCAGATCCGGACGATCGTCTCCTCGTACACGCCGTGCGTGGACGGGTAGGTCACCATGATCGCGGCAAGCCGCTCGCGGTGCTTGTCGATCTTCGCGACGAGGTCGTCGACGTCCACGTTGCCCTGGTCGTCACAGGCGACCACCGCCACCCGCATGCCCGCCATGACGGCGCTCGCGGCGTTGGTGCCGTGCGCGGAGGAGGGGATCAGGCAGACGTCGCGGTCCGAGTCCCCGCGCGCGGTGTGGTAGGCGCGGATCGCCAGGAGCCCGGCGAACTCGCCCTGGGAGCCGGCGTTCGGCTGGAGCGACACGGCGTCGTAGCCGGTGACCTCGGCCAGCCAGCGCTCCAGCTCCCCGATCAGCTCGATGTAGCCGGCGGCCTGGTCCTCGGGCGCGTAGGGGTGCAGCCCGGCGAACTCCGGCCAGGTGATCGGCTCCATCTCGGTGGTCGCGTTGAGCTTCATGGTGCAGGAGCCCAGCGGGATCATCGACCGGTCGAGCGCGATGTCCTTGTCCTGGAGCCTGCGCAGGTAGCGCAGCATGGCCGTCTCGGAGCGGTGGCTGTGGAAGACCGGGTGGGTCAGGTAGTCGCTGGTGCGCGCCAGCGCGGCGGGCAGCGCGTCGTGCGCGGCGGCGTCGAGGTCGGCGAGCACGGCGCCGCTCACCTCGAAGGCGGCCAGGACCTGCTCCAGGTGCAGGAGCTCGGTCCTCTCGTCGCAGGTGACGCCCACGTGGTCGGCGTCGACCAGGCGCAGGTTCACCCCGTTGTCGCGGGCCGCGGCGACGACCGCCCCGGCCCGGCCGGGCACCCGGGCGAGCACGGTGTCGAAGAAGGTGTCGTGCACCACCTCCACGCCGCCCTGGCGCAGGCCCTCGGCGAGTACGACGGCGTGCCGGTGGGTGCGCCGGCCGATCCTGCGCAGGCCCTCGGGACCGTGGTAGACGGCGTACATGCCGGCGATCACGGCGAGCAGCACCTGAGCGGTGCAGATGTTGCTGGTGGCCTTCTCCCGGCGGATGTGCTGCTCGCGGGTCTGCAGCGCGAGCCGGTACGCGGGGCGCCGGTCGGCGTCCTGGGAGACGCCCACCAGGCGGCCCGGCAGCTGGCGCTGGAGGCCGTCGCGGACCGCCATGTAGGCGGCGTGCGGCCCGCCGAAGCCGAGGGGGACGCCGAAGCGCTGGGAGGAGCCGACCGCGATGTCGGCGCCGAGCTCGCCGGGCGCGGCCAGGACGGTGAGGGCCAGCAGGTCGGCGGCGGCGACCACCTGGGCGCCGCGCGCGTGGGCGGCGTCGGCGATCGCGCGGAAGTCGCGGATCCTGCCGCTGGCGCCGGGGTACTGCACGAGCACCCCGAAGCACTCGGGCAGCTCGGCGGTGAAGTCGCTCTCGACCAGCTCGATGCCGAGCGGCTCGGCGCGGGTGCGCAGCACCGCCTTGGTCTGCGGCAGCGCGTCGGCGTCCACCACGAACACCTTCGAGGGGCTGCGGCCCGCGCGGCGGGCCAGGGTCATCGCCTCGGCGGCGGCGGTGGCCTCGTCCAGCAGGGAGGCCCCGGCCACGTCGAGGGCGGTCAGGTCGGAGACGACGGTCTGGAAGTTGATCAGGGCCTCCAGGCGGCCCTGGGAGATCTCCGGCTGGTAGGGCGTGTACGCGGTGTACCAGCCCGGGTTCTCCAGGAGGTTGCGGCGGATGACGCCCGGGGTGATCGTGTCGTGGTACCCCAGGCCGATCATCGAGGTGAGCACGGTGTTGCGCCCGGCGAGGACGCGCAGCTCGGCGAGGGTCTCGGACTCCCCGGCCGCCGGGGGCAGGCTCAGCCGCCCGGAGGAGCGGATCGCCTCGGGTACGGCCACCGCGACCAGGTCGGCGACGGAGGCGAATCCGACCGCCTCCAGCATGCGGGCCTGGCCGGCGTCGTCCGGTCCTATGTGGCGGGTCGCGAACGGGGGGGAGCCGAGTTCGCTGAGCGATGACAGGTCGGTCATTGGTGGAGCCTCCCGGGACGGGGTGGAGACCGGCGCTGGGCGCGGGCGTATGCCTGGTCTCCCCCTCTGTCATCACGACCGTCGTCGCGGGTCGTGACCTGAGAGCTTCACCTGCCCCATATGAGGCGGCTTGCACCGTCGGTGAGGCGCGCCTGGCGAGCGCGCCTGCTTTCCAGAGTTGCCTCGTCCGTGCGGTACCGGGTGCCTGAGAGATTCCGGGGAGGTTGCTCCTTCGGCGCCCCGATCGCGGTCGGGGTCTCTCCCGCACAGGGTCAGTGGCAAGTCCGAGTTTACCCGGTTCGTCGTGCTCTGCGACGGCGGGCCAGCTCATCGGCCTGATGATCTCCTAAAGGGCCCTCGCTCGACTCCGCGCGTTCGCCGGGCAGATCGGCCAGGGAGCCCTCCACCTCCTGCCACACCCGTCCCAGGGCTATCCCGAAGACTCCCTGCCCGCCCTGGAGCAGGTCGATGACCTCGTCGGGCGAGGTGCACTCGTAGACGCTCACCCCGTCGCTCATGAGGGTGATGCCGGCCAGGTCGTTGACGCCCCTGTCGCGCAGGTGCTGCACGGCGATGCGGATCTGCTGGAGGGAGACGCCGGTGTCGAGGAGCCGCTTGACGACCTTGAGGACCAGGATGTCGCGAAAGCCGTACAGCCGCTGGGAGCCGGAACCGTGGGCGGCCCGGACGGTGGGCTCGACCAGGCCGGTGCGCGCCCAGTAGTCGAGCTGCCGGTAGGTGATGCCGGCCGCGGAACAGGCCGTGGGGCCCCGGTATCCGATGTCGGAGGGCACCTTCACCGGTTGCCCGTCGAACAGCAGACCCTCTTCACCCGCGCGCTGACGTGCCGACTGGCGCCGTTCCGGGTCATCCTGGTCGGCGTTTCTACCCTCGCCGCTGCTGACCGCCACGCGGACCTCCGGCTTTCTCTCATCCCACGGCCTGATCTGGGGGTTTACGCACGACCGCGGGTTTCACTTGCACCGTAGGACTGGGGCCAAGTCCAGTCAACGACCCCACCCGGCGCGTCGTGAAGCGTAAATGCACCGAAATTCCTACCCCGCGCGGCCGAAGTCCTCGGGCGTGATCGTGTCAAGGAACTCCCTGAACTTCTCCACCTCGTCCTCCTGGTCGTCGGGGATGATCACCCCGGCCTCCCGGACCACGTCCTCACTCGCGAAGATACGTGCGCCGGTGCGAAGTGCCAAGGCGATCGAGTCGGAGGGACGCGCGCTCACCTCGACCCCGTTGGAGAACACGAGGTCCGCGAAGAAGATGCCGTCGCGCAGGGCGACGATGTTGACCGTGCTCAGCCGGACTCCCAGCCCATCGAGCACGTCGCGGAACAGGTCATGGGTGAGCGGCCGGGGTGGTGGTTCCTCGGCCTGGGCCATGGCTATCGCCGTGGCTTCCGTCATGCCGATCCAGATAGGTAGGTAACGCTCCCCATGTGTCTCTTTCAGCAAGACGATCGGCTGGTTGGAGGGCATCTCTACTCGAACGCCCACGACCTCCATCTGCAACACGGGCTGCTCCGTCTTCGCTGGATTCCGACCGGTTTGTTCAACGTAACACTCGTGGGGGTACGAGTGCCTGGTCAGGTTCTCACCGGCCCAGGGCCCCACGAACGCCGGAACGCAGCAGAGAGGCGTGCAATTCCAGCAGCAGGCCGGAGATCTCCCTCGCCGTCTCGTCGGCCTGGTCGATGGCGCCGGGCCCGCGGCGGCGCAGGAGCGGGGCGACGGCCTGCTCGACCAGCCCGGCCTCGCGCTCCGCGGCGGCCTTGACGGCCCTCAGGTGGCGGGCCCGCAGGCCGAAGGCGGCCAGGGCCCCGACGCTGCGGGCCACGGCCAGCGCCTCGGCGTCGTAGTAGCGGGCCACGGCGGCCAGCAGGCCGTAGTCCTCCAGCTCGGCGAGGGTCTCCTCGTCGAGCTCGGCGGCGGCGAGCAGCTCCTCCCGGGTGAGCCTGACCTCGGGGGGAGCGTCGTCGGGGACGGCACGCGGCCGGGCGGCCGGCCGCTCCTCGCGGTCGGCCGCCTCCAGATGATCCTTGATCACGCGTAGCGGCAGGTAGCGGTCACGCTGCTCGCTGAGGATGTAACGGAGCCGCTCGACGTCGGCGTAGCTGAACTTGCGGTAACCGGAGGGACTGCGCTCCGGCTCGATAAGCCCCTCGCCCTCCAGGAAACGAATCTTGGAGATGCTGACATCGGGGAACTCGCCCTGCAGGAGAGCGAGCACCTCCCCGATGCTCATGTGCGCACGAGCGGCCTGCGAGCTCATCATCCTCCAGCGGCGCCGCGGGTGAGGAAGACGAGGCGGAACTTGCCGATCTGCACCTCGTCCCCGCCGTACAGCGGGACCTCCTCGATGCGCTCGCGGTTCACGTACGTGCCGTTCAGGCTGCCGACGTCGCGGACGGTGAACACCCCGCCGCCGCGCCGGTAGAACTCCACGTGGCGGCGCGAGACCGTGATGTCGTCGAGGAAGATGTCGCTCTCGGGGTGACGGCCCACGGTGGTGAGGTCGCTGTCGAGCAGGAACCGGCTGCCGGCATTGGGGCCGCGCATCGCGACCAGCAGCGCCGTGCCCGGGGGCAACTGCTCGACTGCCTGCCGTTCGGCGAGAAGCGTCTCACCTGTCTCCGCCTCGTAGGCCTCGATCCCGGAGAGGGAGATCGTCGATGTGCTGTCTCCGGGGGTCTCGGCTTTGGTAAGCGGCGACCCGCATCGTGAACAGAAACGGGCATCCTCAGGGTTGGCATGACCGCACTGCGTGCAGTAGACGCTCGGCATCGATCGGCTCGGCCTCCTACCGCGAAGACGCGGCAACGGTGCTCAGTGATGCGCGCCTCGCTTCTTCGCTTCTCAAGTGTTTTCTCGGACTGCGAATGCCGCAACATACAGTGATGAGGCGCGAAGGTCAAGGTTGACGCTGAACCGCGGGTACGGTCGGTGACAAAGTTACAGTGGGGCACTGTCCCCGGTCCATGGTGCCGCGCTGTGTTTGTGGCAACCGCTCGGCCCGGAGCCCCCGCCGGGGCCCTTTCCCGCGCGCCTTCCGGCCCCGTTCACGCCCTCCCGCGCCCCGGGGGACCGCCGCGCTCTCCCGGTCGCGGCCGGTCCGCCGGCTCCCGTGCCCCGAGGCGCCGTTCGCCCCCTCACGCCTCCGGCGTGCCGGTCCGGGGCCGGGCCGGGGGTCAGGCTGTGGGGCGGGGCGGGGGTCGGGCTGAGGGTCGGGCCGGGGGCGGGGCGGGCCGTCAGCCGCCCGCGGCCTCCTCGACCACCCGTGCCCAGTGCTCGATCAGGGTCTGCGCGGAGTCGACGTCGAACCCCTCGGCCCACAGGTGGGTGACCGCCTCCGTCGGGTCGGGCAGCACCAGGGTCCAGCTGCCGTCCTCGGCGACGACCCGTACCCCGTCGGTGGTGTCGATGCGGTAGTGCTCGGCGGCCTCGATGACCGAGCGCATCACCGCGCCCTTGGCCGCCCAGGGGGTCGGCACGGTCCGGCGCAGCAGCTTGGCCTCGGGGATCCTGGCGTCGATCTGGCTGAGCGAGAGCCGGGTCCTGGCGACCAGGCCCAGCAGGCGCAGGAACACCGCCAGGCCGTCCACCGTGGGCCCGAACTCGGGCACGATGAAGCCGCCGCGCCCGTCGGCCGCGAAGATCATCTCCGGCCCCCTGGCGGCGGCGGTGAGCGCGTCGATCGCGGTGGAGGTCCACTCGGCCTGGACGCCGTGGAACCTGCAGACCTGCTCGGCCACCCGGGTGGTGGTGACCGGCAGCGCCACCCTGCCGCCGCGCCGCTCGGCGGCGACCAGGTCGAGCACCACCAGCAGGGCGCGCTCCTCGCTGATCAGCTGGCCCATCTCGTCCACCAGCGCGACCCGCTCCCCCACCGGGTCGAAGCGCACCCCGAAGGCCGCCCTGGAGGAGCTGACGAGCTCCGACAGGCGTTGCAGGTCGCGGCGGCGCTCGGCGAGGGTCTCGGTGGGCGAGGCGTCGTCCAGCCGGTTGTTGACGGTCAGCACGTCCACCCCGACCCGGCCCAGCAGGCTGGGCAGCACCAGCGAGGAGGTGCCTCCGGCGCAGTCGACCACGACCTTCATGTCGGCGTCGCGCACCCCGCTGATGTCGATCAGGCGCAGCAGCTCGTGCGTGTAGTCCTCCACCGCGCGGGCGGGGAAGCTCAGCTCGGCGATCTCCCCGGGGAAGGCGCGGCGGAACTCCTGCCGGGAGAAGACCCGGTCCAGCTTGCGCTGGGCCGCCGGGGACAGGTCCGCGCCGTGCTCGTCCATGAAGACGATGTCGACGCTCTGCGGGTCGCCGGGGGTGGTGCGCAGCGCGATGCCGCCGACGGCGTTCTCCCTGGCGGTGTGGAAGCGGGCCACCGGCAGCGGGGACGCCTCCAGGTCGAGCACCTTGATCGCGCTGGCGTTCAGGGCGCTGATCACGGCCCGCTTCAGCGCCCGCGCCGCGCGGGAGGAGTCGCGGGAGGTGATGACCGAGGCGCCCTTCTTCAGGGTGGTGGCGTAGGCGCTGGCCAGCCGTACGCACAGCTCGGGGGTGATCTCGACGTTGACCAGCCCCGAGACCCCGCGGGGGCCGAACAGGTTGCGCTGGGCGCGCGGCTCCCAGATGACGCTGTTGTTGATCACCGCCCCGGCCTCGATGGTCTTGAACGGGTAGATCTTGACGCCGGAGGAGATGTACGCCTCGGCCTCGATGATGCACTCGTCGCCGACGACGGCGCCCTCCTCGACCCTGGCGCCGGTCATCAGGTCGGTGTTCTTGCCGACCACGCAGCCGCGCAGGTGGGCGCTGGGCCCGACGTAGACGTTGTCGTGGACGACCGCGCGGTGCAGGAAGGCCCCCTCCCTGACCACCGCGTTGCTGCCCAGCACGGTGTACTCGCGCAGCTCGGCCCCCGCCTCGATCTTGGCGTAGTCGCCGACGTAGAGGGGGCCCTTCAGGACGGCGTCGGCGTCGACCGAGGCCCCCTCGGCGACCCAGACGCCCGGCGAGACCTCGAAGGCGTCGATGTCGACCTTGACCCGGCCGGACAGGACGTCGGCCTGGGCCTTGAGGTAGCTCTCGTGGGTGCCGACGTCCTCCCAGTAGCCGTCGGCCACGTAGCCGTACAGCGGGGCGCCGCGTTCCAGCAGCTTGGGGAACACGTCGCCCGACCAGTCGACGGACTCCCCCGCCGCGATCTCGTCGAGGACCTCGGGCTCCATCACGTAGATGCCGGTGTTGGCGGTGTCGGAGAAGACCTGGCCCCAGGTGGGCTTCTCCAGGAAGCGCTCCACCCTGCCCTGGTCGTCGACGATGACGATGCCGAACTCCAGCGGGTTGGGGACGCGCTTGAGCCCGATCGTGACCATCGCGCCGTTCTCGCGGTGGAAGCGGATCATGTCGGTCAGGTCGATGTCGGTCAGCGCGTCGCCGGAGATGACCAGGAAGCGCTCGTCACGGAGCCGGTCGGCGGCGTTCTTGACGCTGCCCGCGGTGCCGAGCGGGGTGTCCTCGGTGGCGTAGTACAGGCTCATGCCGAGCTCGTCGCCGTCGCCGAAGTAGTTGCGGACCAGGGCGGCGAGGAACTGCACGGTGACCACCGTCTCGGTGAAGCCGTGCCGCTTCAGCAAACGAAGCACATGCTCCATGATCGGCCGATTGATCACGGGCAGGAGAGGTTTGGGCTGGTTGGCGGTCATCGGCCTGAGCCGTGTCCCCTCCCCGCCCGCCATGACGACGGCCTTCACAGATCACCTCTTAAGGCGTTTGGCCTCGCTTGTCAGCTGACGCACCTGTACCCAATACAGCACTCCGGACCACCAGTACAGGCCTGTGCCCCAGATCGCGAGGGACCAGCCGACGATCCCGGCCGCCTCCGCGTACCAGGAGGGATGGTGGGCCAAAAAGAGCAGGGGGAAGGCGTAGAGCAGGTTGGCCGTGGCGGCCTTGCCGAGGAAGTGCACGGGCAGCGCGGGACCGTACCCGAGGCGGCGCAGGATGAGCGGGATGCCCAGCAGCATCACGTCGCGCAGCGGGATGGCCAGCGCCAGCCACCAGGGGATGATCTCGCGCATGGCGAGGCCGAACAGGGTGGCCAGGATGTAGAGCCGGTCGGCCAGCGGGTCGAGCAGGCGGCCGAGCCTGCTGGTCTGGTTCCAGGCGCGGGCGATCTTGCCGTCGAGCCAGTCGGAGAACCCGGCCAGCATCAGCAGGGCGACGGCCCAGCCGTCGGCCTTCGGGCCCAGCACCAGCCACAGGAAGACCGGCACGCCCAGGAGCCTGGCCAGGCTCAACGCGTTGGGGACCGTCCAGATCCGGTCCTCGGCCCCCGATGCTTCCGGATTCACCGGCTGATCTCCCTCCCCGTACCTGATGGTGACACTACTGCGTCGGATGCGGACGGGTGGATGCGGGCGCGGGGCGACCCGCGCGGAGCGCGCCGGGCCGGTGGGATCGCGGGGCGGCGCACCGGCTCCGCTCATCCTCAGGGAGGGGAGAATCCCTCCTCCCTGAGGCCGTCGGGATCGGCCGGACGGCGTACTGCCCGCCCTCCCGAACCCTCTACCCTTCAAAACATGACCAATGACACCACGCTCTTTTTGGGGCAGTGGATCCGCTCGCCGGGCACCGTCGGAGCGGTGGCGCCGAGTTCCCGGCGGCTCGCCGAGGCGGTGGCCTCGCCGGTCCCGCACCGGGGTGATCCCGTGATCGTCGAGCTCGGCCCCGGCACGGGCGCGTTCACGGCGGAGATCCAGCGCCGGCTGGGCGGGCGGGGGCACCACCTGGCCGTCGAGATCAACCCGAAGCTGGCCGAGTTCCTCGCCGCCAGGAACCCGGGAGTGGACGTCGTGGTCGACGACGCGGCACGGCTGCCCGAGCTGCTCCGGGAGCGCGGCCTGACCCAGGCCGACGCGATCGTGAGCGGGCTGCCCTGGGCGGCGTTCTCCGAGGAGACGCAGGCCCGCCTGCTGGGCGCGGTCACCGCGATCATGGGCCCGCACACGGCCTTCACGACCTTCGCCTACAGCTTCGCCAAGCGCCTTCCCCCGGCGCGGCGCTTCAGGAGGCGCCTGATCGACACCTTCGAGGAGGTCGTCACGGGCCGGACGGTGTGGGGGAACGTGCCGCCCGCCTTCGTCTACCACGCGCGCAGGCCGCGGCTGGAGACCACCCGGGAGGCCTGACCCCACGGCCCGCCCGGGAGGGCTGCCCCCGCGGCCCGGCGGGGGAGCTCGACTCCGCGGCCGGCGCCCGGAGCGGTGAACGCCGTCGCGGGGCCGTCGCGAACCCGATCCCGCGGCCCGGCGCCCGGGGTGGTGAACGCCGTCGCGGACCCGGGGCGGACCTGATCTCGCGGCCCGGCGCCCAGGGGATGAACGCCGTCGCGAACCCGATCCCGCGGTCCGGCGCCCAGGGTCACGAAGATCTCGCGGTCCGGCGCCTGGGGCCACGAAGATACCGAACTTCGTTCTACGATTGCGCCCGCAGCTTAGAACGGAGTTGATCATCGTGGACTTCACCCTCCCCGAGAGCGCCCTCGCCGTGCAGCACGGCATCGGCGACATCTGCGCACGCTACGACCTGGCCTACTGGCAGCGGTGCGAGAACGAGAAACGCTGGCCCGAGGAGGTCTGGCGGGACCTGGCCAAGGGCGGCTGGCTCGGCCTGGCCGTGCCCGAGGAGTACGGCGGCGGCGGCCAGGGCCTGCTGGAGCTCGCCGTGGCCACCGAGACCCTGTCGGCATCGGGCTCGGCCGGCGGTTCGGCGTTCACCTACGTGCTCACCCCCGGGTTCGGCGCGATGACCCTGTCCAGGCACGGCAGCCGGTGGCAGCGCGACGAGCTGCTGCCCAAGCTGGCCACCGGCGAGGTGGAGACCTGCTTCGCGCTGACCGAGCCCGACGCCGGGTCCAACGCCCTGGGCATCTCCACCTTCGCCCGCCGCGACGGCGCGGAGTTCGTCGTCAAGGGCCAGAAGATCTGGATCACCGGCGTGCAGCGCGCCACCTGGATGCTCCTGGTCACCCGGACCATCCCGGCCGCCGAGGCCAAGCCCCGCTCCAACGGCCTCACCGTCTTCCTGGTGAACGTCCCCGAGGCGGTCGCCGCCGGGCAGCTCTCCTTCCAGCCGATCCCGAAGCTGGGCGCCAACACCACCCCGTCCAACATGGTCTTCATCGACGACCTCCGGGTCCCGGAGCGGAACGTGGTCGGCGAGGTCGACCAGGGCTCGCTGGTGCTGTGGGACATCCTCAACCCCGAGCGCGTCCTGCTCGCCGCCTCCGCGCTCGGCGGCGCCGAGGTGGCACTGCGGGTGGCCGTGCAGTACGCCAAGGAGCGCGAGGTCTTCGGCCGCCCGATCGGCGCCAACCAGGCCATCGCCTTCCCGCTCGCCCAGGTGAAGGCGAAGATCGAGCTGGCGAGGCTGATGCTCTACAAGGCCGCCTGGCTGTTCGACAGGCAGCTGCCCTGCGCCACCGAGGCCAACATCGCCAAGCTGTCCGCCTCGCAGGCCGCGTGGGAGGCGGCGGACCACGCCTTCCAGACGCACGGCGGCATGGCCTACTCGCTGGAGTACCCGGTGGCCCACCTGCTGACCGGCGCCCGCATCGGCAAGGTCGCCCCGGTCACCGAGGAACTCCTGCTCAACTACCTGGCCACCCAGGTGCTCGGGCTGCCCAGGAGTTTCTGATCCGGTTATCCGGTGGCCCCGATTACCCCGTGGCACGCGCGGGCATGACCGTCGGCGACGGCCCAGCACGAGGAGTGACCATGTCCGCGTACGCCAGCACGGTGATCAACGCTCCCGCCGACAAGGTGTGGGAGTACCTGCGGGACTTCGGCAACGTGGCCGAGTGGCTGCCGGGGATCACCGGCTGCGAGATCGAGGACGGCGAGAACTTCCGGCCGGGCGCGGTGCGCAGGCTGGAGAGCTCCGCCGGGGCCTTCAGGGAGCGGCTGCTCACCCTCAACGACGCCTCGCGCTCGGCGACGTACGAGATCCTGGAGAGCCCGCTCCAGGTCCGCGACTACCGGGCGCTCTATCGCGTCGCCCCCGTCACCGACAGCGGGACGGCGTTCGTCGAGTGGTCGGCCACCTTCGAGGCCGACGACGAGGCGAAGGTGGAGGGGTTCGTCGTCCGCCAGGTCTTCGAGCCCGGCCTGGCCGCCCTGCACGGACGCTTCTGACCGGCCCCCCCGCCCCCCTTCGGGCGACCGTGCCGTACGGCCGAACGGGTCTCACCTCACGGAAGGTCGCGGGGGCCGCTACTGGAAGGCCTTCGCGAGACGGGTCGCGGCGTACTCGCGCGCCTCGGTCGCCTGGTCGAAGAAGCCCGGCAGGCCGAAGAAGCCGTGGATGGCCCCCTCGTACCTCCTGACCTCGACCGGCACCCCGGCCGCGGCGAGCTGGGCGGCGTACTCCTCGCCCTCGTCGCA
Organism: Streptosporangium sp. NPDC002721; assembly: GCF_042888905.1. Classification (NCBI taxonomy): domain Bacteria; kingdom Bacillati; phylum Actinomycetota; class Actinomycetes; order Streptosporangiales; family Streptosporangiaceae; genus Streptosporangium; species Streptosporangium sp. NPDC002721. The sequence continues at coordinate 355,024 of NZ_JBIAQI010000005.1, forward strand.
GAGGGGGTCGCACTCGGCGACGATCACCGTCGCCGGGGCCAGGCCGGACTTGTCGGCCAGCCGGGCCGGAGCGAGCCGGGGGTCGGCCGGGTCGCCGCCGTACTGCGCGACGAACCAGGCCATCTCGTCCGCGCCGAGCCCGAAGCCGGTGGCGTAGGCACGGTAGCTCCCGGTGTCCATGGCCACGTCGGCCACCGGGTAGACGAGCAGCTGATGGGCGAGTGCGAGCCCGGCGTCCCTGGCCTGCCAGGCGACCACGGCAGCGAGGTTGCCCCCGGCGCTGTCGCCGCAGACCGCGACGCGCTCCGGGTCGGCCCCGTAGGCGCCGGGACGGGCGAAGACGTCCCGGACGACGCTCCACGCGTCGTCGGCCGCCGCGGGGAAGGGGTCGTGGGGCGCGAGCCGGTAGTCGACCGAGACCACGACCGCCCCGTTGCGCACCGCGAGGTCGCGGCCGAGGGCGTCGTTGCGCTCGACGCTCCCGAAGACCCAGCCGCCGCCGTGGAAGTAGACGATCATCGGGAGGGGCCAGTCGCCCTCCTCGGGCCGGTAGACGCGGACCGGCACGCCCGCGACGACGTCGTCCCTGACCACCGGGAGGGGGATGATCGGGCCGCGCTGCTCGGCGAAGGCGTCCAGCGTCCGCAGCTCGGCGACCATCTCGGGGGTGAGCGTGGAGAGAGGGGCACCGAGGTCCGTCTGGAAGAGCTTCAGGTAGGCCTCGGCCTGCGGGTGCAACGGCATGATCGGCACCTTACCCGCCGGGTCCCCGGCACGACATGACCCGGACACGACGGCCCGCCGAGTCCCACGGGACATCGGACGCGCCTCGCCGGCAGGCCTCGTCCCTCCAGCTCCTTCGTGCCTCGCCACCGGACCTCGCGGGCCTCGGCCTCAGTGCCGGGCCGCCTCGATCAGGGCCTCCACGAGCCGGTTGTCCCCGGCACGTCCGAGGCTCCACTGCACGCCGACCCCGAACCGGTGCCCCTGCAGCTCGACGCCCTCGACGATCTGGTCGTCGGCCCAGGCCACGGCGAGCAGGCCGGTGCCCAGCCGCTTGACGGCCTGGTGGTGGGGCGCGGCCACCTCGACCGTGTCGCCCACCGTCTTGCCGAGCCTGCTGGAGGCGCTGATGTGGATGCGGTGCGCCTGGGCGGCGGCGTGGCGGCCGTGGTCGACCGCCTCGGGAAGCCAGGGGATCAGGGTCCCGCCCTGGGCGACGTTCAGGACGTGCATGCCCCGCCCCGAGGCGAGCAGCGGCAGGTCGGCCTTGACGGCGGCGCGGGCGAGCGCGAGTTCGAAGCGGTCGCGGTGCGGCTGGGGGTCCCTGACGCGCTCCTCGCGGGCGGCCCCGTAGAGGGAGGGGTCGAGCTCGCCCCCTCCGGCGAGGATCACCCCCGACAGCCCTCGGACGTAGTCGTCGATCCCGCCGAGGTTGAGCGGGGGCAGCACCACCGGGGCGCCACCCGCCTTCTCGACGGCTCGCGCGTAGGAGGGCGGCGACAGGACTGCCTCCTTGACCCAGTCGCCCCAGCGGGCGGCCTCGAGGTAGGCGGTGATACCGATCAAGGGTCGGGGCATGCGTTCTCCAGGGGCGTGCGCGAGGTGGCGCCACCTGTTTCGGACAGCACCGATCCCATCTGCAACAGCTCCCCTATCATGGCGCACTCCATTTCGGTCATGTCACACATTCGAGGTATCAGTGTCGTCTCGCCAGGAACACCCGACTCTCACCACGGGGACGGTTCACACCCTCGGCGACCTGGAACTCCACCATGACCGAAGGACTTACGATCAGCAAGAATTGCCTTCAAGGCGAACGTGATTATTATTCGCCTATTCCGTTCACCGCCAATTAGTTGGTCACGCAAAATAACTTTTCAATTACGGATAGTTAGATTTCCCACCATATTGCTGAGAAACGGTTGTGACGTCTACATGGTGATGGAAGACTCAAATTCGAGTGACCAGGTGAGCCGGGGCCCCCGGTCGCTCATCACCCGGAACCGTCAGGGAGGTGGATCTGCATGATCGGACTTTGAGCCGGTCAATTAGGGTGGGTTCGTTAAATGTCTTTGAATCCGCGTCTCGTCAAGGAAAGTTTCGCCGTCGTCGAACCCGTCGCGGACAAGGCCGCGGCGTACTTCTACGGGCGCCTGTTCGCCGAGAGCCCGCACCTGCGGGCGATGTTCCCCCCGGCGATGGACGTCCAGCGCGACCGCCTGTTCGGCGCGCTGACCAGGATCGTCTGGAGCCTGGACAGCCCCGGCAGCCTGGCGTCGTTCCTCGGCCAGCTCGGCCGCGACCACCGCAAGTACGGCGTCCTCGCCGAGCACTACACCGCGGTCGGCAACGCGCTCCTCGCCACGATCAGGCGCTTCGCCGCCGAGATCTGGGACAACGAGATAGAGGCGGCCTGGGTGGCCGCGTACACCGCCGCCGCCAATCTCATGATCGAGTCAGCCGAGTCGGACGCGGGCGTGTCGCCCGCCTGGTGGCTGGCCGAGGTGATCGACCACGAGCTCCGCACGCCGGACATCGCGGTGATCACCCTGCGGCTCGACCAGCACCTGCCCTACACGCCCGGCCAGTACGTCAACGTGCAGACCGCGCGCTGGCCGCGCGTCTGGCGCACGTTCTCCATCGCGAACGCGCCCAGGGACGACAACACCGTCCGCCTGCACGTCCGCGCGATCACCGGCGGCTGGGTCTCCACCACACTGGTCCGGCACACCCGGATCGGCGACACCCTGACGCTGGGCCCCCCGATGGGCACCATGGTGCCCGCCGGCTCGGGGCGCGACATCCTGTGCGTGGCCGGCGGCACCGGCCTGGCCCCGATCAAGGCGATCCTGGAGCACGTGATCGACTCGGGACTCCGTCCCAACGTCCACCTGCTCTACGGGGCCCGCAGCGCCGCCGAGCTCTACGACCTGACCGACCTGGTACGGATGGAGTCGGCCTTCCCCTGGCTGCGGGTGCTGCCCGTGGTCTCCGGCGAGCCGGGCTACGACGGCATGCGGGGCCAGGTGGCCGAGGTGATGGAGCGGTTCCACTCGTGGGCCGACCACGAGGCCTACGTCTGCGGCCCGACCGCCATGGTCAACGAGGCGGTCCGCAGGCTCCAGCGGGGCGGGATGCCGCTGCCCCACATCCACCGGGACATCGTGCAGGGCGAGCCTTGAACGACATTCGGGACTAACGCCCCGAACTGATCACGCAAATTTCATAGAGCACGGCAGGACACGGCGTGGCATGGCAGCATGAGGCCCAATCCGAAAGGAGATGGTCATGCACGACGGCCCCCCTCCCAGCCCGTGCCCACCTCTCGACCGCCATCCGCGCGGCCACGTCCGTCACCACCGTCATCCGCCCGGCCCCCGGGCCGGAGCCGTCCAGCCGCACGAACCCGTCCCCGGTCCCCTCCACCGGCGGCGGCTCCCCGGAAGCCGGGGCGACACCCGCCCTCGGCACCCGTCCGGCCACGGCACGCGACGTCCAGGCCCCTCGGCCACGCCCGCCCCTCGCGAACCGGTGCCGGCCCCCTCGGCCACGCCCGCCCCTCGCGAACCGGTGCCAGGCCCCTCGCCCGCCCTCCGCGAACCGGTGCCGCGCTCCTCGGCCACGCCCGCCCCGCGCGCACCGGTGCTCTGAGCCGATGGCCAGACCAGTCACCCTCGTGACCTTCATGCTTCCCGCCACGCTGCGGCACTGGGCGGGCGAGACCACCGAGATCCGCGTCTTCGCCATCGCCGACCACGACGACGGCCACCCCACGCTGGGGTCCGCCCTCGACATGCTCCGCCGCACGCACCCGTTCCTGGAGCAGCGGCTCCGCGACGACTACGGGTGCATCCGGCGCCACATCAGCATGTTCGTCTGCGGCGAGAACGCCCGGCACCTCGGCGGCCTCGACTGCGCGCTGCCCCCGGGCGCCGAGATCTTCGTCCTGCCCGCCCTCTCCCGCCGCCAGGAGACCACGAGCTGACCACACCCGCCGACCACCGCGCCTAGGGAGCGACCCTGCCCGCGGCCACGAAGGCCGCGTGCGTCAGGGGCATCAGCTCCGCCCAGGCCGCCTCCATCTTCTCCGCCACCATCTCGATCTCGCGCTGCGGGAACGAGGGCACCTTGGCCTGCTCGTTCTTGGTGCGCAGGGAGAGGAAGTGCATGAGCGAGCGCGCGTTGCAGGTGGCGTACATCGACGAGAAGAGACCGACCGGCAGCACCGCCCTGGCCACCTCCCTGGCGATCCCGGCCTCCAGCATCTCCTGGTAGGCGGCGTAGGACTGCCGGTACGACGACTCCATCGCCTCGGTGACGATCTTGTGCTGCTCGGCGCTGCCCTCGGCGAAAACGTACTTGCCCGGACGGCCCTCCTGGACCAGCTTCCGCTCCGCCCCCGGAACATAGAAATTGGGCTGAAGCTCCCGATAACGCCCGCTCTCCTCGTTGTAGGACCACCCGACCCTGTGGCGATGGAACTCGCGGAAGACGAAGATCGGCGCGCTGACGAGGAAGGTCATCGAGTTGTGCTCGAAGGGGCTGCCGTGCCGGTCGCGCATCAGGAAGTTGAGCAGCCCCCTGGAACGCTCGGGGTCCTTGCCGATCTCCTCCAGCGACTGCTCCCCCGCGGTCGACACCCGCGCGGCCCAGAGCACATCGGTGTCGGAGGCGCTGTGCTTGACCAGCTCCACTGTCACGTCGTCGAGAAAACGCGCCTCTGCCCCGTCGTCCGTCAACTTGCTCCCCCTCGTCGCGCCAACAGTCGCCCCATTATTCCAGGGGACCCGGTCGCCCCGGTGGTGGGCACCCGTCACAGTCGCTCCGTCTCGGCGGGCACCCGTCACATCACAACCGGTATATCCGGCGGGCGTTGCCCGAGCCGATCATCTGGGCCACCCGGGCGGCGTCCGCGGTGCTCCACTCGCCGTCGCTCAGCCGCGCGGCGAGTGCCCCGGCCAGGCCGCGCCGGTAGTGCAGGGCGCCGAGGTGACAGTTCTCGGCCACGCCGTGCCCGCCGGAGCCGAACAGCTGCTTGTGGAACGGCACGAGTTCCAGGAGTTCCGCCATGACGGCGGCCGATCCCGTGGCGCTGCGGGTCAGGGCCGCTCCCACGTCGACGTAGACGTGCGGGAGGGCGCCCGCCAGATGGGCCGCCTGCCGGTGGTACGGGTGGCAGTGCAACAGGACGACGGGGACGCCCACCGGCTGCGTCGCCACGATGAAACCGGCCAGCGGCGCCGGGCCCGCGCCGTACGGCCCGGGGTCGGGGCCCCAGCCGGGACCGGCGTGCCCTCCGGGGGGACCGGAACCACCGCCGGCGTGGGGCTGGTGGCCGCCGTACGGGCCGCGACCCCCGAGAGGAACACGACCCGGGGGAGTTCCGCGGCGCGTGTCGCCGGCGCGGCGGGCGAGGCCGGTGTGGAACTGCAGCGGCCGCCCGTACTCCCTGGCCACGTCGACCGCCGTCCAGAGCAGGTGGCGCAGCAGCACCTGGTCGGTGAGCCGCTCCCCCGGGCAGGCGAGCCGCCGGGTGGCCGCCGCGATCACCGCTCCCCGGCTCGGCCTGGCCGGATCGAGGGGCCGGCCGGAGCGGTGGGCGGTGACCGACTTCAGGGCGACGGCGCGGACGGCCCGCTCGGCGAGTCCCTGGGCGAGGGCGGAGATGTAGGAGACCCCGGAGACGGCGGTCCCGGCGACCTCCTCCTCGGCCCGCTCGATGTGAACGACCCGCACGGTGTCCGCGCCGCCCGCGCCGCCCGTGCCACCGGCGAGACCCATCGGGCCGTCGCAGTCGAAACCGGAACCGGAGTCGGAGCCAGAACCGGACCCGTCGACCAGGAAGGTGGAGATCCCCGCGGCGTCCAGCAGCCTCCGGTTCACCTCGGCCGCGCCGAGCTCCGCCCTGCGGGCCAGGTAGACGGCGGGCGGCACGTGCGGGGCGAGGCCGAGGACGGGGGCGCACCAGCGCCGGACCGCGGCGCCCGCGGGGGTGTCGAAGTGGGTGGTGCCCGGCGGCGCCGGGATCCCCGTGTCGGTGAGCAGCGTCTCGAAGCGGGCCCGGGTCAGGTCGTCGCCGCGCACGCCGTGGCAGTTGTGGTCGACCAGCGGCGCCAGCAGCGCCTCCCGTACGGCGTCGGGCAGCTCGACGGGCAGCACGCCGTCCGACCTCATGCCCGCTCCTCCCCCGGCTCCCCCGCCGCCGGGCGTACCGGCCACTCCCGGCCCGGTACGCCCGGCGATCCCCACGACGGGGAGAACTCTAGGGTCGCCCGGCGCGACCGCCGGGCGCGGAATACGGGTTCTTTACCCGGTCTTTCGGCAGAGCCGGAGAACGTTGGCGATGATCTTCGCTCCCGCGCCCCCCTCGGCGGTGAGGATCGACTCGGGATGGAACTGCACCGCGAAGCGGCGCCGCTCCACGTCCTCGATGGCCATCACCGCGCCGTCCGGGGTGAGCGCGGTGGCGGTGAACCCGGCGACGCCCGGCTGCTTGGCGTGGACCGAGTGGTAGCGCGCGGCCGTGAACTCCTCGGGGAGCCCGTCGAGCAGGGCGCTGGCGCCCAGCCGCCGCACCTGGCCGCGCTTGCCGTGCTCGGGGTAGGACAGCAGTTCGAGCGTGCCTCCGGCCTGCTCCACCATGCCCTGCAGGCCGAGGCAGACGCCGAACACCGGCAGGTCGCGCTCGTAGAGGGCGCCGACCAGGGCGGGCAGCCCGAAGTCGGACGGCCAGCCGGGGCCGGGCGACAGCACCACCAGGGAGGGCGCGATCTCGTCGATCATCGCGACGGGGAAGCCGTGCCTGAGCGTGACGACCTCGGCGCCCTGCTGGCGGAAGTAGTCGGCGAGGGTGTTGACGAAGGAGTCCTCGTGGTCGACGAGCAGCACCTTCATGCCGCTTCCCGGCCTCTCCTTGGCCACCTCCGCCTCGGCCTTCTCCTGCGGGGCCGCGCCGACCGCCGCCAGGGCGCCCAGCAGGGCGCTGGCCTTGAGCTCGGTCTCACGCTCCTCGGCCTCGGGGTCGGAGTCGAACAGCAGCGTGGCCCCGGCCCTGACCGTGGCGACCCCGCCGCGGATCTGCGCGGTGCGCAGGGTCAGGCCGGTGTTCATCGAGCCGTCGAAGCCGATGTAGCCGACCGCGCCGCCGTACCAGCGCCGCGTGGTGGCCTCGTGGTCCTCGATGAACTGCATCGCCCAGGTCTTGGGGGCGCCGGTGACGGTGACGGCCCACATGTGGGTGAGGAAGGCGTCGAGGGCGTCGAACTCCGGGCGCAGCCGGCCCTCGATGTGGTCGACGGTGTGGATGAGCCGGGAGTACATCTCGATCTGGCGCCGGCCGATCACCTGGACCGTCCCCGGCACGCAGATGCGGGACTTGTCGTTGCGGTCCACGTCGGTGCACATGGTCAGCTCCGACTCCTCCTTGACGCTGGACAGGAGGGTACGGATCGCGTCGGCGTCCTCGATGGGGTTGCCGCCGCGGGCTATGGTGCCGGAGATGGGGCAGGTCTCGACGCGGTCGCCGCTGACCCGGACGTACATCTCCGGGGAGGCGCCGACCAGGTGCTCGCCCTCGCCGAGGTTGAACAGGAACTCGTACGGCGCCGGGTTGACCTTGCGCAGCCCCCGGTAGAAGCCGGCCGGGTCGGTGCAGGGCGCGTGGAAGACCTGGCCGGGGACGACCTCGAACAGGTCGCCGCGGACGAATCTCTCCTTGGCCGCGGCCACCACCTGGGCGTAGGAGCCCTTCTCGGGGTCGGCCGGGAGCTCGGACGGCGGCGGGGTGAGCGCCACGACCTCCCCCTCGCGGGCGAGCCCGTGGGTGGAGACGCCGTCCACGGTGAACTCGTAGCGGAACTCCTTGCTGGTCTCCCGCTTGCGGTCGATCACCATCACCCGGTCGGGCAGGTGCAGCACGAGGTCGCGCTGGTCGGCGGCCCGCGTCAGGACCTGCCTGATCGGCTCGAACTGGAAGGCCAGGTCGTAGCCGAAGGAGCCGTACAGGCCCAGGTGCTCGTTCTCGCCCTTGAACGCCGCGATGACCTCGCGGATCGCGGTGAAGACCGTGGGACGGCGGCTGCGCATCTCCTCGGGGAGGATGTCCTCGGACTCGGCCACGTACACCTCGACGAGGTCGGCCGTCGGCTCCTCGACGGGCTTGCCCGCCGCCAGCAGGCAGGACACGATGGCCGGCAGGACCACCCTGCCGCGGGCGTTCAGCGCGCGGGCGGAGATCCTGCGCCCCCTGGCGACGATCTCCAGGCAGGGGTCGACGTAGGCGAGATGCCATCGGCTGTAGCGGCCGGGATACTCCATCCCGGAGGAGAGCACTCCGCCACGGCGCTCGCCGAGCGTCGTGACGACGTCCTCAAGCACCGTCTCGGGCACGTCGGACGCGGTTACCTCGACCCCTATGCCGCCGGCGGTGGTATATCGGCTCGTCTCCACTGCGGTATCGCCCCTCTTGTTTCCCTGATGCCCTGAGGGAGCGGACACAGAAAAGGCCGCCTCCCTTGGGCGGCCGCCTGTCTGCTCGCGAATGCGAAACCTGCGCCGCTCAGAAGCGGCGCCACCACTGAAGGGTGAACGGGTGTCGCATGTGGCCAGAGTACCGGCGGCGACCGCGATCATGCAACGTGACACCCAGGCCCGTCCTGCCCCCATTCACACCTACCCAAAACCTCCCAGAAGTGCCCGGAACTGCAGGAATCCCCACGGAGATCGTCCACGGAGCGATCCGGCCGGCCCCGTCTCGCCCGGCCGTGTCACGGGTGCGCCGGGGCTAGGGTCGGGGAGTGCGTGCGGCCAGGTTGATGTCGTTGGTGTTGCTGCTCCAGGCTCGGGGCGGGATGACCGCGGCCGAGCTCTCCAGGGAGCTGGAGGTCTCCGAGCGGACCGTCCACCGTGACGTGCTGGCCCTGTCGGAGGCCGGCGTGCCGGTGTACGCCGACCGCGGCCGGGGCGGCGGCTACCGGCTGCTGGACGGTTACCGCACCCGCCTCACCGGGCTGGACCGCGCCGAGGCGGAGGCGCTGTTCCTGTCGGGCGTACCGGAGGCGCTGCGGGAGATGGGGCTGAGCGAGGTGGCGGCCACCGCGCGGTTGAAGGCCTCCGCCGCGCTCTCCCCCGGCCTCCGCGACGCCCCCGTGACCGCGGCCCAGCGCTTCCACCTGGACGCCCCCGGCTGGTTCGCGAGCGAGCGTCCCCCACCGGCGGCGCTGGCGCCCCTGGCCAGGGCGGTGTGGGGCGACCACCCGGTCACCGCCCTGTACAGGCGCGCCAAACGCCCCCGGCCGGACGGGCGGACCGGGGAGAACGGGGAGAACGGGGAGAGCGAGCAGGCCGGGGCCGCCCGGCGGCGCCTGGACCCGTACGGGCTCGTGCTGAAGGCCGGGGTCTGGTACCTGGCGACCCGGTTCGCCATCTACCGGGTCGACCGCTTCGACGAGGTCGAGATCCACCCCGACCTGCGCTTCGAACGGGACGGGACCTTCGACCTGGCCGCGTTCTGGAGCGAGAGGGCGGCCAGGTTCGCCGGGTCCCTGCTCACCACGCACGTCACCGTACGGCTGAGCCCCGCCGGTCGCCGCGCGCTCCCCGCCGTCGCCGATCCGGCCGCCCTCGACGCCGCCCTGGCCTCCGCCGGCGAGCCCGACGGGCAGGGGTGGGTGACGTTCCGGCTGCCCGTCGAGTCACCGGAGATCGCCTACAGCCAGATCCTCCGCTTCGGCCCGGAGGCAGAGGTCGTCGACCCGCCCGTCCTCCGGGCCCGCCTCGCCGAGGCCGCCACCCGCCTGCGCGACCTGTACGCCGCCCCCGGCTCCCCGACCTGCGTTTCCGACGCCGGTGACACCGGTGACACCGGCACCTCAGGCCCCTGACCTCTCCCTCACCCTCCTCACCGCGACCCCGGCCGGACTTTTCCGATCAGCGGACCCTGCGCCGGTCCCGGTGATGGTCAGCGGTAGCCGGTGGCGTCGGCGGGTTTGCCCTTGCTCTCGACCTCCTCGATGTAGCGCCAGGCGTCGGGCCTGCTGCCGTCGACGTCGGTGAAGCCGTAGACCTGGGCGAGCTGCCCGCTGGAGACCGACTGCCCCGACCAGCGCATCCGGTCCTCGTCGGCGGCGAGCGCGACGACCGCGCGGCCGGTGTAGGCGGGTGTCTCGGAGATCACGAAGTGCGGCTGCTTGCCGGTGGCGTCCCGCCAGTTCTCCTCGGTGACGCCGAAGAGCTCCAGCATGCTCTCCGACCTGAGCCAGCCGGGCGTCAGCGAGATCGCGGCACAGCCGTGCGGGCGCAGCTCGTGGGCCTGGCTGAACGCCAGGCGGTTCACCGAGATCTTGGCCAGGTCGTAGAAGGCCGAGAGCCGGTAGTTGGCGGTGTTGTACTCCAGGGTGCCGTCGGTCACCTCGATCACCATGCCCCCGGGGTTCTCGATCAGCAGGGGGAGGGCGTGGTGGCTGGTGATGAGATGGGTGTCCACCGCCAGCCGGAGGATGCGCAGGCCGTCGTCGAGGGAGTGCTTCCAGACGGGGACGTGCCACTCGGTGAGCGGGTCGGCGCCCCAGACGTCGTTGACGAGGACGTCGAGCCTGCCCTGCTCGTTCCTGATCCGTTCCACCAGGGCCCGTACCTGCTCCGGGTCCAGGTGGTCCACCCGGACCGCGATCCCGTGCCCGCCCGCGCGGGTCACCAGCTCGGCCGTGTCCTCGATGGTCTCCGGCCGGTCCATCTCCGAGCGGCGCTCCCGCGTGCTCCTCCCGGTGCAGTAGACCGTGGCACCGGCCGCGCCCAGTTCCACCGCGATCCCCCGGCCGGTCCCCCTCGTCGCCCCCGCGACCAGGGCGACCTTCCCTTCCAGCGTTCTTGTCATAGGGCCAGCGTGGCGCGAAAAGGGGACATCTACTGTCATGTTTTCGTACGACGTCCGCCGAGGAGAATGAAGCGGGCCGGAGCAAGTAGTGGCTGGTCAGTGACACGAAACTGACCCTGGACGGCCCCCGGGGTCCTTTGTGCGCAATCGATGGGTTGCTAGCGTTTTTTGCTGAGTGGCCAGAACGGCGAGTCATCGAGGGGGTCCCATGGGCGAGTCTCCGACGCTGCCTCCGCACATGCGGCGAGCGGGTTTCGATCCCGATCCGGAGCTGGAGGCGCTGCGGGACGGAGAGGGGATCAGGCTCGTCAGGACACCGCCGGGTGTCGACGCCTGGCTGGTGACCCGCTACGAGGACGTGCGCGCGGTGCTGAGCGACGCGGAGCGGTTCAGCAACGCCCAGATGATCGACTTCCGGCCGCCGGGCGTCCCGAGCAGCGAGGAGGAGCTCGCGGCGCTCCGCGCGGGCAACCTGCTCGCCTTCGACCCTCCCGAGCACACCCGGTTGCGCCGGATACTCACCCCGGAGTTCACCCTGCGCCGGATACGCCGGCTGGAGCCGCGGATCGCGTGCATCGTCGAGGACCACCTGGACGCGATGGAGCGCGCGGGGTCACCCGCCGACCTGGTGTCGTCGTTCGCGCTGCCGATCCCCTCCCTGGTGATCTGCGAGCTGCTGGGCGTGCCGTACGCCGACCGCAAGGACTTCCAGCGCAGGACCGGCCGGATGCTCGACATGTCGGCGTCCTTCGAGGAGCGCAGGGCTGCACAGATGGAGTCGCGCGCCTACATGGCCGAGCTGGTCGCCCGCGCCCGGGCCGACCCGGGAGAGGAACTGCTCGGCACGCTGGTCCGCGAGCACGCCGACCTGACGCCGGACGAGCTCGTCGGCATCGGCGGCCTGCTGCTGGTGGCCGGTCACGAGACCACCGCCAACATGCTCGGGCTGGGCACGCTCGCCCTGCTGCGCGACCCCGAGCAGCTGGAGCTGCTCAAGAAGGAGCCCGACCGGGCCGACGCCGCGGTGGAGGAACTGCTGCGCTGGCTCAGCATCGTCCACTCCAGCACCTTCAGGACGACCACCACCGGCGTCGAGATCGCCGGACAGGAGATCGGGCCCGGCGAGCTGGTGATGTGCTCGCTGCTCGGCGCCAACCGCGACCCCGCGTTCCTGTCCGATCCGGAGGTGCTGGACATCACCCGGGGCGCGCCCGGCCACGTGGCCTTCGGCCACGGCGTGCACCACTGCCTGGGCGCGCCGCTGGCCCGGATGGAGATGTGCGTCGCCTTCCCCGCGCTGCTCAGGCGCTTCCCCGAGCTGCGCGAGGTCGAGTCCGAGGCGCACTTCCGCTCCCTCAGCTTCGTGTACGGCCTGTCGTCCCTGAAGGTCGCCTGGTGATCGTCCTCGGAGGGCCGGGCCCCGGACAGCGGTCCGCTCCGCCCTCCCGGTTCCTGTGATAAGCAGGTCATTACCCGAGGGAGCGAGGAGAACATGGCGGACAACACCGAGTTCGAGCTGCGCGGGATCAACCACCTCGCGCTGGTGTGCTCGGACATGAAGCGGACGGTCGACTTCTACTCCGGCGTCCTGGGCATGCCCCTGATCAAGACGATCGAGCTGCCGATGGGCTGGGGGCAGCACTTCTTCTTCGACTGCGGCGGCGGCAACGCGCTGGCGTTCTTCTGGTTCCCCGACGCGCCCGAGGGCGTTCCCGGCGTCTCGGCGCCGAAGAACCTGCCCGACCGGGGTGAGCTGCTCTCGGCGGTCGGCTCGATGAACCACATCGCCCTCGACGTCGCCCCCGAGCGGATCGAGGAGTACCGCGACAAGCTCATCGCCAAGGGCGTGGACGTCGGGGTGATCCTCAACCACGACGACAGCGAGCTCGGCATAGCGGCCGCCATGGGAGAGGGCGTGTTCGTCCGGTCGATCTACTTCAAGGACCCCGACGGCATCCTGGTGGAGTTCGCCGCCTGGACCAGGGAGCTCGGCCTGCCGGAAGACGTACGGCACGAGCCGAGAACCGCCGCCGACAGGACCGTCTGAGCCCGCGCACGGCCGGGACCGCCCGGGACCACCCGCCGCCGGGACCCACCGGGAGCCGCCTTCGGAACCGGCTACCGCGCGAGGGTTCGTGACGGCGGGCCGGCCCGCCGGGTGACACGCGTGGCACCGCATGACACGGCGTGGCACGTCACGTCACGTCTTCGCGCGCCACGCTCTTACGAGACGTGCCTTTACGAGAACTTGCTCGATCATGTCAAGGAAGCCGCGCCGGGGATTCGGTGACCGGCGTCAGTTCGTCGGCGAAGTGAATTCGCACGGGAGGTGAGAACCCCGTGACCTCGCCTGCGACCTCGGGTGCGGAGCCGGGTTGCCGTTCGTCGCGCCACCCGTGCCGCTCGGCGCTCGGTGACCTGAATGAAACGGCCGTGTAATTACGCTGCCGGTCAGCCGAAGGGGACGATCCTGTCCGGACGTCCCTTCTCCAGCTCGAGGAGACCGTGTTGACCACTCCAAACGGGAACCGGAGCGATCGCAGCCCATGGAACTGGCTGCTTATCGTGCCGATCATCCTACCTTTGCTCCCGTTTCTCTACAATTCCGATGAGCCCCGGCTTCTCGGTTTTCCGCTGTTCTACTGGCTGCAGCTCGCCTTCATCGCGGTCGGGGTCACGTGCACCACGATCGTCTACCAGATGACGAAGCGGCGGCGGTGACCCGATGGAAGCTCACCTGACAGAGATCATCATCTTCTCCGTGCTGTTCCTGGTGGTCAGCGGCATGGGGTTCGTGGCCGCGCGCTGGCGCCGCCCGGACAACCTGGCGAGCCTCGACGAGTGGGGGCTCGGCGGCCGCAACTTCGGCTCGTGGGTCACCTGGTTCCTGGTCGGCGGCGACCTCTACACCGCCTACACCTTCGTAGCCGTGCCCGCCCTGCTCTGGGGCGCGGGCGCGATGGGCTTCTTCGCGGTGCCGTACACGATCGTGGTCTACCCGATCGTCTTCCTGGTGCTGATCCGCCTCTGGTCGGTCTCGCACGTGCACGGCTTCGTGACCCCGGCCGACTTCGTCCGGGCCAGGTTCGGCTCCCCCACACTGGCGCTGCTGGTCGCGATCACCGGCATCGTCGCGACGATGCCCTACATCGCGCTCCAGCTCGTCGGTATCGAGGCCGTGCTGAAGTCGATGGGCATCACCGGCCACCTGCCGATCATCATCGCGTTCGCGATCCTGGCCGCGTACACCTACCAGTCGGGCCTGCGCGCCCCGGCGCTGATCGCGTTCGTCAAGGACACGCTGATCTACATCGTGATCCTGGTGGCGATCTTCGCGATCCCCGCCCAGATCGAGGGCGGCTGGTCGGGCATCTTCGACGCCGCCCAGGCCAAGTTCGACGCCAGCCCCGCGCCCGGCGACGGCACCCTGCTCAACATGAACAACCAGCTGCAGTACGTCACGCTGGCCCTGGGCTCGGCGCTCGCGCTGTTCCTCTACCCGCACAGCATCACCGGCGTGCTCGCCTCCAAGAACCGCGACGTGATCAAGCGGAACATGTCGGCACTGCCCGCCTACAGCCTGCTGCTCGGCCTGATCGCGCTGCTCGGCTTCATGGCCATCGCGGCCGGGATCCAGCCCATCGGCAAGGACAACAACACGATCGTGCCGCAGCTGTTCGACAAGATGTTCCCCGACTGGTTCACCGGCGTCGCCTACGCCGCGATCGGCATCGGCGCGCTGGTCCCGGCGGCGATCATGTCGATCGCCGCGGCGAACCTGTTCACCCGCAACATCTACAAGGAGTATCTGAAGCCGCACGCGAGCGACGCCGACGAGGCCCGCGTCTCCAAGATCACCTCGCTGCTCGTCAAGGTCGGCGCGGTGCTGTGCATCCTGTTCCTGGACACCGGCTTCTCCATCGACCTGCAGCTCATCGGCGGCGTCATCATCCTGCAGACGCTCCCGTCGGTGGCGCTCGGCCTCTACACCCGCTGGTTCCACCGCAACGGCCTGATCGCCGGGTGGGTCGCCGGCATGGGGGCCGGGATGCTCCTGCTCTACAACATCGGCAACCCGGTCACCGGCAAGCTGCACTTCGCCGGGTCGGCGTTCCCGCTGGAGAAGCTGGGCCTGGACACCAAGATGACGATCTACGCCGGTGTCCTCGCGCTCGCGGTCAACCTGGCCGTCGCCGCGCTCGGCACGGTCATCGCGCGCGCCGTGAAGTCCTCCGAGGGCGACGACTCCACCCGGCCCGACCACTACTTCGCCGACGAGGGCGACCCCAGGATCAAGGACCTCGACTTCACCCCTCACCAGGATCCGGTCCGAAGCCCCAAGCTCAAGCCCTAGGCCTCAGGGGATCCGCCGGCGCCCCGGACGTACTCCGGGTCCGGGGTCCCGGTCCCGGGTGACGCGGCCGCGAGCCTCCCGTCACACACCGGCATCTCGGCCCCGGCCCCGGGTGACATGGCCACAAGCCTCCCGTCACACACCGGCACCTCGGCCCCGGCCCGAGGCGGCACGGCCACGAGGTCCGAGCCCGCCGTCACACCCACCGGGTCCCGGAAACGAACGAGGGGGGAGAGCCTGTCAGGCTCTCCCCCCTCGTCGTCAGCGCGTCGCCGTCAACGTGGCGGCATCAGCGCGTCGGCGTCATTCGGCGGCCGGAGCGCTGTACTGCGCGATCAGGGCGTTGGCGTCACGCAGGAGCGTGGCCTTCACCTCCGGGTTGGAGACGATCTTCGGGTCGTTGACCGCTTCGACGAAGCGTTCGAGCTTCTTGACGATCTTCTTCTTGTCGCGCTCGCGTCCCTTGTCCTCGGACACCAAGACCTTGGAGATCTTGTCCTTGAGCTTCGCGGCGCCGGAGGCCGACAGCTTCCCGGCCGCCTCGAAGAGGCCGATGAGCCTCTCCACGTCGGCGACGGAGGTCGTGACCTCGAACGCGACGGTCTGCTTCGTGACGTGACCCGCCTTGTCCTTCGCGGTGACGGTCAGCGTGTTCGCGCCGAGCGCCAGCTTGTACAGGGCGAGCGGCTCGCCGGTGGCCACCTGCAGGTCGCCGATGGCCGCCGTCACGCTCGCCACCCCCGACGTCGCGTCGGCCGCGGAGAAGACCGGCGTGATGGACGCGGAGTCACCGTACTTGCCGGGCTCCACCCCGCTCACGGTCAGGACCGGGGCGGCCTTGTCGATCTTCACCGTGACGGTGCCGACCGGCGAGACGTTGCCCGCGCTGTCGGTCGCCCGGTAGCTCACGGTGGCCGTCCCGTCGGCGGTCAGGGTGACCGGGTTGTTGGCGTTCGACCACGTCGTGCCGCCGTTGAGCGAGTACTGCCTGCTCGACACAGTGCCGTTGTCGGTCGCGGTGACCGTCAGCGTGACGTTGCCGGTGTACCAGCCGTTCTCCCCGCCCGGCGCGGCCGGGGCGAGCGTGGCCGACACGGTCGGAGGCGTCTCGTCGGAGACCCCGTCGCCCTGGAAGGTGAACCCGTCGACCTCCACGCCGCCGGTCGAGGTGACGTAGAGCTTGCCGCTGCCCGTCGGGGCGCCGGCGAGCGAGGTGTCCACGGTCTGCCAGCCGGAACCGGCGGGCACGGTGACGGTGGCGAACGGCTCCGCCGTCTCCGAGCCCCAGCGCAGGGACAGCGTTCCCGCACCGGAGGCGCGGGTCTTCACGCCGGTGACGCCGGCGAAGTTCACCGGGTCGTACGCGATCCAGTCGCCGGCGTCGAACGAGGTGATCTTCGCCAGGCCGGACGCGCTCTCGTCCTCCACCTTGGTGACGCCGCTGTTCGCGTCCGAGTGCTCGGCCTGCAGTTCCTTGGGGTTGAGGATGAGCGTGGCGTCGCCGAGCGCCCCGGGGATGTCACCGGCGCCGTTGTCCCGGTAGCTCACGACGACGACGCCGAAGATGTTCTCGGTCTCGCCGTGCTCGGGAGCGTCGGCCGGGGTCGGCCAGGCGCCCGAGCATCCCGAACCGAGGGTCTCGGGGTGCGCGTGCGTGTCGTGGCCGAGGCCGAAGGTCCACTGCACCCGGCTGCACACCGGGTTGTTGCCGTCCTCCTTGTCGGAGACCCCGATCCGGAACGGCACCGCGTCGCCCCAGTTGAAGAAGGAACCGTTGCCCGGGGTCTGGATGGTCACCTCGGGCGCGGTGTTGCCCACGGTGATCTCGGTCGAGGTGAGCCCGAACTTGCCCTGCGCGTCGGTCACGCGGAGCCTGGCGGAGTACTGGCCGAGCGCCGGGTAGGTGTGCGAGGCCGTCACGCCGGTGGCGTCGAAGGTCCCGTTGCCGTCGAAGTCCCACTCGTAGGTCAGCGCGCCCGGCTCGGCGTCGGTGGAGGTCTCCGCGCTGAAGGCGACGGTCAGCGGCGCGGCGCTGCCCGACACCGGCTTGGCGACGATCTTCGCCTGCGGCGTCTTGTTGCCCTCGGCGTAGTCGATGCGGTACAGGCCCGCGTCGGGGTTGGCGCGGAAGAAGCCGTCACCGTAGTCGAGCACGTACAGCGACCCGTCGGGGCCGAACTCGATGTCCATCGGGCTGTCGGTGATCGGCATCACCGCCGTGTTCAGCGCGTCGTTGGGCAGGAAGTGCTCAAGCTTGGTCACCGGCCCGTCCGACCCGGTCACGGTGAACGCCGCGAGGTAGTCCTGGGAGAACTCGCCGTAGAAGAACTTCTTGTCCCAGTACGCCGGGAACTTCGTCGGCGACGGGTTCGCCGCGTCGTAGTTGTAGACGGGACCGCCCATCGGCCCCTGGCCGCCCGCCGGCTCGAAGTCGGTGAGCCCGGCCCACTCCGCGGGCTGGTGGGTGTTGTTGTCACCGTAGTAGAGGTCCGCGGGGGTGGCGGCCGGCAGCTTGTCGATGCCGGTGTTCCAGCGGGAGGTGTTCGTCGGACCACCCGCGCAGTCGAACCACGCGCGCGGCGTCGAGGTCGCGAAGTTCCAGTCGTTGTAGTTGAAGTTGTTGCCGGTGCAGTAGGGCCAGCCGCTGTTCATCGGCTTGTCGAGGGGGGTGACGTTCCACTCGACGTAGCCCAGGGGCCCGCGGGCGGGGTCGGCCGCGCCGGCGTCGGGGCCGTAGTCGCCCCAGGAGAGCGTTCCGGTCGCGTCGTCGACGTCGATCCGGAAGGCGTTCCGCACGCCCGTCACGAAGATCTCAGGGCGTGTCTTGGCCGTTCCCGGCGCGAACAGGTTGCCGGCCGGGACGGTGTAGGTGCCGTCCTCCTTCACCGTGATCCGCAGGATCTTGCCGCGCAGGTCGTTGCTGTTGCCGGCGCCGCGCCGCGCGTCGAGGCCGGGGTTCATCCCGGGGGCGTCGTTGTTGGGCGCCATGCCGTTGGCTCCGGGCGTGCCCGCGGGGGTGTTGTCACCGGTGACGAGGTAGAGGTTGCCGGCGGCGTCCCAGTCCACGTCGCCCGCGACGTGGCAGCACTGCCCGCGCTGCGCCTCGACCTTGATGATGACCTGCTCGGTGGAGAGGTCCAGCGCGTCACCGGTCCACTTGAACCGCGACAGCTGGTTGTAGCCCTTCCACTGGTTCCAGTACGACTCGTCCGCCCCCGCGGGCAGCGAGTTGGGCGCCGAACCGGTGGGGGTCGTCTCCGGGTACGGCGCCGTCATCGTCCTGGGCGCGTAGTAGACGTAGACCCACTTGTTCTCGGCGAACTTCGGGTCGATCGCGATCGTCTGGAGACCGTCCTCGGAGTTCGCGTAGACGGGGATCGTGTTGATGACCTTGGTGACGCCGGTGGCGCCGTCGGTCAGGCGGATGTCGCCGTTACGAGCGGTGTGCAGGACCCTCTTGTCGGGCAGCACCGCCAGGTCGATCGGCTCGCCGACGTTCTTGGTCAGCGTGATCTTCTCGTAGTTCGACCAGTCCGTGGGCGCGTCCAGGACGTTGGCCTGGGCCTGTACGGGGGCGGTGCCGGGCACCACCAGGGGCAACAACAGGGCGGCCAGTGCTCCACCGAGCATGGCGCGGGTACGTTTCAACTTCCTGAGCCTCTTCTTCAGGGGGGTGTCAGGACAGGACGGGCCCCCACGCGTGCCGCGTCAACGGCTTCGATCACGTGGCGGTCCGCCGGACCCGTCTCCGGGTTTTTCGAGGTGCTCTGCGGGTGCTCTCCGGGGTGCTCTCCGAAGAGCACCCCGAAGGAGTTCTGTGAGGTTCGCCCTGTCGTCCGCCGCGCTCTCAGCGGCGGCGGCGCAGGGCGGCCAGGTTCTTGTGACTGAGGTCGGCGTACTGGAGCGAGCGGCCCGGCTCCTCGGCCCCTCCGGGCGCGTTGTCCTGTTCGTACATGGGGTGGTGGCGCCTCTCGACGTCCAGCTTGGAGAAGAAGGCGCGGTAGTCGATGTCACCGGTACCGAACGGCACCATGTCGTAGCCGTTGCCGGTGGCGGTGTCGGCCTTCCCGTCCTTGGCGTGGAACAGCGGGAACCGCTTCTCGTTCCGCCGTACGAGCTTCAGGGGGTCGAAGACGTCGGTCCGGGTGGAGCCGTTGCGCGCGGTGTAGGTGCGGAACCTGTACTGCGCCACGTGCGCCCAGAAGATGTCCATCTCCAGGTAGACGTGCCTGCGGTCGGTGATGTCGAGGAAGTACTCCAGCTTGCGGACACCCGACGAGCGGGTGGGCCGGCCGAGCTCGTCGAGCGGGCCCGTGTCGAGGAGGAAGCCGTACGCCGCGTCGTGGTTGTGCGTGTACAGCTTGAGACCGGCGGCCGAGGCGATCGAGCCGAGACCGTTCCACTTCTGGGCCGCGAGGTCCCAGTCCGCCTTGTAGGCGCTGCTGGTCGGGTCGCCGCCGGTGCCCACGTGTTCCATGCCGAGGATGCCGGCGATCTCCAGGGTCCGCTTGAAGCGGTCGAGGTCGGCCTCGGTGAGCGGCCACGAGCCGGGGATGAAGCCGTGGTTGCCCTGGGCCTTGAGCCCGTTGTCGTCGAGCCAGCGGCGCAGCAGCCTGGCCCCCTCGACGGTCTCCAGGTCGGCCCCGCCCTCGGCGTTCGCGTGCTGGCGGTAGCCGGCGAACTCCACCTGCCTGTAGCCGATCCGCGAGAGCTCCTCGAAGACGCGCCGGAAGCCGGCCGGCAGGCTCGGGTTCGCCGCCGGGTCGCGGGAGATCACGTCACGAACGGTGTAGAGGATGATGCCCCGCCTGGCCTCGGGCACGAGGGCGTCGCGGTCACCGTGACCGTGCCCCTGACCGTGCCCCTGACCGCGCTCCTGGTCACCACCGGGAGAGGCGTACGCGGCCGACGCGAGCGGGCCCACCGCCGAGACGGCGGCCACCGCGGTGACCCCCGTCGTGGCCGCGAGGAACTGGCGGCGGTTCAGCCCGAGCCTGCGGCGCAGCGCGCCCGCCACCTCGTCGATCTCTTCTTCGTGTGCGCTCATCGTTCCTACCTTCGTGTGGGTGGACGGAGTCCCGCGATCCCCGGCGCCTCAACCGGATGACCGCCGATCCCCTTCCGCCGCAGGCCGGCGGCCCCGCCCGGCGGCTCCCCTCTCCGAGGAGATCCGCCCGCGAACGCCACCCACCGACTCACCAAGCCCTCTTGATGTTGTGCAGAGAACTTGGCGTGGAAGTTACGCGTCTTCTGACGCTTTTGGAAGAACTTTTGCCATGATCACTTAAACTTTCTATGATCAACGACCAAAGTCACCCCGGCCCGCGACCCCGCTTACCGGCCCCCGGCCGACCCTCCAGCAGAGGATCTTGCCTGATGAGCCGGGGTGGCCACCCTTCAGGGCGCCACAACAAACTTGGTTTGTAACGATATGAGCAGATGCCACCGCCAGACGGCCCTCCCTACGCCCCGCGGCCAGCCGGACCTGCGAGCTCACCGAGGGGCGGGTGAGCCATCCACGCCACGAACCGTCACGGAGCATATTCAGCCGGTACTTTGGTTGAGAAGGACGAGACTTTCGCTCATAATCGACAGAAGGAGCAGGGGGTGCGCGCCGGATGCGACAGATCGGGTGCGACACGTCAGGTGCGACATCGGGCGACACACCCGACAGCCGCCTGGTGATACCTCGGAGCAGCACATCGGAATGGCGCATCAGGAGGGCACATCGGGGGTCGCACATCGGGTGCCACACATCAGGACAGCACGCCGGAACAGCACATCGGAGTTGCACGAGGCCGCCGAGCATCTCGCCGACCGGCGACGCCGGAAGCGGCCGCCGCCGGACCTCCATCCGAGAACCGGGCCTCCATCAGGCGGGCTTTCCCATTCGCCACACTGCTTGTAGCGTCTTGACGTACTTCCCGCCCGAAGGCGGAGGCTTCCGCGTCCGGTTCGGGTCTGGTTCGGGTTCGGTTCGCGTCTGAGGAGAAGTGATGAGCCCGGCGAGGAGCGTAGGGAACGAGAAGGGAAACGCCGGATGCGCGCGACCGGACTCGGGACCGTCTCGCTGGTGATCGCGCTGACCGCCTGTTCCCCCGCTCCCGGCGCCGCCCCGCCCACCTCTCCCCCGCGAACGAGCCCCGTGCCCGCGTCCCCCTCCTTCCCCCTTTCTTCTCCTGCTGAACGGCCGCCTCCCCCGGCGTCGCCGGACCCGGCCGGTTCGGCCTCCACCCTCCAGATGATCGCGGACGATCTGGTGGCGGCGGCCGGATCCCCGGGAGCGGTCGTGCACGTCCGCGACAACGGAAGGGTCCAGGAGGCCGCCTCCGGATTCGCCGACCCGGCGACGCGCACCCCGATGCGGGTCGACCATCGCTTCCGGATCGCGAGCATCACCAAGACGTTCACCGCGACGATCACACTCCAGCTGGTACGCGAGCGACGGCTGGCCCTTCACGACACGCTCGGCAAGCTGCTTCCCGGTGTCCTTCCCGGCGCCGACCGGGTGACCGTGGAACAACTGCTCAACCACACCAGTGGAATACCGGACTATCTCACCGACTCCCGCTTCATGGACGCCATCGTCGACGACGGCATGCACACGCGCGACTGGCCACCGCGGGAACTCCTCGGCTACGGCGGCAGACCGGGAAAAAGCGGATTGAACCGCTATTCCAACGGCAACTTCATCCTTCTCGGCCTCATCATCGAGAAGGTCACCGGCCAGAGTTACGCCGAGGCGCTCCGCAAGCGCGTCACCGGACCCCTGAAGCTGCGCGACACCGAACTGCCGCGGGATCTACAACCCGCCGGGCTCGCCCCGGGAAGACAGGGCGACGGTCCCGGAGCGACGATCGTGAACTCCTCGATCTTCTGGTCCGCGGGCGGGCTGGTATCGACCGCGCGGGACGTGGGCACCTTCTACGAGGCGCTGTTCGGCGGGAAGCGGGCCGTGTCCGGCAACGAACCCTCCAGGGGGGCGACACCGAAACGACTGCTGGAGGGAACCGCCCTGAAACGCGCGGGCGGCCTGGGCGTCTTCGCCGACAGGCTGCCGTGCGGCATCCGGGTGTGGAACCACTCCGGGATGATCTACGGGTACTCGGGAATCGCCATGAGCAGCGAGGACGGCCGGCGCCAGGTGGTGGTGCAGCTCAACTCCCCGGCAGCGGGGCAGGCGATCACAACGGCGGGAAGGCTCATGTGCCGGTGACCCACCGTGCTGTCAGAAAAGGGCCCGTGAAAGCACGAAGGCCCCCACCAACGGTGAGGGCCCTACGTGAAACGATTGTCCGGCGGTGACCTACTCTCCCACACCGTCCC